>CAYHAJ010000180.1:0-22207 GCA_964354535.1 uncultured Pirellulales bacterium
TATCTTCTCCCCCGTTCACAAGAACGTTGCCGAGCAAAGTCATCAGCACAACAATTGAGAACCTACTGGCTATTTCCTTCATGACTGGCCCCATGCCAAACAACCAAATCCCTCACAATTATGGCCCTTCATATACAGTGCGATTCCGTTGGAACATGATAGCAGGCCAGGCCTGTGATGTAAACTGGCCCTTCAATGTAGGCGCTCTATTGCCTGTCCTCGATGGGAGTCTTGGATAACAAGGTACAGCGGCCGGAATCCTACGGAATCGCGTACGTCTTCTTCAGATGCGATAGGGTCTGTCCCAGCTCATCATCCGTCGAGTCGCAGATCGGCCTCGTGGACGAGGGCGGTCGCCTGGAGGGTCTGGCCCGGTGATTCATGGGACAACTTCTGAGCGGCGAGGATCCGCAGTTCCTCATAGACCAAGGGCAAGAGTTCGTCTGTAGCCTTCGCGTCCCCCCGTTCAATGGCGTTCAAGATGCGTGTGACATCACTCATGCCGACTCCCCACCGGTCTTGGGCCTCTGACAAGCGCATTCTCCCACAACGGCGGTGGGTCTTCAAGGGTGTGACGGGACAAACGGGGTGGCCGCCCAGTTCCCAGGCAGCGAGACCTCCTGCTCCTGTGGTCGTCGGCCCGGAAGACAGGAAGAACCTCGAAAACGAGATAGGCGCAACGGCGGGGCGCTGTATCATGGCTGAATTCGGCTCGGCGACGTAGCCGAGCGAGGTCCAATGGGAAATGTCAGACAAAGGGAGAACACCGTGCAACGACGTGAATTTCTCAGGACCTCAGCCTGTGCATCCCTCGGCGTGTTGTTGAGCCACGGCGTACCGCTCGGGATCGCGCAAGGCCCCTCGGCGCGACGGCCCAATCTCTTGGTGATCATCACCGACCAGCAGTTTGCCGACGTGATGAGTTGCCGGATGGGCAGGCAATACATCAACACGCCGGCCATGGACGGGCTGGCCGCGCGGGGGGTGCTTTTCACCCGCGCATACAGCGCCAATCCGCTGTGCATGCCCTACCGTAACTCGCTCTTCACGGGGCGCTATCCTCACGAAACGGGCGTGACGCAGAACGCCCAGCCCCAGACCCCCATGGATCCCAAGCATCTGGTGTGTATGGGCAACTACTTCAAGGCCGCCGGCTACGATACTCCGTACGTCGGCAAGTGGCACTTGTGTTACGCGCAGAAAGACGCCCAGACGCACGGCTTCGAGATCATCAAGGCCCAGAGCACGGGCGGCCATGACGCCGGGGTCACCGAAGGTGCGCTGCAATTTCTGGGGCGTCCGCACGACAAGCCGTTCCTGCTGGTGGCCAGCTACCTGAACCCGCACAACATCTGCGAGTGGGCCCGCCGGCTGGCGGGACGAAAGGAGGTGTTGAACTGCGGCGAGATTGGGGAACCGCCGGCCCTGGATCAGCTTCCGCCCCCGCCCAGCAACCTCGCGCCACCTAAGAACGAGCCCGATGGCATGACCGTGATTCGTCGCGCGGAGCAGGTGGACGACGGTCCGTTCCCCGTGAGCAGATTCACGCCCGAGGATTGGCGCAAGCATCGCTGGGGCTATTACCGCATGGTCGAACTCGTGGACAAAGAAATCGGGCGCTTGTTGGAAGGGCTGCGCAAAGCGGGCCAGGAGGAGAACACTCTCATCGTATTCACAGCCGACCACGGTGAATGCGCCGGGGCGCATGGGTTCAACCAGAAGACGGTGCTCTACGACGAGTCAGCGCGGGTGCCGCTCCTGATCTCCTGGAAGGGCAAAACACCGGCCGCCACCACCGACAAGCTGATCAACACGGGCATTGACATCTTGCCGACCCTGCTGGAGGCAGCGGGGCTGGAGGTGCCCAGGACGCTTCCGGGCCGCAGCTTGCTGCCGCTGGCCTTGGGCAGGGAGGTCGCCGCGTGGCGCGACTATGTGGTGGTGGAGAACCATCTGGCACAGACCGGTGTGGTTGATGGATTGAGGCCCACGATGGAAGGCCGGATGGTGCGCACGGACCGCTACAAGTATTGTGTCTACAGTCGGGGGCAGCAACGGGAGTCCTTGATCGACATGCAGGCCGATCCGGGTGAGATGAACAACTTGGCCACCGATCCAAACTACCGCAACGTAATTCTTGAGCACAGGGAACTGCTGACGCGATTTGGCAAGGGAAGCAAAGATCCGCTGGTGACCGAACTATTGGCGGACAACGTCAAGCCCATCCCCTTTGCGGGCTCTCCTGCGCCGGCGAAGAGAAATAAGAAGAAGTAATCACAGGCAACTCACTATGAAACCATCGACCTTCGAAGCCTTGTTCATGGCCCTGTTGCTTTCTCTCGGCACCAGCCTGTCCCTGCGCGCCGCGGAGGCGAAACCCAACATCATTTACATCATTGACGACGAACTCGGCTACTACGAGCCGGGCTTCATGGGCAGCCAGACGATCCAGACGCCGAATCTCGACAAGATGGCGGCCGGGGGAATCGTCTTTAGGAATGTGTTCGCGGGCGGCTCGGTGTGCGCGCCCACGCGCTGCTGCCTGCTCACGGGCAAACACAGCGGGCATACGTCCGTTCGTTCCAACGGCGGCGGGACACCGCTGCGCGCCGAGGAGGAAACCATTGCCTCGATCCTGAAACAACGCGGCTACGCGACAGGCGGTTTCGGGAAGCGGGGCTGCGGGGGGCGCGACTCGACGGGGGTGCCGGAGAAGCATGGGTTCGATGTGTTCTTCGGGTACTACGACCAGGTTCACGCGCACACCTTCTACCCGCCGTACCTCATCCGGAACAGCGCGGAGGTGAAACTGGAGGGCAACAACGGCGGCAGCGCCGGGAAGACCTACTCCCAGTACGTCATTCACCAGGAGGCGCTGAAGTTCATCCGCGACCACGGCAAGGAGCCCTTCTTCGCCTATCTGCCGTACACGCCGCCGCACGCGAACCTCGACATCCCCGACACCGATCCCGCGTGGGCGATCTACAAGGACAAGCCGTGGCCGGAGCCCGCGCGCCGCTATGCCGCCATGGTGACGATGGTGGACCGGCAGATCGGTGAAGTGCTGGCCTTGTTGAAGGAACTCGGCGTCGAGAAGAACACCCTTGTCTTCTTCAGCGGCGACAACGGCGGCCAGGATCGTTTCTCTTCCCCAGAACATCCGCGCGGCCTGCACAGCGCGAACAGGAATCCGCAAACCGGCGTCGAGTATCGCGGCGGAAAGGGCAGCCTTTACGAAGGCGGATTGCGCGTGCCGTTCTTCGCGTATTGGCCGGGCAAGATTGCCCCTGGCCGCGTCAGCGACTATCTCGGCTACTTTCCGGACGTGCTGCCCACGATTGCCGAAGTCACCGGAGCCAGGGCACCCGCCGACATTGACGGCCTTTCCTTTCTGCCGGAACTGATCGGCGAAGCAGCGGCCGGCCGCCAGCAGGCCCAGCACGAGTATCTCTACTGGGAGACAGGCGGCTGGACGGCCATCCGCCAGGCCCAATGGCGTGCCGTTCGCCCCAAGGCGGGCCAACCGTGGGAGCTTTACGATGTTGCTTCGGATCCAAGCGAGTCCAGCGACATTGCCACGGCGAAACCGGACTTGCTTGCCAAATTGACCACGCTTGCGGAAAGGGCGCACGAACCGGTTCGCGAGGGCACCTTCACCCGCACCGACCGCCACGAGCGCGACCGCCGCGCCAAATTCGGCAAGCAGGACGAGGTGGATACGTCCCAAGCAAAGACCAAAACCAGACGCAAGGCCGGCAAATGAAGACCGTGCCAATGCTGCTCCTCCGCCGTGGGCGCAGCCACTGCTCGTCCCCATGTTCCGTCACTCCGTCAGCACAGCAATTGAGGCTTTGATGCGTCGGAAATGGCCTCTCTTCCGGTCGGCCGGTCTGTACAACCACGCTACAACCACAAGGCCAACGATCTGTCATTTCAGCAAAACCCCCCATTTCATAAGTCCAGCACCAGAAGGACGTTATGATACGGATGGCGAATGTAGAACGTTTTCAATGAACGATTCCAGACGACAAGGGCCGACAACTTTCTCAAGCTGCCGGCCCTTGGACGTTTGCCAAGTGGGTAGTTCCGTTCTACGGTTTCACGGCTTGGCGGCCGGGGCGTTTTGGGTGGCGAAGAACCGCACTTCGCTCAAGCCGGTCTGCGGGGCGACGCCCCAGTTCTTCTCGATGGTCAGCTTCACATACTTGGCCGAGACCCCGCCGAAGCTGACGGTCGTGTTGTGGACGTAGCCGGGTTGGCCCGACGCGCGGGCGAATTCGGGCACATTGGCCAAGGCGGTCCACGCCTTGCCGTCGGTGGAGTGTTCGATCTTGACCGTCTTGGCCCCGAAGCCCATGAGCGGCTCGAGCGCGAGGTTGAAGTTCCAGACCCACAGCTCGTGCAGGGGGTAGATCTTGTCGAACTCATACTCAATCCAATTCGGTGGCGTAGGCAGGCTCCACCACATGTCCTTGACATCCGTGGAATGTCCATCGTTCTTGTCCAGCCCCGAGCCGTCAATGGTCTTTTCCGGGCCGCTGCCGGGCGAGGCGCTCGAAGCGGTGGCCGTGATATTCTTGATCACATACACCGCAGCGGCGGTGGTGAACTCCAGGACCGGGCCTGGGTAGATGGTGGGCGTGGGACCGGCGATCACGAAATCGACCCGCCAGTAGTAGGTCCGGCTGTAATCGAGCGCCCCGTTGGGATCGTAGGTGCTTGCCGTTTGCCCCTGGCTGACCAGGACGCCCTGCGGATTGGTCCGGTTGGCGCTGCCGACCGCCTCCTGTGAGGTTCCGAAGTAGACGTCACAGGCCTGGGCGAAGGAGGGCGAAATCCAGCTCAGAATCGCACCATGGAGAACGTCGGAGGCACCCGGGCCGGGAGTCATCAGCGACTCCATGAGGACCTTGAGGTCTTTCTCGTCCACCACGCCTACGCCCCCCGGCGGAATTACGCCCACTACAGCACGGCCAAAGCCGGGCTCGAACAACTGACCAAATGCCTAGCCTTGGAACTGGCCGAGTATGACATCCAGGCGAACGCGGTCGTGGCGGGCGCGGTCGCGACAGAACTGACGCCCCCGGATCGGCAAGCCGCCTTCGCCACGGCTGTCCCCGCAGGCCGGGTCGGTACCGTCGACGAGATCGCCAGGGTCGTAGCCTTTCTGTCCGACAGTGAATGTGACTACCTCACCGGCGCGAGTATCACGGTCGATGGCGGCCTGACCTTGGGCTTCTGTGCGAGCCGACGGGACCTATGACGCGACCACGAAGCCAAGGTCTGCTCTGGAAGATCCCCGTACGGTACAGGACATCGGAAACGTGACCTACTACGACTTTGCAGCCATGATCCTCTGTATCTCCTCATTCGTAATGTAGGCCCCTTGTAGCCGTATCCCTTCCCGAAAGGCCGGACAGATACAGATCAAGTCCCCCTTCCCTATGAGGTTTTCGGCGCCGCCCATATCGAGAATGATCTTGGAGTCCACGTGAGACGAAACGCTGAAGGCGACCCGGCCGGGGATGTTGGCCTTAAGAAGTCCCTTGATAACCTCCGCCGAGGGCCGTTGGGTCGCCAGGACCAAGTGGATACCACTGGCACGGGCTTTCTGAGCCAGCCGGATAGCCCTGTCTTCAAAACCCTCTACATTCTGCATGAGCAGATCGGCAAACTCGTCGACCACGACGACGATATATGGCTGCCGAAGCCGTGGCTCTACGCCGGCATTGTATTGCCTGATATCGGAAGCACCGGCGTGCTCCAGCAACTCATAACGCTTTTCCATTTCCAGAACCAGCGCCTCCAGGACGGCCGCGACATCTTCGAAGTCGGTAACGACATCACAGGCGCAGAACAGCGATGAGGAGAAGACGCCGAATTCCACCCGTTTGGGGTCAATGAGGACCAGGCGGGTTTCATCGGGCGTCAGATGATACATAATGGAAGCAACCAGCGTCTTGAGAAATATGCTCTTGCCGGAACCGGTGGCGCCGGCAATCAACAGATGGGGCAATTCCACGAGGTCGATACTGAAGGGTGAAAAGGAAGCGTCCACGCCAACAGCAATAGGAATCGCCAACGTGTCATCCTTCTTGTCTTCCAGGATGAATCCGTAGGGGACCACCTGCCGCTCTGCCAGCGGGACCTCGATGGTCACTGAGGCGTTCGTCTTCTTGCCGACAACAACCTTCTGCTTGAGGCGGAGCGACACATCTTCCACGCAGTTTCTCATCTGAGCGATCTTGACCCCTTTGCCGGGAATCAGCTCATATTGCTCAAAGGACGGACCGCGCTTGATGTCGCCTATATCGACATTTACGTCGAACAGCGCGAAGGCGTCGATAATCTCCTGCCGCCTGGTGCCGGCTGCCAACGAGGTATTCAAGCCGGTCTGCTTCTCAAAAAGGCCCGTCGGTACTTTCACGAACTCGCGATTGTACCGCTGCAGCTTCAGTTGGAACGGTTTTGATTCCACGGCGCACTCGGTCTCGTTGCGTGCATGGGGTAACGTTCCCGCCGCGGCAGGAGCCGCCTGGGATACGTCCTGGGATTGATACTGCGTCACTCCTGCGGCGGTTCTTTCGCTCCGGGATGAACGGCGGCGAGACCAGACCTTCTCCCAACGGACCCTGATCAGATTCCCCAGATATGCGAGGATCGGTCTCGGCGTCAACAGAAAGATCCCGCTGAGCAGGACAACAAAACCCAGCATGACCAAGCCCGCGCTTCCTATGAGACTCGTGGTGGCGGAGCGTAGAAGATGGCCGACTGGGACAGCGTGCTCCATTTCGGAAGCAGTCTCTGATGTGGCAGAAAGCACGGCATCTGCAATGACCAATGCCGGAAGGAACAAACACGAGAGACCCGTGACCAGCTTCAATTTGTTCCGGCCCGCGAGCAGCACGAGCCCAAACCCCAGACAGTACACTCCTGGCAGAATCGGGGCCCTGCCGAACACCACAAGAAGGAAATCCTCGCTTATCAACCGTCCTAACGCACCGAGACTCGTGGGCGAGACGGCGCTGATAATCAGGAGAATTCCCACGGCGGAAACCAGAACACTACGAACCAGCGCGGACCCTATCCCGGCGGCCTTTCTTCCCCCAGGTCCTCTCTTTGAAGTCTTCTCACGACGTGCCATAATGAATACTCTCCAGAAGCCAGAATCCGACACTTGAGCATTGGCAGCCGTCTTCCAGTGGCTGTTGCGCATTGTACAGGCGCCTGACAGCTCTGACAATGCGGATTTGCGTTCCTCGATGCTGAACGCGTACGCATGAGGCTCACTCCCGCTTCGTACCATTCCTAGTCTTCTGTCTCGTGAATCATCGATTGCTCACGCAGGAGGAACTCGTCCCTGCGCGGCGGCGGCTCGGACGTCATCGTGTCATGTCATGCGCTGGCGTTCCCGTGTGCCGCAGGCTTGAAATCTCCCCGCGTGTCCGTAAGAATATGTGTCCCGGGCCCAAAAGGAAAGGAGCAAGGAAGGATGTTGGCGAAAATCAAGAGCTTTCTGGCCACTGACATCTGGAGCATCCGACTGACGGACTACTCGCGAACCAGGTCCTTCGTGCTCAGGCAACTGCGCGTTATCGCCCTGGCCATGCGAGGGTATGACGAGGACAGTTGTAAGTTCCGGGCGTCGGCGCTGACCTTCTACACTCTGCTATCCATCGTCCCGGTCCTGGCGATGATGTTCGGCATCGCCAAGGGGTTTGGGCTGGAGAAGCGGGTGGAAACAGAGATCCTGGAGCGATTCAAGGGGCAAGAGGAGGTCGCCAAGAACATCGTCACCTTTGCCAATTCTCTGCTGGAGAACGCGAGGGGCGGGCTGATTGCCGGCGTGGGTATCCTGCTCCTGTTCTGGAGCGTGATGCAGGTCCTGGGCAACATCGAGCATTCCTTCAACGAGATCTGGGGTGTCACCAAACCCCGCAGCCTGGGCCGCAAGTTTAGCGACTACTTCTCTCTCATCCTCGTGTGCCCGGTTCTGATGGCGGTGGCCGGCAGTGCAACCGTCGTCGTGAGCAGCCAGGCGCGACTGCTGCTGGAGAAGAGCGAGTTTCTGAATTCCCTCGGGCCCGTATTGCTCCTGCCGCTGCATCTCCTGCCCTACTGCACCTTGTGGGTCACCTTCACGTTCGTCTTCATCTTCATGCCCAACACCAAGGTGAAGCTGAGAGCGGGCCTCATCGCCGGGGTGGTCTCGGGAACGCTTTTCCAGGTCGTGCAGTGGGCCTATATCAATCTTCAGATCGGAGCGGCAAAGTATAGCGCAATCTACGGGAGTTTTGCGGCCCTTCCGTTGTTCTTGATCTGGCTTCAGATGAGTTGGCTCATCCTTCTGTTTGGGGCGGAAATTGCCTTTGCGGTCCAGAATGTACACACGTATGAATTCGAGCCGGAGTGCCGGTCGGTGAGTCACTCGCGCAAGATGTTGCTTTCCCTGCTGATTACCAACGTGATCGTGAGGAGGTTCTGTGCCGGAGAGCCTGCCTGGGATGCTCCTGAGATTTCGCGGGCCTTGGAAGTCCCCATTCGATTGGTTCGGCAGATCCTCCACGAGTTGGTCGAATCGGCCGTCCTGGCGGAGATCAGACAACAGGAGGAAGACAAGGAGGTCTTGTATCAGCCGGCGCGCGACGTGGAAACGCTCACGATCAAATCCATCGTCGACGCCCTGGAAAACCGGGGAAATTCGCACGTGCCGGTGGTGGCCTCCGACGAGTTAAAGAAACTGACTGACACCTTGGCCGCTTTGCGTGAGATCGTAGGACGAGCACCGGCAAACGTAGCGATCAAGAATATCTGAGTTGAGGAGAATTCGTTGGGCGCCGCCTCTCTCCTGAGGAATCGTGTTCTTCTCTTCGAGCTACTCGATCACTTGCGATCCTGCGCTGCCAGCGAGGCAATCTGGGTGTCTGTCAGGGCTTCGCGACGGAACAAGACATCCGCGATGCTGCCCCGGAAACTCTCGGTGTCGCTGAAATTGGGGTTGCAGCCGATGCCCAGGTTTTGGGCGCCGCGTGCCAGCGTGCTGGGGACAAGGGTGGTCGCCACACGCCGGCCGTTTACGTAGAGAGTCAGGTCGCGGTACTTCTTGACCACGGCAACGTGCAGCCATTGGCCGTCTTCCACGGGTCCGGCAGCCATATGGAAAACGCCCGTGGGCTGTTCGATATTGGCCACCAGTTTGCCCTCCTGCACGGATACGCGGAGCGCGTCATTGACGGAGGCGCACCAGGCCGAGAAGATGTGGTGCCTCTTGTTCCCATCCGGTCCCAAGCCTTCCGGTTTCACCCAGGCCGCCAGCGAGTAGGTGCGCAAGGGGAATCGGGGGGCGGCATACACGAGCTTCGAGTCCTTGCCGTTGAAACGTAGGGCCGTGTTCGACTGCCCGTCGCGCCCAGGGGCGGGCTCGACCTTCTGGGCCAATAGCAGTGCCCCTTCCTCTGGATCTGGTTTGCCTGCCAGTGAGGCCCGCAGCAACACGCCGTGCCGGGTGCTTGGTACGGCGGGGTCGATCAGGAAGGACAGGGGACCATTTGTGCTTGGTACAGCCACAGAGCCATGTTTCGCTACGACCTGCCAGCAATAGACCTTGCCGGGCGAGAGTTGCCACTTTGGTTCCAGCTCCGTCTCGGTCAAGCCGGTCTGACGCCAAGCCGAGCCTTCTCCGGCCTGCTCATCCCAGATCATGACGTCGTACTGTGAGCCAGGCTCCCCCGGCGTCCAGATGAATTGCAGGTCCTCGGCGGGAAGGCGAGTTTCGTCTTCCGGCTCAACCAGTTGGAAAGGCGCCGGCGGGGCGTTTCGCACAGGCAGCCAGGAGCGGTAATAGGTGCCGTACGCCCCCGCGGAGGCGAAATCGCACAGCACGATGCGCTTCCCGTCGGTCGCTCGTGTCGCGAAGGCCACGATGGGACCAAGCGGTTTGTCTTGCATGACCATATCGTCTGTCCCGAGCGGTTCAAGCGGAAGCGACGTCAGATCGAGTTCCCCCGTGCTGGCGGGGTCCTGCTCGTTGTGCTTCTGATCGAATGCCAACAGAATGGGGCCGCGCAGCAGCGAGGTGTTGAACTGAACGTGCCCGTCCCCACGCAGGGCCCGCACGCCCATGTCGAGGTCGATTGTGACCCTGTCGCCAGGATTCCAGACGCGCTCGATCTTCAGATAGGACCCTCGTGCCATTCTCTCGATCTGAGTGCCGTTCACGGCCACGGTGGTTTGGCGCGACCATTCGGGAATACGCAGGAACAGAGGCAAGAGCGTGCTCTGCGCCGGACGGACTTCGAGATCGACCCTGCCGGCCGCGGGATAGAGGGTCGTCTGGATCAACGACCATGAGGAGCCGTCTTCCAGCGTGGCCTTGATGGTCCCGGGCCCGTAGTAGTTGAGATATAGTCCCTTCTTGCCCCCGAGAACGGACCATTCGCTGAGGAGGCCCAGTCCGTTGGGACCGTTGACACTGCAGCAGTTCAGTTCGGGAGTGCCGGGCCGTGACTGGAACACGATGCTGTGCGCGGAAGCGAGTCGTTTTCCGTTCATGGGCGTGTCATAGGTGCACCAGCGACCGCTGGGGTGCTCGTAACCGAGGACGGCGTTCCACGTGGCGTGTTCGAGGGCATCGGCAATGCGGCTATCGCCGGTCAGTCGCAGAGTCTCCACCCCCAGGGCCAGCCAGGCCACGGTGCAACAGGTCTCGATGGCGCCGCTCTGGAACGGATTGCCCACCGCCTGTTCGTTGGTGCTGAAACTCCCGGAGTTGTGGACGTCCGTGCGATAGATGCTCCGCCACCAATGAACGAGTGCCTGTCGATAGGAATCGTCGCCGGTGACGCGGAACAGTCCCGCCAGCCCGGCCATGGGATGAAGGCTTTCCCTGCGGGGCTTGGGCGTCCGGTAGAACTCCATACCGCGCCGGGCCAGCCGGTGGTAATCGCCCGCGCCCGGTTTCTGCCAGTCCTGTTCGATTTCGCGCATCAGTTGGCGGTAGGCGTCCTTCTTCGTCTCGCGATAGAGCAGGCCCAGGACGTGGATGACCGCCATGTTCATCTCATGCGATCCGGCGTCGTACACGCGTGTTCCCGTACCGAGAAAAGTCGCACACATAAGATCCGCCGCGCGCGTCGCGGCCCGCAACGCTTCCGCGTCCCCGGTATCGTGAAACCACAGAACCATGGCCAACATGCAGTGGTAGTGCCCCCATAGGTCCCAACGGTCCAGAAAGTGCTTATCAGGGAAAGGACCGAGGTAGCCATCCGGCGCTTGGGTCCCAATGAGTTCATGCATCACACGTGCCGTCACAGCCCGCAGACCCGGATCGTTCGACAGGCGACAAGCCCGGACACACGACGTGAGGTACTTGCCCACGAACTCACCCGCCCAGGGGACGGGGTCCTCGTAGGGCGGCTTGCGCTCGCGCAGGCGCATCATTTCGAGCATTCCCGGGTTCGCATCCGGCGCGGGAATCAGCCAGTTGTGGATGATGCCGTCGAGACGACCGGCCAGTGGACCTTCCAGGGCCAGGTGCACGCGCGGCACAAGCAGGTCCGACGTGGGTGCCGCCGTCATCTTGTCCCTTCCTGCGGAATCCCCTGCCGGAAGTAACCACGCTACTATCGTGATCGCAATGGTGATGCCATTGTGCATTTCGCGTTCTCCTTCCTGCGCAGAAGTTCCGTAGGGACCTGTGCGAAAGCAACCGGCAAGCGCTACAGCGTCCACCCGCGGCGGTACTGTCGACGGACGTACGCGTTGGCGTCCTGGTCGTTGGTCACTTCCATCTTCCCGCCGTCCCACTGGAGTTCGCGGAAGGGGAACCGGATGGCCAGGTTCCCCATGAGAACGGTCTCGGCAAAGGGGCCGGAATAGTCGAAGTTCGCGCTTGAGGGTTTGCCCTCCTTGCATGCGCGGACCCAGTCCTTCTCGTGGCCGCTCTCACCGCCC
The DNA here is from genome assembly GCA_964354535.1 of uncultured Pirellulales bacterium. Lineage (GTDB taxonomy): Bacteria > Planctomycetota > Phycisphaerae > Sedimentisphaerales > Anaerobacaceae > PLanc-01. The sequence goes on from CAYHAJ010000180.1 coordinate 11,953, forward strand.
GGGACACGAGTCAGTGTCGGGGCGGGTTTCTGATACTCCTTCATCCGAGACTCGGGGATCAGACGCGCGCCCTTGCCATAGCAGCCACACATCAGCACGCCTTTGTCGCCGAGGAACAGGACACCGCCATCGTCGTCCCCCATGCGGCGGCCTTTCTCCAGGACCTCCGGCCGCTCGGGCATCATGCCGCCGTCCCACCAGGTCAGTTTGACTGCGGGCATGCCCTCCCGCGCGGGGAACTTATAGCGCACGATGGTCGAGCGCGGATACTGCTCGTTCTTCGGCTCGGTCTTTTCCCACAGACCTTTCCAGTAGGTCGAGATGCAGCCCTCGACGCTGATGGGATACTTGAGCTTCAAGGCCCAGAAGGCCGGGTCCATGATGTGGCAGCCCAAGTCGCCGAGGGACCCTGTGCCGAAGTCCCACCACGCCCGCCACGTGCCGGGATGATAGGAGGGATGGTACGGCCGCAGGGGCGCCGGACCAATCCAGAGGTCCCAATCGAGCGTCTCCGGCACAGGTGGCGTCTCCTTCGGTCGCTCGACCTCGATGCTCTGCGGCCAGACCGGTCGGTTGGTCCAGCAGTGGACCTCGCGTACGGCGCCGATCGCGCCATCGGCGATCCATTCGCAGACCAGCCGTGTGCTGTCGCCGGAGTGCCCCTGGTTGCCCATTTGGGTCATCACTTTGTGCCTACGTGCTTCCTCCGTGAGCATCCGTGCCTCGTAGACGCTGTGCGCCAGGGGCTTCTGGACATACACCTGCTTGCCCTGCCGAATGGCTGCCAAGGCCACGACCGCGTGGGCGTGGTCGGGGGTGGCCACGATGACCGCGTCGATGTCCTTCTGCTGATCGAACATGACGCGGAAATCCTTGTAGGTCTTGGCCTTGGGGTACTTGGCGATGGTCTTGGCCGCATAGCCCCCAGCGTCCACATCGCACAGGGCCACGATGTTCTCCCCGGCGCAGGCGGCCAGATTGCTGCCGCCCATGCCGCCGACGCCCACCGCCGCGATGTTCAGCCGCTCATTGGCCGAGGGCCGACCCTGGCCTCCCAGCACCTGCCGCGGGACAATTGTCAGTGTAGCCACAGCCAGCGAGCTCTTGAGTACGTCCCTGCGACTGACCGCACTTTTCCTGTCTGCCATGAGCAATCCTCCTTTTACAGTTTTTCTGCACTAACTGTTTTCTCCATGCCGTTTACGCGAACGGTGACGGGTCCGGCGGTCTTCCCGACGATGCGATAGTTGGTGACCTTCCCGTCTTTCCACTCGATATCTACGGTGTAGCCGCCTCGCGCGCGCAGGCCCGACACTTTGCCTTCCGGCCAGGCACGGGGCAGGGCCGGTAGCAGCGTGATGGTGCCGTCGTGGCTTTGCAGCAGTATTTCCGCCACCGCGGCGCAGCCTCCGAAGTTGCCGTCGATCTGGAACGGCGGGTGCAGGCACATCAGATTGCCGGCGCCGCGTCCGATCAGCATCGAGAGCAGCTTGGCGGCACGATCCCCGTCGCGGAGGCGTGCCCAGAAATTCGCTTTCCACGCCATCGACCAGCCGGTCGAGGCATCACCACGCCGTTCCAGGGACAGACGCGCGCCCCGGTACAACTCGGCCGTGTTGGGATTGATCTCGTCGCCCGGATACAAACCCCACAGATGCGAGCAGTGCCGGTGGTGGACTTCCGCTTCCTCGAAGTCCTCCTGCCATTCCATAGTGCGTCCTTCGGCATTGACGCGGGTCGGCGCCAGCCGGGCCCGCGTAGCGTCGAGTTGCTGGGCAAACTCCGCGTCCGTGCCCAGAATCCGCGCCGCTTCCGCCGTGCAGGTCAGCAACGCCCGGATAATCTGCATGTCGTACGTCGCGCCGATACACAAAGCGGTACTCTGCTTCTTGCCGGCCTTGTCCGTGTAGACATAGGCGTTTTCCGGGGAATTGGACGGCGAAGTCACCAGCCAATGGTGTTTCGGGTCCTCGACCAGCACCGCCAGACAGAACTCCGACGCACTCCGCAGGATCGGGTAGTTGGCCCGCAGGAATTCCTTGTCCAGCGTGAACTGATAATGCATCCACAGGTGCTGCGCCAGCCAGGCGCCGCAGGTCGGTCCGATACAGGCCGGCAGGAAACTCGGCGCAGTCTCGAACCAGGGGTTCTGAGTATGGTTGGCCATCCAGCCGGGCGCGTTGTAGTACGCCCGTGCCGTTTTTGCGCCTTCCCGGGCTACGCCCTGCAGGAACCGCAGTAGCGGCGCGTGACAGTCGGAGAGATTGGTGACTTCCGCGGGCCAGTAGTTCATCTGCAGATTGATGTTGCTGTGGAAATCGCCGTGCCACGGGGTGGAATACTCCTCGGCCCAAATGCCCTGGAGATTCGTCGGCAATGGTGAATCTGGGCGCGAACCCGCCACCAGGAGATACCGGCCAAACTGAAAATACAAGGCCGCCAGGGACGGATCGGGTGTCTGCTCGTTTCGTTTCACCCGCTCGGCCGTGGGTAAGGCTGCTGTCGGTCCGGCCGGCAGGGTCAGTCGGCAACGCTCCATGTGCCCCTGGTGATCGGCCACGGCGTCTCTGACCAGCGTCTCGAAAGGCTTGCCGAGGGCTCCGGTCAGGCGCTGCCGGGCGAGGGCCGTGTAGTTCTTCTCGAACAGGTCTGTCCCCGCCGACACCACCAGGACGGCTTCTTCCGCACCTTCAATCCTCAGCCTCCCGTCCATGGCAGACACCGTTCCCCCCTGCACCCGCGCGCCGAGCAATGCCAAGTAGTGCACGCCCTCCCCCCCGCCGCCCGGCTTGTTGAACGGCAACTGCCCTTCCAGCACCTGCGTTGCTCCTTCGATACGCGTGGCGGCGTTCCTCTGCCGTGACAACGTGGCGGTGAAGGTGAGTGCCCCGGGCCGGCTCGCCTTGACGCGTACAGCGATCACTTCGTCCGGTTTCGATGCCACCAGCTCACGCGTGATGGTCACATCGTTGTGGGTATAGCGTGTAGTGGCCAGACCCGTCATCAGGTCCAGCTCGCGCCGGTAATCCGCCGGGACCGGGCCGGTTTGATCGGTAGCCACTCCCGCCAAGGCAACCTCCGCCACCTGGAAGTACGCGTCGCGCGGGGTGAAGGTGAACCGGTAGAACCGATAGTCGTCGGGCCGTGTGACCTCGAAGCGCTTGGTTTCAAAGCGTTTTTCGAACGGCTTGTCGAACGAACGCCGGTCCAGTTCCGTCCATGCCTTGCCGTCCACCGACCCTTCCAACACCCACACCTGCGGGTCGCGTGCCGGCACGTCGTCCGCGCTGGTGAGCGTGTACGATTCGACCTTCTTGACCTCCGGCAATTCCGCCTGCCACTGCACGGTCGGTTTGGCATTCTGCACGCACCACTTCGTGCGGGTATTGCCGTCCACGGACCCGTCGATCGTCTTGCCGTCCCCTTCGGCATGGCCGCTCGGCGAGGTGATCCGGAGGCCCGGCCCTGCGCCGAACGTGAGCGTCAAATCGCCCAGGATCTGGTAACAGCCGAACTGATTCTCGTCCCCCCAGCCCTTGACCCCATCGGCATACCGGAAACTCCGGTTGAGAACGGCGCCGGCTTCCTCGATCTGGCCGGCAAAGAGTTTGGCACGCACCTCCGGCAGGCATTGATAGGCATCGTCTTTGTTGGCCTCGTACGACCCGCCGGACCACATCGAGGATTCGTTGAGCACAATCCGGTCCCGATCCACCCCGCCGTAGTCCATGGCCCCCAGCCGGCCGTTGCCGACAAGGGACGACTCGTGGAACGATCGGCCGGGTTTATCGAACCACACGGTCATCGGTGCGCCGGCGACAACGTGCGTAGACATACCGATCAGAATCAGGCACATCGTCAGAGACAGTTGGAATCTTACACGGCCGTGCCGGCTTCGATCACTCAATTGCATACTCTTGTCCTCTTCTTTCCTCTTCCGTCTCCATGTGTGAAGGGCAGACCAAACGTGCGGCAGGTGGCGGGTCAAAACCGCGGCACCCCACCCCTATGTACCCCGCCGGACACGGGGTGTCAACGGGCTGTCACACACCGGGTCATTGAAGCCGGAGGCACTGGTTGGGTATCATAGGATACCTCACAGACAGAGCTTCACCCGTGAAATTCGATGCAGAACCCCGGTGAAAGGGATGGCACGATGAATCGACGCCAGTTTCTCAGAAGTGTGGGAGCAGCCTCCCTGGTCGTTTCGGGGCAAAGGGGCTGGGGGGCCAGTGCGGGGACAACCAGTCCGGACAGCCTGCCGAAGCCCAGCCGACAGCAAGCCCGATGGCAGGATATGGAACTCGGGATGTTCTTCCACTTTGATATTCCCATCTACAAGCCCGGTTGGGATTGGCGCAGTTGGCGCGACATGCCAACGCCCGAGATGTACAATCCGGCCAAACTGGACACCGACCAATGGATGGGAGCGGCCCAAGCCCTGGGGGCCCGATACGCCGTCCTTGTCGCCAAGCATTGCAGCGGGTTCCTCCAGTGGCAAAGTGACCTCTACCCCTACGGGGTCAAGCAATCCCCCTGGCGCAGCAACAAGGGCGACGTCGTGCGGGATTTCGTGGAATCGTGCCGCAAGTACGGCATCCAGCCCGGCCTCTACGCGTCCGTCTCGGCCAACGGCTACCTGGAGGTGGACAACCCCGGCTTGATCAACCGGGGCAAAGGCGGCGATCCGCTGGTAACCGCGCACCTCTGGGAGATTCACGTCTCGACCGCGGGAGATGTGTCGGATTCCCGCGAGATCGGCCTGCGAGCCGAACCTTACAAAACGCCGGATGGCGCACACGGCGTGACTCTGCACATCCCATTGGAGGGGTTATTGATCCTCGATCCTTCGGGCCGCGCCTACGCCTTTAACATCTTCAATCGCCGTCTCGCGGCGGACAATTGGCCCACGGGCATGGACGAATCGGACCTCGGCAAATACCGCCTGGCTTTGGGCCGCTTCAACCCGCGGAAGATGGGATACCTGCGCATGACCCCGGCCGAATGAAGACGAAACACGACACTCGCGAACGCGACGCAGTGCCCCAGAAAGCGTTGTGAAGGGCGGATTCACTGACACTGGGTGGTCGCGTTCCGGCGTGCAAAAAAGAAGCCCCTGAGAAGGCAGAGCGAGGTTACGGTTGCGCGACCTGTTCCATGTGAAGGTGGACATGGTCTGTTACGACCTGACCAGCACGTACTTCTGTCGCAAGAGTCCCAAGGGCGTTCTGCGTCGCCACGGGATCGGCAAGGACGGCAAGCCCCGGCAGGTGCAGGTGCTGATCGGCGTGGTCATGGCCAATGGGTTCCCGATCGTGCATCATGTCTTTGCGGGCAATGTCTCGGAGAAGAAGACGTTGTCCAAGGTTCTGGAAGACCTCCAGAGCCGCTTTGAGATCGGCCATGTGATGGTGGTCTCGGACCGGGGTCTGGTCAGTCCGGAGAACCTGGAGTTCCTGTCGAGTCATGGGTTCTGTTACCTTCTGGGGATTGCGGGGCGTCGTTGCCAGGAATCGGCGTCGGTCCTGGAGGCCTTATCGGAAGGCCGCTGGAAGCAGGTGGACGAGGGCAACCGGGTGCAAGAGGTCCGCCTGCCGGGGGTGTCCCATCGGTACTTCGTCATCGACAGTACCGAGCGGAAGACGTATGAAGAGGCGCTGCGTCTGCGGGATATGGGCCGGGCCCGGGGGGAATTGGAGGCAGTCTCCAAAGCGGTCCAGGAGGGCCGGTTGAAGGACTCCGGGAAGATCGGGGCCCGGGCGGCGCGGGCGCTGGGGCGTCATCATGGTCACCGTTATTACAGTTGGGAATCAGCCGGTCCGGGCCAGTTCCGCTATTTCGAAGACCCCGTGAAACTGGCGGCCGAGACTCAGCGGGAAGGCAAATACCTCCTCAAGACGGATCGTGCGACGATCACCGCCGCCGAGGCCTTGGGTTGCTACAAGCAGTTGAATACGGTCGAGCAGGGGTTTCGGGATCTCAAGGATGTCATCGAGATGCGTCCGATCTATCACCACAAGGATGACCGGGTGCAGGCCCATATCTTTGTGGCGTCCCTGGCGTTGTTCTTGAAGCAGGTTCTGGCCCACCAGTTGTCGGAAAGTCTGCCGGATCTGAGTGTCAATGAGGCGTTTGCGGCGATGCGTTCGGTGGGGCTGTCCGAGCTGAGCGTGGACGGCCAAACGCTGCGTCTGGTGAGCGGCGGCAGCCGGGATGCCCGCCGTGTGATGACGGCTCTCGGGATCACCCAAATCGATCCGCCGAAGGCCTCGCTTCCCGCGCCAAGACCTGAGGTGAATAAAGATGAAAAAGAAGTATGATGAAGTCCGAAATAGCGACAAATTGAAAAGGGAGCCCTTATTCTACAAGGACTTACGACACAATCTGTCAAACATGCGCTAGGAGCTCCGCAGGGAAAGTGGCGTAAGGAGCGGCTGCGGAATCTGCTTTCTCACATCTCAAAGGCGGACCCACGGCATCGCCCACCACTCCGTCACTCCTGGCGGACGATCCTCGTTTCTCCACACCAGCACCGCCCCGCAAGATTCTGCCTCGCACTCGAAATGTTCCGATGCCCGGCGAGTTGCTGCTGGAGGCCCAGGGACAATTCAATCAGATTCGGGGCTACCGAGAGAGACGCCGTTGCTTGTCAGTGCTTTGGGCAAAGTTGTTGACGGCCAGGAGGCTGTCGCGTAATGTCGATTCACTGTCACCCGGGCACGGGTCGGATTCCCACGGCAACCGGGGTGACTTCTTTTGATGCTCTCATGTTGCAGGTTTTTATGGACGACTCGCTCATCCATGGTCCAGGTCCCAGGAAACGCAGATGCCTCTGTCTATGGTCTCTCGCCGCCGTCGTGATATGTTTGCCCGTTGATGTCGTCCAGCAGGCTTCGGCCGCCACCTATTATGTCGATGTGACCAGCGGGTCGGATAGCAACACCGGTGCCGATCCTACTCGAGCCTGGCAGACGTTGGAGAGAGTCAACGCCACGACTTTTGCCCCGGGCGACCACATCCTCTTTTGCGCCGGATGCCGCTGGAGTGGAAAACTCCATCCCAGAGGTTCCGGAGCATCCGGCAAACCTATCCGCATTGATCGGTATGGTGAAGGCGTCCTTCCGGTGATTGACGGTGCAGGCTCCGCAGGTGAGGGCGTCATCTGTCTGCGCAATCAGCAGCACTGGGAAATAAGCAACCTGGAGATTACCAACGACGCTCCCACGGGCGCCGACCGCCGCGGGGTGATGATTGCCGCCGCCAACTGCGGCGTCGTTCATCATATTCACCTGCGAAACCTCTATGTCCACCACATAAAAGGGATTGTCGGCCAGTCCGTGCAAGCCAAGGACACCGGAGGTATCGGTATCTTCATCGAAGCCGACGATGTGAACGACACACGCTTCGATGATATCCTCATCGAAGGGTGCCGGATCCAGACCATTGATAACACCGGCATCTTCACCGCCAGCAAGGCCGGTGGCTCCAACACGCCGGGTGGGTCAAACTGGAATCGCCGCAGGATTACCAATCTCCGCGTCCGGGACAACAAGATCAACGACATTGCCAAGAATGCCATGATCATTCGTTTGGCGGACGGCGGCGTTGTAGAACACAACGTCTGCTGGGACACCGCCTATCGAGCCGGGACCGGCAACACGATATTTTCTCGTAGCAGCCGCGGCACGGTCTTCCAGTTCAATGAGGGATATCTCAACCGCGCCAAGGATTTTGACGGCTGCTTGTACGACGCGGATCTCGAAAGTCCCGGTTGCATCTTCCAGTACAGCTACAGTCACGACAATAGCCACGGCCTGTTCTGGATGTGCACCGAGCCGCAGGACGCCAACGTCATTGTTCGCTATAACATCAGCCGAAACGACAAGGGCAGCATATTCTGCCTCAACTATCCGAATACCAGTTGCTATGTCTACAACAATGTTGTCTTTGTCCCAGCCCATCTCTCCCCCCGAATCATCGACGAACGCAGAGACGCCGACAAGACCTACTACTTCTACAACAATATCATCTATAATCTCAGTCCCACGGCTTCCTACAATTGGCGGAACGCCAAGCGGACTTTTGCGAACAATGTCTTCTTCGGATACCATCCTGATGGCGAGCCAGACGATCCCGCCAAGATGACCCTCGACCCCAGGTTCGTCGAGCCCGGGAGCGGCAGCATCGGCCTGGACTCGCTGGACGGTTACAAACTGCAATCCGATTCCCCGTGTATAGACTCCGGAAAAACCTTACCCCAAAGCGTGCCATCAGATTTCTGGGGCAACCCCGTACCACGCGCCGGCGGTGCTTTCGACAGAGGTGCTCATGAATACCCACAACCATAGAAGTCCGCTCCTAGTTCAATGCCGTGCGAAGAAACTCATTCTACCCATCCTGTTGCTACCTTGTTTATCCGCGGTTGGCGGCGCGGCGAATGACATCGCCGCGCTCAGCGCCGATCTGCAGTTCTTTACCGATGCCAGTTGCAGCCAGTTGAAGACGAGCGTTCGGGCGGAAGAGTTGGCCGGTTTCCAGAGCGATCTTCTCAAGGCTGTGGCGGCTGGCATGCTGGAGGGCACGTACGAGACCACGTACCGCACGGCCCGCTACGAGGCCTATCCCTCCCCCAGCGAACTCGGGCGAACCTTGAAGCTCGGGGATGGTTTCAGTCGCTACGAGAACATCACGGGGATCTACCTGGAGGCGGGGGAACACGTGGTCCTGGTGGGCAATACCGGAGGCAAGGTGCTTTGGCTGCTGATTCCGGACTGGATGCGTAAGCCCGCCGCGGGAGTCAACCCGGCCAAAGATCCCAACGGCTGGGGCCTGCGCAAGCAGGTGATCGGCCTCCAAGAGGGCGTCAATGTGATCCCGGTCACCAAGAGCGGCAACGCGTACGTGAGCTACTTCGACGACCATGCCGAACAGGCCCCCAAGGTGTCCATTCACTTTCCTACGGGCAAAGTCAATGGTTTCTTTGATGCGTCGAAGCACACGAACGCGGATTGGGACCGCCTGTTGGATCGGGCGGTCAGTCCCATCCTGGATGCCCGCGGCCGGCACATCCAGGTGGCTTATCCCGTGGAGTGGTTCAACATCTACACCCGCGGCAAGGGCGTGGAGCTGATCCGCAACTACGATGCGATGCTCCACCACCACTATACGTTGATGGGATTGGTGAAGCACCAGAAGGTGCCCAAGAACCGCATCCTGGCGCGCGTGAACTTCAACTACTACATGTTCCGCGATGGCGACGGCGTGGCGTACTCGGGCGATAAGAGCACCATGCGCAAGGTGGCCGATCCGAACGTCGTGATTGCGGGCGACCCCTGTTGGGGTTTCTGCCACGAGGTGGGACACGTCCTGCAGATGCGCCCGCAGATGACTTGGGGCGGCATGACGGAGGTGAGCAACAACATCTTCTCCCTCTATACTGTCGGCAAGATGGGCACTGCCAGCCGGCTCAAGGCCCAGAGTAATTATGCTTCCGCCCGCAAGAACATCATTGAGGCTGAGCCCAGGAAGTCGTTGCTGGATGGTACGAATGTGTTCGATCGCGTGGCCCCGTTCTGGCAGCTCCACCTCTATTTTTCACGGAACGGGCGGCCGGATTTCTATGCCGACGTGATGGAGCAGATGCGGGGCCGCCCGGACGCAGGTTCCAGAGACGATTCAATTCGCAATCAGTTCGAGTTCGTGAAGATCTGCTGCGACGTGGCCGAGCTGGACCTGACGGACTTCTTCGAGAAGTGGGGCTTCTTCTGGGTGGGCGAGGTTACTGTAAGTGATTACCGCAAATATCACTACACGATCACGCAGCAGATGGTGGATGATGCCAAATCATATGTCGCGCAGAGGCAATATAAGAAGCCGGCCGAGGATATTACTTTGATCGAAGATTAGTTCCCGCTCTCTTCCGTGTAACTGCCCTACACGAGCCGCTCGATTGGAGGCCGCAAGTCGACGAAACCTATTGCCCGTAGGGTATAAATATCATTCCACCGCAAGTAGATACGAATCCTGGATGTGCGCCACCACCAAGCCAAAGCCCTTGCCCACCGCCTCGCGGTCCATTAACCTCGCGGGGCTATGAAGAAGAATCTGTGGCTCACGATGATGACGTGCGAACCTCCAGCCTCCGCCACCACTCCGTCGCTGGTCCGGGTCCGCCGTCACTCCGCCAGCGCAGCAATTGAGGCTGCGATATGTCTGAAATAGCCCCTCTTCGCGTCAGCCAAATCCGTACAACCGG
>CAYHAJ010000181.1:0-5466 GCA_964354535.1 uncultured Pirellulales bacterium
CTTCCCGAATTTCGAGAACGTGATCAAGGCACCGTACCAGGGCAAACACACCTGCCCACCATGCGTGTGACCGCAAAGGTACAGGTCGACCGCCGGACCGCTGACGTCCTCGATCAAATCGGGCGTGTGGAACAAGAAGACATTGAACCGGTCAGCGGGGAGGGTCCGAACAGGATTCCAGGGAACCCCGGAAGACGCGAAGTCCATGGCCAAGCCCCAAAGGCCAAGGCTGTCCGAGCCCTTGGTCACCGTAACCGCCTCTTCCTGGAGCCAGCGAAAACCTGTGCCGTCGAGGAGATCGAGTTGCGAACACCAGGCGGCATCCTGATTGCCCGTCACGGCGAATTTTCCCAGCGGGGCGTCAAGACGTTTGAGAGCGTCTTGCAGATGCGGCAGACCCAGAGCATGGTTGAGGTAGTCCCCCGTGGCCACGACGAGGTCCGGCTTCAGATCGTTGACGATCCGCACCATTTTCTCCTCGTTCCGGATCCTCCAATCGCAGTGAAGGTCGGTGATCTGCACAATGCGAAAGCGGGCGTTCCTGAGCTTCGGCGTGCGGAGGGCCACGGTGTGGACACCGATCCAATTCGGCTCGACGAAATAGCCGTAGAGCAGACAGACGATCCCGACAACCGCGGCGACGTGGACAATGATGTACCGGCGGGCCCAGAATTCGCTTCTGCCGGGCCGCTTACAGATTCGGCCCCAAACACCATCGATAACCGCCAACGTCTCGAAGCCATAGAGGGCCAGAAACAACAGCACAAAGATGAGCAGGGAAATCCCTTCGCGCAGCGACATCGTAATCATTGGGCCTTGATAATCCCCCGATTCGTGACATCTTCGGCGATCCGCTGACCGGGTGGGACGATGAGAAACTCCTCGTCGCTCCAGACGCCGTCGACAAAGCGCTGCATCAGGCCGGCATCACCCTGACACTCGCCGTAATTCCAATGCAGGAACGCCGCACATTCTCGCGTGAAAGCCCTGTAACCCTCAGAGTCGATCAGGTCCCAATCGACATACGTTGCCCATTGGTACTCCTTCATCCAGGTCTGCTCGACCTCCATCAGGTACTTGGCATTGTCCTCGCCGTACTTGCGAATGTACTCCCGCAGCAGCAAATCATAGCGTTCCCGGCTGGGCTGCTTGCCCGATTCGATCCAGCCGGGGCTGTACCAATAGACGCCCCGATGCGAATCGAAGTACTCCTGGTAGCGGTCCTTCGAGCCGAGCAGCAGCGTGATGCAGTCATGGGCCCGGGGGATGACGATGGGGATCTCGGCGCCCAGCCCGACCGCACCATTGCTGCACAAGCCGTAGCCAAGCAGCGAAGCGTCATAGGGCCGGTCTTGGATATCGCGCGTCCGTTCCAACGCCTTTTGCACTTCGCGGCGCAGCCGATCCGGCTCATCATGCAGGCCTTGCGGCATCAGGACGATATCCACCACGTTCTTCGACCGCGCCGCGCAGAAATACGCCTCGCGCTGTACAACTTTGCAGGCGATCAACTGCAGCCGCTGGGCATCACCTTGCGGAATCACAATATTGCTGGTGCCGATCACTGGTTCTGCAGAACCTCGATCATGGCGGCGATGTTCTCGGGGCGGGCATCGCGGGGGATGTCGTGCGAAGGCGAGGCGATGTAACCGCCGTTTTCACCCACGACGTCGAGGAGCCGCCGGACTTCGTCTTTGACCTGCTGCACCGTCCCGAACGGCAGGCTCCGCTGGATGCTGATTCCGCCGTAGAAGGTCAACCGGTCCCCGTACCGCTGCTTCATCTTGTAGACGCTCATCACCTCCGGCTGGAACGGGTTGAACACATCGAGGCCGCACTCGATCATGTCGGGGAACAACTCATCGACCTTGCCGCAGCAGTGCAGCATCGTGTATTTGCCCTTCGATTTAACGAGCCGGCACATCTCCTTGAACCGGGGCTTGATGAACTCGCGCCAGAGCTCCGGCCCCATAAGTACGCCCCGCTGGTGGCCCCAGTCGTCGCCAAATCGGAAGATATCGACGTTATGGGCACAGGCGTTCTCGATGATGCCCAGGTTGAACTCCAGGATGCGATCCAGCAGCTTGTTCGCGAAGGGCTTGTCCGCGACCATGGCCATCAGGACGTTTTCCATGCCCGCCAGCGTCCAAGCCCGCTCGAACAGCGCGAAACCGAGACTGACCAGCACGGCGTTATCCCGGCTGGCCGCGATCACGTCGTCGAACGATTCGTAGCGCGCCGGGTCGGTAGGGTCGGGGAACGGGAAGCGGCCCACATTCCCGGGCGTCACCAAGCGGTTACAGACGACGCCGATATCTTTGTCGATCCGCCGGTCCCACTCGACGCCGAACTCGTCCCGCCAGATATTGGGGTCGACCGGGGTGTAGCGACCCTCGGGCCGGTGCGGCCGCAGCCACGTGAAACAATTGCCCAGCTTCGATTCGAAGTCGGGATCGCCGTAGTGCTCGACCATCTGCGCGTGGGCCGGCTGCGTGAACCGAATGTCATAGGGCACCTTGTCGGGCGCCCGATGCTGAATCGCCGCCAACACACACTCTCGATTGGTCACGTCACAGCCCTCGTTTGACGTATGTCATTGCGAGCGGAGCAAAGCAATCTCTCTTCCTGGCATTGAGATTGCTGCGTCGCTGCGCTCCTCGCAATGACATTCTTTACACTTGCCACTTCACACTTCCATGGAAACGCCTGACGGCGTCACTACAAACGCGTCTACGGCTTGCAGGTTTTGCACGGTTGTTTGCCAGCCTGCAGAGCCTCTTTCCGGCTTTTATACCCGACGCGATTACTGCTGGCAATGTCTCGCGCCCAACGACAATCCGGCCGGTGAAAAATCGGACTGCTCTTGGAAGAGAGGAAGGGATACCCGGATGCTGTTGGCGCCGAGCGGTCCGGCGGGGCACTGGGCGGGAGCCTTGAAAGACGCGTGGCTTCTTTGTAGCTGTTAATGAATCTCTCCATCTGGCCTGTAACGGCGGACGAAACCGTCTCGGTCATGCTCGCCTCCGCGACTACCGCCAATGCCGGCCGGCCCTGCCAGACCTCCGCGGAAAGGGGCAGATTCGGCGGACTGGAGAGCAGCACATGCCGGATTAACGCCATCTGGACCCGACAGACGAATTGGCCCTCCTCCGACACCCGCGTACCCTCAATCCTCACGACCAACTTGGGGACAAGCTCTGCTTCGCTCTCCACGTGCTTGATTCCCGCCCTGTTGAGCTTCTCCACGACTTGGGCTTTGAGCTTGGGCACGTCAAGAGGCCGAAGGTCTTGCTCCGCCCCGTAGATCGCCAGAACGACACACAGCCGATCCGCGCCGACCAGGGCCTGGCCGGCCGAGAGCAGGATCTCCTGATTCCCTGGAGGCTGTGCATCCGCCGCTGACCCAAGGGATGCCCCGACGAGGATTGCCACCAAGCACACCTGGGTTGCCATAGTCTCTCCCTTCCTCTGCGTCCGCCTGAGAAACGCCGTCTCCCCTCTTGCCTGGGACGAGCCGCACCTCACACCGAAGCGAGGGCCTTCTCCGCGGCCGCCTTCATCTTGGCCAAGCCGGTCTTCGCCACCTCCAGCGGGTCCTTCTTCCAATAGGCTTGGCTGAACAATTCGAGCGACAGGACTGTCTGGCCACCTTTGTTGCTCAGGTCGCGCAGGATCTGCGGCAGTGGCGCGATGCCGTCGCCCGGCATGACCCGGTCGGCATCGGTGATCTTGTCCCGGGGCGGGTCCGCCGGATAGTCGTTCATGTGCAGCACGGGCATGGCGGCGGGGGAAACCTTGTTCAGGCCGTTGAGATCCGAGCCACCCCTGTAGATGTGGTAGACATCCCCGAGCAGGCTCGCCTTCGAATGGCCGCTTTCGATCACCACGAACATGCATTCGCCCAGCCGGTGCAGGTTCTTCGAGGAGCCCCACAACTCGAGGACAGGCGTGATTCCCATCTTGTCGCCGAGGTCGAGCAGCGCACGATACCGCTCGGCCGCTTTCAGCAAGTCCAGGGTGGGCGCGTTGTTGCCGTTGGCGCCGGCCGGGGGAGCGGCGATGCGTTTGCCGCCCATCTGGGCCAGCAAGTCCATCTCGCGTTTGATCTGCTCGACGGCCTCGGCCCGCATAGTGTCATCATCCACAATCCAGCGTGGAAACGAGATCGCCCCTTCAACCGTCAGGCCGCGATCTTCGATCTGCTTGCGGATATCGCTGAGTTTGCCACCGGCCTTCATGTACTCCTGGATCGTCTGAATCCAGGGCTCGATGCCCGTGTAGCCCGCCTGGGCGGCGATGTCGATCTCTTTCGCCAGCCCGAGTTTCTGGCCGCGAATCGTGCTGGCATTGAGACAATACTTGAACGGTTGCGCACTCCGCATACCGGCCCGCGCCACACCATGCGCGTGGCCCCCCGCCAGCAGAGCGGTCCCGAGCACAGCACCCGAAGAGGCCAGGAAACCCCGGCGTGAAAGACAGTCCTGTCCCATGCTTGCCTCCCTATTCCTCGTACCCAATGATCCCAGCAAGAAAAGGCCAAAGCCCCGCTTTGAACCCCCGCGCGACCCGTCGCGTCGAGGACTCTCATCGAGGCCAACCCAGCGCTGCAGCCACACACACTCTCCCCTCCTTGGTTTGGTGGTGGGCCCAGGGTCCGAACGCGCAACACCGCGTCCGAGTCCCTCCTGATGCCTCAGGCGATCAGTGCAAATGCGTCGATGGCCTCCATGCCTTCGTGAATACCCAAGGCCTTGGCCTTCTCGTTTACTTTGATGATTTTGCGATTCGGGAACCGGTCCAGGGTCCCAATGGGGTTTTGCGGCGTGCTCTCAACGATCACAGCCGCCGCCCCATAGCGTTGGCAGGCCTCGACATCAATCGCGGGACACGCCAGGAATCCCTTGGTCCCCGTGACCATCAAAATGTTAAAACCCGGCCAGCGGATCTGAATGCCCTCGACCGGACCATTCTCCGTTGGATAAATCTTGGTGTATGCTTCCATAATCCCTGCCTAAGAAACGCGTCTGTCATCCATCGGTTGCGCGGCTCGTTTCCGTTTGTAGTGACGCCGTAAGGCGTTTCTTCTGATATGCTCTCGCGAGCACACTACAAACGCGCATCACAACCGCTTGACGATCAAGCCACGGGCTTGCCCAGCATCTGTTCCATCTCGGCGAGCTTCTCTTTCAAAAGATCCTGGGTTTTGGCTTCCAGGTTCAACCGCAGCAGCGGCTCGGTATTGCTCGGCCGACAATTAAACCACCAGTTTTTATACTGAATAGTTACCCCGTCCAGATTGTCAATTTGCCCGTCGCTGTATCTTTTCGCAAGCTCATCCATCTTCGCCTGCTTATCTTCGACTTTGAAATTTATCTCGCCGCTGCTATAGTATCTTCGTAGAGGTCTGATAAGCTCGCTTATCGGCATCTTGGCAGCACTGACAATGTTTAATATATGCACAAGGGT
>CAYHAJ010000182.1:0-23126 GCA_964354535.1 uncultured Pirellulales bacterium
TAGCAGGGTCAAGAAGGGCCTTCGGCCGGAAGTCTTCACTACAATGGTCTCACGCCACGAATCGGCCCGCATGACCCTGAAATCTGCGATTTTATGCCAAAGAGTGACCCAAGCTGATGGCGAATCCGCGAAGTCGGGCTAGACGGGCAGATAATGGGCGTCGCGGTTGTAGGGCGGTTGTAGGGAGTTGGACGACGAAAAGAGGAGCCATTTCAGACCCATCGCAGCCGCAATTGCGGCGCGGCCGGTGATCACGCAGGACAAGCGCTCCGTTTCCTGCAGACAAAGCTGAGGTATTCCTTGTTCCCAGACACGAATTGTGCGTACACGCCGTGCGTCCCTTTCATTCCTGCGAATTCGTTGAATACACCTTGGAGGATGCGCGGTACCTTCTGTTGGATGAGTTGCTGTTTGCGTGCGTTATCCAGGTCCAGAGCTCGCAGTACGTTGGGAGTTATCCTCTGCTCCCTGAGCAGAGTGAACCCCGTCTGGCATATCTGCGTGCGCAGAGCCTCTGCCTGTTCTTTGGCGCGATGATCCGCGAAGAGGAAGTACCCGTTGTTGGGGCGGAGCACTCTGTATACCCCCTGAAGGAAACGACCCATAGCCCGATAGCAATGCGAGGATTCAACATTGACAACGGCGTCAAAAGAGTTGTCGTCAAAGGGGAGAGCCTCCGCATCACCCCGCACGAAGGAGAGATTCGGGATGTGATAGTACTGATGGCAGAAGCGGACGGCGGCGCCGGTGATCTCGATGCCGACCAGGGATCTTGGCTGCAGATACCGCGTGATGTAAGAGGCGCCACCTCCCCGGCCGCTGCCTACTTCCAGCAGATCCATACCTTGGAGGTCGACGGCGTCCGCCACGTGGTGGTAAAGATAGATGCAATAACGATTCGGCTCGTCTTCCTTGCGCAGGTAGATCGGCTTGGCCTGAGAGTCCAGATCAGCCCAACCATAGTTCATGAAGACCATGTTGGCTTCGTGATCCATGCGCGAGAGATACTCATACCATGATCTGGTTAGGGCCTGCTCCATACGCCGAGGAACAGAGTGTCGCAGATAATACAAAGCCCGTAGCATCGTCAGTTCTCCAGATCCGGCGGCCTCTTCCACAGGAATGGGCAGCAAGCCCGTCGACGCAGCACAGCCAATTCTAACACGTCTGCAGGCCCATCAGTAAGACGTACTCTTGACTTGACACGCCAACAAGGGGGTCGGACAAAGGGGTTGCCGGCCGTTCTTGATTTGCGACTGCGATATCGTCCCGTCACGCTTGAAAAGTCCTGCCTTCTTTGAGACACTGAACCTATCAGAAGTCCGAAACGGTGAGGAGTCGGCATGAGTGATGTCACACGCATCTTGATCGCGATTGAACGGGGGGACGCCAAGGCTACGGACGAACTTTTGCCGCTGGTGTACGAGGAACTGCGGCTCCTGGCGGCACAGAAGCTGTCCCACGAGGCTCCGGGCCAGACCCTTCAGGCGACCGCACTGGTTCACGAGGCTTATCTCCGGCTGGTGGGGGACGAACCACAGACCTGGAACAGTCGGGGCCACTTCTTTGCGGCAGCGGAGGCTATCTTAGATCGTCCAAGGCGCCCGCAGCGTCCGCTGCATCATGCGGGCGGCGCTCTCGTCGCCCACAATGGTCTCCTTCTTCGGGTCCCAGCGAATCGTTCGGCCGGTCCTGATGGCAATGTCGCCGAGGTGGCTCATGAAATCGGACTGCACGGCGGAGTCGATGTCGCTGGCGGGCGTGCGCCGACTCAGGACACAGTTGAGGAAGTTGGCGTAGTGGTTGGTCTCCCGCAGCAGGTGGGTCTGGTCGGGCCTGATCTGCACGCGTAGCAGCGACGCCGGCTGGGCGGCCAGGGTCTGGCGGCCGCGACCGGCGGCGACCCAGCCCTCCGTGCCGACGAAGGTGGTCAGGTCCGAGCCGGTCTTGAGCGTGAACTGGGCACCGCCTGCGTAGCGGCCATGCACGTTCCAATCGACCACCGTATCGAACAGTCCGTCGGTCGGTATCCGGCCGGTCCCTTCGCATTCGACGGGGATTTGCGGGTAGCCCCAGTGGGCGATGTCGAGCGGATGCGCACCCCAGCCGGCGATAAAGCCAATCGCATAGTCGTAGATGTGCCAGCGCCCGACGCCCAGCACCCGGTCGAACGTATAGGGGGCCTCCGGCGCCGGTCCCAGCCACAGGTTGTAGTCCAGCCCCTCCGGAACCGGCTGCGGTTCGGCCCGACCGCCGGTCGCTCCGTTGGGAGCGATGACGTGAATGGCCTTCAACTCGCCGAGATACCCGTTGCGAACCAATTCGGCCACGAATCCGCAGTGCTGGTCGAACGAGCGTTGCTGCGTGCCGTATTGGAAGACGGCGCCGTACTGATGCACGACCTGGCGCAGCGCTTTGTTCCACTCCATGCAGATGCTCAGAGGTTTCTCGACATACACGTCTTTGCCGGCCCGCACGGCGGCGATGGCAATCGGAACGTGCCAGTGATCCGGCGTGGCCACGACCACCGCATCGATGTCGTCTCGCGCGAGCAGCTCGCGGAAGTCGTTGTAAGCCTTGCAGCCCTGATAGCCGCCCCGGTCGCGCGCGGCGGCGTACCGCTGTTCGACCATGCGCGCCGCCTTTTCCCGCCGCTCCCGCAGCGGATCGCAAATGGCGACACTCTGGCCCTGGGGCAGGCCGAGAAAACCGTTGAGCAGACCGCTGCCCTGTCCACCCACGCCGATGTAGCCCAGCGCCACCCGTTTGCTGGGCGCATTCTCGCCCAGTACGGAGGCGGGAACAATCGTGGGCAGGGCCAACGCGGAGCCGATGGCGCCGGCCTGTTTCAAGAATCGTCGTCTGGAAACGTCGTTTGTGTGCATGTGTCACTCCATCGCTTGATTCGGTTCTCACTTGCTTGATCCGGGCTTTCCGAAAAGGCCCAGTTCCCGAATAGCGGGGCTCTGGCCGTAGTAGCCCGTGATCTTCAGCTCGATCGTGCGGCATTCCGTCGGGGGCAGGTCCACCGTCAGCAGGTTCGTTTGATAGATGGCGTTGGCCACCGTCTTGATCGGTTTGCCGTCGCCGAGGACTTCGAAGTCCTGGGGGGCATAGTTATGATGCCGATAGCCGAGGATGCGCAGGCAGGCGACCGTGGCCGGCTGCTTCAACTGGACCCGCAGCCAGTAAAGCGGCTGGCGATCCGTCTCATCCCAATACGTCTCCGGGGCCCCGTCCAAGGCCGCCGACGGTCCCTCCCCCTGGCCATCCGGAGTAAGATTGTCCAGGTTCGTGGCGGTGGCCCCGCGGCACAGGTTCTCCGACGAATGGAACAGGGCGACTGCCTGATCGTCCCAGGCCGGCGCGGGTGCTCTCGCCCGGCGCTCCTGGATTTGATCCAAGGCGGCCTGGGCTTCACGGGCCAGGGCCGGATCGCTGACCAAGGCCGCGGCGGCTTTCAGAGAGGCATCGTCGGGTATCTTCCCCAGGGCCGCCAGCAAGGCCTTTTGCTCGCTAAGGGCGCCGCCGCACTTCATCGCCTGCGTTATGATTTCGACCGCTTCCCGGGGGCGGTCCTTGGCCAGCGGCGCCAGGCGGGCCACCCCGCGCAAGGCCAGGGCTTTGCACCGCGCGTCCGCCGTGCTGGAGGCCAGAGGGACAAGTTCGTCGAGTGGCGCGGCATCGGGCCAGTTCGCCAACGCACGCACGGCGGCCACGCGCATTTCTGCGTCCTCGGCCTTCAACTCGGCGTGGACAGCCGCCAGGG
Source organism: uncultured Pirellulales bacterium (assembly GCA_964354535.1). Classification (GTDB taxonomy): domain Bacteria; phylum Planctomycetota; class Phycisphaerae; order Sedimentisphaerales; family Anaerobacaceae; genus PLanc-01. Next base: position 3,770 of record CAYHAJ010000182.1, read on the forward strand.
CCTGCGCTCCGCCTATCGATCCCAGCGCCTCCAAAAGGGCTGCCCGTGCAGGCGCAGCCGCCTTCGTCAAAGCCGTAAGCAGGGGTTCCACGGTGCTCTCACGGCGGCAGATGTCCGCCAGCGCCGACGCCGCCTCTTCCGGGGTTGCCTGCATCAATGTCACCAGGCTCGCGCAGGCCGCGGTGTCGCCCAACTTGCCCACCGCGGCGATGGCCGAGCGGCGGATGGCGGCTTCCTTGCCGCCGGCCAATTCGATCAGTGCCGGCACAGCCATTTTGGTCTGCCGCAGCTCCAGGGCACGGATCAGCTCCCGTTGTTCCGCAGGTGGGGCCGCCTTCAGAGCCTCAATCATCGCGTTGTCCACGTTACCGCCGCGCAGGCGAGCCAGCGCCTCGGCCACGAGTCGCGTGTCTTCCTCATTGCTTTGGGCCGCGATTCCTGTGAGCACGCGGATGACAGAGGCGTCGCCAACCAGGCCCAAAGCCGTCACGGCGGCTTGTCGCACGGCCCGGACGCTGCTGGAAGCGGCCTTGGTCAGGGCCGGTTGGGCGGCCGGGTCACGACATTCGCCCAGCCACACGATCACCCGTTCCTGTGCCGACGCGGGGAGTCTCGCCAAACGTTCGGCCACAGCGGGAGCCAGGGAAGTTGGCTGAGCCACCGAGCGCAGCGCGCGGATAGCCGCTTCTTGCAGGATGTTGTCGCCCCCGCAAAGAGCGGGGATCAACGTTTCGGATCCCTTTCCGCCCAGCCCCTTGACGCGCATGGCAAAGGCCGCCTTGCGGACGGACGGCGGCTGTGTCGGAGCTATGAGCTTTTCAAGAAGATCGGACGCCTGCGAGGTCTGCCCTGATGCAAGCATCCCTTCGGCGCAACTCAACAGCGCCAGGGTCAGACGTGGGTTCAGTGACATCGGAATCTTTCCCTCTGCTGCCAGCAGGGCGGCGGCCGCCTGAGCGCCGCCGAGGCGACCCAGGGCGTCGAGGGACGCGCCCGCGGCGGCGGTGTCGCTGTTTCCTGCCAGCCTGGCCAACTCCGGCACGGCCCTGAGGCTGCGGCGCGCCGCGAGGGAATTGATGATGCCCACCCGGACTTCGCCCGTGGTGGTCGCCAGGGCCGTGAACAAGGCGGCCTCGGCCTCCGGTGCATCAATCCTTTCGAGCGCCAGTTGGGCGAAATAGCCCAGGTCCTTGTGCCCCAGGAGCTTGGCCAACGCGGGCACGTCGGCGCCGGAGCCGATCAAAGAGAGCTGCCGGCAAGCGACTTGCTTGGCCTCGGTCGTGGTATCGCCGGCGAGCAGGGCAGTCAATTTGCCCGCGAGGACGCGCTGCGCGGCGGTGTCCTGGGAAACAGCCGCCACAAGCTTCTCCAGGTCCAGAATGGGCTTGCGGCTGTCTCCGAAGCGGTACGCGGCCAAGGCCTTGAGGATCGCATCTGCATCGGCTGCGTTGGCCGTGACGTCCGCCGGGAGTGTCACCCGGCCCGTGGCGGCCCACTCAGCCCCGCGCAGCAGCAGCGACTGAAAACCGGGCGTGTCCATGAGAGCGGCCGTGTGGCCGAGCAACAGCGTGAAGCCTCTGCCCCGGCCGAATTCCAACACGAACGCGACGGGTTGATCGTCGCCGGTGGCCAGCGTGCGCGAGAGGGAGCCCACGCCTGGCCGGACCCACAGCTCGTCCGTTGACTTGAAGGGCATCATGCCCCGTGTGATGGGATGGTCGCCCACGGGCTTGACTGTGAACTCGTGAGGACTGCCGTGGCTGGTCTGGCCCATCTTCCACGAAGCACCCACGAGCTGTTGATATTCGGGCCAATCGTAGAAGGAGCAACCGCCGGCATGGACCACCACGAACCCTTTGCCGCTCCGCACAAAATCAAGCAGCGCCGCGCGGGCGGTGTCCGGCCAATTCGGGGCCCCCGGATTGCCGAACGTGTTCCAGTCGCTCAGCAGGGCGTCGTAGGGCAAGAAGGTCTGGGTCTCGCACTGCTCTGGGTGCTCAGTGACGTCCACCGCGAAACGGCCGCTGGCGGTCAGAATCGATTTGAGCTTGGGGGTAGTCTGCCGCCAGTCGTGGTTGTTTTGCCCGGTCAGAATCAAGATGCGCAACCGCGCCTCATCCGCCCACACATTGCCGCCGACAACCAAAGCCGCCAACAGCAGCCATCCACTTCGCATCACTCTCAAGGCTAACCTCCTGTTCATGACCACTTCCCTCTTGACAATCCACCCGTCTCAGAACGCGGGAGCATGACAAACGGGGCGCTGTTCTTTGAATCAGCGCCCCGTCTTCATCTCTGTGTGCTACAGGTTACCACATGGTGGGGAACCTGGCTACTTCGCCGGATGACCGTACGCGATGTCATCGAGGTACAGCATGCCGGCGGCACTTGGTTTCGGGTCGGCGGGATCGCCGACGCCGAGCGTCAGCTTCTTCACGACCGCCAGGTTGATCCCCGCAGCGCTCAGATCGCTCAGACCGATGCGCCATTGTGTCCAAGCCGCGGTGGCGGAAGCCGCCGGATTGGCATGGACGACCGTCTTCTTCTTGCCGGTTTTGTCCTCCACCACGAGGTACAGCGGCGTCGGATCGTTGGTCGGCATGGCCATCCCGATCGCCACCGACTGCCACGAGCCGGTGACCGTGCCCGTGGTGGAGAAATTCGAGAACTCGGCCACGGTGGTCAGCGCCGCATCATGGCTGGCCGCCACCAGACCGATGTAGACGTTGGTGGCCAGGACGACGGTCGTGTCCGTGCCCTGCTGGGTCCAGGTCTTGCCGTCTGCCGAGCGCTCCCCCTTGATCACGTTGCCCGTACGGGTGATCCGGAGCCAGTAGGGCGGCACCATTCCCGTCGTGCCGGCATTGGTGTAGGAAGTTGTCCCGTTCGTGCCGTCGCGCCATTGGAACACGATGCCGTTGCCCGGGGTCACGGCGATCAGGGCGTTCCGGGAGCCGGCCTCCAGGGTCTCGCGCACCATGATGCCCGCCCGCGCCCAGGGATGGGTATTGACCAGGCTGTCCACCTTCACGGTGATCGAGCCGTTGCCGCTGAGCTGCTTGCACACGAAGCGGAACTGATCGGCGCTGCCATAGATGTCGGCGCCGCTGCCGCTGACGGCATAGGCGTTGTTGCCTTTGTCCGCCCATGCCACCGGGCGGCCCCGGAACCACAGCGACAAGGTGTCGGCGCCGTTGCCCGTCCAGTTCTGGGGCGTATCGAAGGTCCGCGTGGCTTCGGAATAGAACGGCGTCTTGACGTTGTTGTACTCGTACGGCATGGAGCACTTGCCGCCGTGGACGATGGTCGTCTCGCAGAACGTCCCGTTGACGGCGGTGGTAAGACCGACGACAGAACCCGTGCTGTTCATGTAGCCATCGATCCAAGTGGAGAAGACCTCCGCGCCCGGCTTGTCCGTGTAGCTCTCGAAATCATCCACCGCCGCGTATTCCTGCGTGGTGAAGCTCCAGACACTGCCCGGAACCGTGACGGTGTTGACCTCATCGACCCGCCAGTAGTACGTCGTGCCGTAGTTCAGGGTGTCGGGAGTGAAGCCGTGATCGAGTACCGTCTTGGCGGCCGCCGTGCCTTGGGCCACTGCATTCGGGTCGGTGCCGAAATAGACCTTGTGCGAGGTGGCCCCACGTCCCGATCGCCAATCCATCGTGACATCCAGTTTCACACCCGTCGCGGCAGTCGCCGGCTGTGGTGCCCGGGCCTGGACAGGGACGTAAGAGAACCGGACTTCGCTCAGGCCGGTCACGGCGCCGAGCCCACCCCAGGTGCTGTTGATCGTCAGCTTGACGTACTTCGCTTCCATCGCCCCGAGGGCGACCGTGGTATTGGCGGCGTAGCCCGGCGTTCCGGGCGCTTTGGCAAATTCGGGCACGCTCGCCAACGCGGTCCACGTCGTGCCGTCCAAGGACGTTTCGATCGTGACTTTCCTGGCGCCGAAACCGAGGATGGCCTCGATCAGTTGATTGGAGTTCCACACCTTCAGGTCATAGAGCTTGTAGGCTTTGTCGAAGGCATACTGAATCCAGTTGGGCTGCGCCCCGGCGCTGAGCCACATGGTGGTTCCCTCGGTGCCGTGCAGGTCGCCGGTGAGGCCGGAGCCGTCGATGGTCTTCTCCGGGCCCATGCCGGCTTGCGCGCTGGAAGCCGTGGCGGCTACCGGCTTGATCGGATAGCCGTAAGGTTCACTGGTGAAGCTCCAGACGCTGCCTTTATGGATGGTTCCGCTCTGCTCGACTTCATCGACACGCCAGTAATAGACCTGTCCGAAGGCCAGCAGACCCGCCGGATCGAAGGTGGCGGCTGTCTGACCTTGCCCGGCCAGCGCGCCCTTGGGGGTCGTCCGGCTGGCGGTGTTCACATCAGCGAAGCTCGTCCCGAAGTACACATCGTGCGTGGCAGCGGACTCGCCCGCGGTCCAGCGGACGACAGCATCCCGCGGCACGTCCGTTGTCCCCACGGCGGGGATCGGGTCCGCAGCCTCGGCATCCGGCCGGCTGCCTTTGACATCCCCAGTCAGCATGACGTTGTCGAAGGCGGCCTCGCACAGCCGGCCGGTCTCGTGCGACGTGACCGCCAGGCCTACATAGACCGGGTTGTTCATGGCCACGGTCTGAGGCGTGCCCTGGGGCGCCCAGGTGACGCCATCGGCGGAAATGTACCCGGTGAACTGGTTCCCGCGACGCTCCAGCCGGACCCAGTAGGGCAGCGCCATACTGCCCCCGGTGGTATAGCCGGTGCTGCCGCCGGCGGTCGTGCGCCATTGCAGGCACCAGGCGTGTCCGCCGGTGGGCGTCATCTCCATCATCACGTTCGCGGACCCGGGCGTGAGGTCCTGGCGGATCATGACGCCCGCCTTGCGCCACTCATTGGTCGCAGGGCCGCCGATCCGCACGACCCGGGCCGTGATCGAGCCATCCCCGTTGAGCTGTTTGAAGACATAATGGAACCCGTCCGACGTGCCATAGATGTCCGCCCCGCCCCCCTTGACCACGAGGACCCCGAGATCCTCCGTGGCGCTGCCGGTATCCGGGCCCAAGCTGTGGTTCCACCATTTTCCCGGGCCGCTCCAGTCGATCGGGGGCTGAGCCCACAGGGCAGTGCCCGGGAATAGTACAAGTAGAAGTGAGAGCCTGAGTGTCGCCTTATTACCCATGATAGTCCTCCTCAAAAATGTCCTGCCTCAACACGGCTACACTTGATCTGCACACCCGGATGCGGGTATGGCACACGAATCTCACCGGTGTCGAATTCCTCACGGCCAGCCCGGACTCAGGGCGTCCGTTTGCTCATGTCCACGTATCCCCACGGCATGTACTTCAGATCCATACTATCCAGGCACGGCGTGCCGGGGGGGAACTCCCCCGAAGACACTTTCCAGGTCGTCTTCTCCCGCCAGACGTGCAACTCTGCATGCCCGTCGGCATAGCCCAGCGTGCTGGCCCGATTGTGCCAGATGGAGATCGGGTCGTGGAAGCCCAGGCCGTCCTTGTCCAGAATCCACGAGCCCCAGTTATGGGCCCCCTGGCCCTCGTCCTCTTCGATGAAGATGTAGATCTCCGCGGGATTCCGCAGCTCGATGATGCGGCGGGCAGGCTTCTGGTTGAAGTACCCCCACCCATTGAGCCCATCCTGGATCGCGTAGCTGCGCCACGGGCTTTCCTTCGCGTCCAGCGTGGTCTTGAGCTTGTTCTTCCTCCAGCTCTCGTCGGCGACGCAATGATAGGGCTTCGTGTCCTTCACATAGGGGTACAGCGCGCCGCTTCGTATGCCCGCCAGCTCCGTCTCATGGGCGGACAACCCGGTGCCGTATCCGGGATCGCTGGCCTGGACGCGCCGATGGACCCAGTTGTCCACCTCCCAACGGTCCGTCCAGACCTGGGCGCCGACCATTCGGGAATCGTTGCCGTCGGCATACAGGGTCCAGGCGATCGAGAGCTGTTTGAGATTGGAGGTGCAGACGGTGCCTTGAGCGTGCTTCCTGGCCGCACTCAGGGAGGGCATGATGATCGCCATCAGCAGGGCGATGATCGCGATGACCACCAGCAGTTCGATCAGCGTAAAGCCTTCGCAAGGCCGTCTCCCACTCGTGCTTGTGGATCCGGCAAGACCGACCCCACGAGTTGTTGTTGCTGGCAGCATCGTACCAGTCATTTTCAACAAAGCTCGACGATACATCAGTCCGCAAACGACAGTCAGACACATTTGCCGATCAGAGATCGTATGTGCAACAGTTGGCAATGCCCGCGGTCTCTCGTGTTCTAGTACCATCTGCTCCAGGTCCTACAGGCAACGTACTTGGTCGATTCCGGTGTGGTTTGCTATGAATGTGCCCACCGCTGCCCGTCTTGTTTGGTGCTTCTCTGGGAAGATCATGATTTGACAATGAGCATGCGCTGTGAATCATTATAGCAGGACGCCAAGTGTTACGTAATACGATTTCGGCCGACTAGACCCGCAATCAGGGGCTCGCTCGTGTAATCGAACGCGAGGCCATAAGACATCACCCCCTTAGCAGACATCCAAGGGCCGGCAGCGTGAGAGAGTTGTCGGCCCCTGTCGTCTTGAATTGGTCATTGAAACCTGTGTACGTCCTCGGGCCTCATCATAACCTCTTTCCAAGCCGGTACTTATGAAATGGAATGTTTCGCCAGAGGAACAGATAATGGGGGTCGTGGTTGTAGACCGGTTGTAGGGATTTGGCCGACGCGAAGAGGGGCTATTTCAGACACATCGAAGCCTCAATCGCTGCGCTGGCGGAGTGACGGCTGATCGGGACGAGCGACGGAGCGGTGGCCGGGGCTGGAGTCTGCTTGTTCGCCTCTTGCAGTAGCGGGTCGGCGACGGTGATAGAACCGATCCGAGCAACGGTCGTGAATCCAGCGGCACAAGTCCGTCACCACCAGCGGTCCAGAAAACAGAATGCCTGATAGGGCCTGTCGGAGGAATCGCTGGCGTGGTTTATCCACCTCTGCGAGCACGGGAGCGAGGAATTCGTCCAATGAATCGCAGGGTCTTGTGGATCAGCGAATCCTCTCGTATCATTTCTCCCCTCCTTGTTCTTGCCGAATTCGTTCCTGGCAGAAGAACCATTGACAAGGAGGCTTCTCTCTTCCCTCTCCTTCCAGAACGGGTAACCACGGTCGGTATATGGCTTGACTTTCCGCCCCCGACCTGCCATAATCCATCTCGGTCGTCTGCGCGACATCCGCTCCACAAGGAGCGAGAGGTGGTGGGTGAGGCACGTTGACGACAAAGGGTGACGAGAGTTGGGGTAGAGTGTGGTTTTGCCTGTCTTGGCCCTATTGAAGGAGGATCATCATGTCCACAAGAGCCCTTCACCTGGGTGTCTTCATTTTGGTCTTTGGCTCAACGACGCACGCCGCCATTCACTGGACCGCCGGCGGCAACAACAGACTCTGGGATAATCCGAACAACTGGGAGGGTAAAAGAGTCCCCTCGGCCGGCGATGAGGTCTACATCGACGTGCCCCCCGCGGCTGCTCCCAACGGCCCGATCCTCCAGGACGGGATCATTGCGAAGATTCTCGGCCTGGCTTGCGAGGTGGCCGGCGAGCCCACGATGACGATGACCGGCGGGACGCTCGAGATCGCTGACTGGATCTGGTGGGGCGACGGAGCCAACTGCCACGGGACCTTCGAGATGAGCGGCGGGACCATCACGGTGGTCAACGAGCACGAGCTGGGCTGGGGCGGGGGGTCGGGAACCTGGATCATGACCGGCGGCACCGTCAGCGCCGGGCGACTGGTCATCCCGACAGCCACCGGAAAGGAAGGTCAGCTTTACCTTCACGGCGGCACCTACAACGTCGGCACCGCCGGATTGAGCATAACCGCCACCGGCCTGATTGACATCACGGAGGGCACGCTCACCCTCAAGGACGACAAGAGGACGGTGATTCAGGGATTCATCGACAACAAGCGGATTACCGCCCACGCCGGCACGGGCTACTTCGACCTGGACTACAACGTCAGGAACCCGGGTTTGACGACCTTGATAGCTATCCCCGGCGGGCCGAAGGCCAACCGGCCCGACCCCGCCGACGGGGCCAGAGCGGTCCAGGTTCCGCTGTTCAAGTGGGGGGCGGGACAGAAGGCCGTCTTACATGAGGTGTACGTGGGCACGTCGCCCAGTGCTCTGGTCTTGATGGGCCGCCAGTCGGTGGCGATGTACTGGCACCTGCCCGCCCTGATGCCCGGCACGACCTACTACTGGCGGGTCGATGAGGTCGAGGCCGACGGCAAGACCATCCACACCGGGGACGTCTGGACCTTCACGATGCAGGCCCTGACGGCCTACTACCCCACCCCTGCGGACGGGGCCAATGACGCGTCGCCGACGTCCACGCTGACTTGGATGCCGGGCCAGACGGCCCTGAAGCACCACGTGTACTTCAGCGACAGTCTCGATGCGGTCAGTAAGGGCGCCGCCGGCGCGGACAAGGGCCTCATCGACGCGACCAGCTTCGCCCCCGGGAAGCTGGAGACTCTGAAGATTTATTATTGGCGGGTGGACGAAACCATCGCCGGCGGGCAGATTCGCCTGGGTCCTGTCTGGCGTTTTGCTACGTGCCTGCCCGTGGATGATTTCGAGGCGTACACGGCCGACAAGGGCAGCCGGATCTACGAGACCTGGGTCGACGGGTACACCGACGGCTTGAGCGGCTCGACGGTCGGTCATGTCGAGGCCCCCTTTGCGGAGCGAAGGATCGTGCACGCCGGCGCGCAGTCCATGCCCCTCGACTACAACAACGTGGTGGTCCCGTTCTACAGCCAAGCCGAACGGACGTTTGAGGTCGCCCAGGATTGGACGGTCGAGGAGGTCAACGCCCTGGTGCTCTACGTCCGGGGCGCTGTGAAGAACAGCCCTGCCTCGATCTACGTTGGGCTCGAAGACGCCTCCAAGCGCTCGGGGACCGTTTTTCACCCGGACCCGGCCCTCGTCACCACGGTCAAGTGGACCCAGTGGAAGATCCCACTGGCCGGATTCACCGGGGTGAACGCGGCTTGGGTCAAGAAGATCTACCTCGGCGTGGGCGACCCGAAGAATCCGAAGGCGGGAGGCGAAGGGATGCTGTACATCGACGACATTTGCCTCGTCAAGCCGGTCCTGGCCAAGTAGCCCAATCGGGTCGCCCTGCGCCTGTCAAGCGGTGATCGGACCGCTTGGGAGCGGCCTTTACTCGTCGCAAACGCTCTCTGAAAAGGAGGGCATGTGAGACAGGTACGATGGTCCTGCGGGCGCTTGCCAGGCACACGGTGCTCCTATTTCCGAAGAAGGATGATGGTGTGCTGAACAGGAGAATCCAACATGAAGGCGAAAGGCTTCACGCTGATTGAACTGCTGGTGGTCATTGCCACGATCGCACTCCTGATGGGTATCCTTATGCCAGCTCTGGGCAAGGCGAGGAAGCTGGGACAGGCCGCCGTCTGTCGGGCTCATCTGCGTCAGTGGGGGACTGTCTTTTTCGTGTACACCTCGGAGAACAACGACAAGTTCTGGACGGAACACAATGTGTGGAAGACCGGCGTGCCCCAGGGCGGATGGATGCCCTACCTGAGCCGACTGTATGGCAGCATCGACAAGTTTCGCGTGTGCCCGTCGGCCAACAAGCTTAATGGTCCGCAAGGCGGCATCGGCACGACCTTTGCGCAGTGGGGCCCCGGCCCGATCATGGTGAACCACCAGTTTGGCCCAGACGCGAGCAAGAACTACGGCAGTTACGGCATCAACCTGTGGATCAATTCGGTGGACCCGCCCTCCACTACGGGCTGGAGGAACCGGCCCGAGTGCCAGTGGAAGACAACCCAGAACAAATACACCGCCGAGATCCCCATGGTCAGCGATTGCACCTGGTTCGGCACGAATCCGATCAGTCCGGATGATGGTTCCCTGGCCAATAGTGGCGAGCCGGCTCCGACCGCGGACTGGTGGGAACGCAAGGACCCCGTCGCGGCGGGTGACTGGAGTTGGGATATGGCTCGGCTGACGATCAACCGGCACAGCCGGGGGATCAATGTGACGTTCATGGATGGATCCGCGCGCAAAGTGATCCTGACGGATCTCTGGGACCCCAAGTGGCATCGCGAATACCAACGACCGGCGCACCCCCCTGCGATTCCGTGGCTCAAATAGGGTCGGGAGACTCCTGGGGCTCGCATGAGGAGGAAAACGAACTCCGCTGTTCTGGTTCGTGGCCGTGACAGCGGTTTCAGCGCGTTTCTACTTCTGAAGGAGGTCCATTATGTGTACGAGATTGATCTATCTGATTACCGTTGTTTTGCTGTCGGGGCTGACGACGAGCGTCTCCGCCAAGCTGGTCGGCCAATGGCCGCTGGACGGCAACGCCAATGACACCTCGGGGAACGGGTACAACGGGGTGGTTTCCGGCGGCGTGACTTACGTCGAAGGCAAATTCGGCTTGGCCGCCGATTTCAACGGCAGGGATGCCCAGATCAATTGTGGAGATGTTCCGGCCCTCGGCGGGGGCAATTCCCTCAGTGTTGCCTTCTGGGTCAAACCGCGCAACCTCGCTCAGGACTGGGCGGGGTACGTCTCGAAGTGGACCGCGGATAATGCCAGACGGTCGTTTTGGATCGGCCAGCACTCAACGGATGGCTGGCTGCGGTTCGGCATCTATCCGGGCGGGCCCACGGCAGAATCGCCCCTCGATACGGGCAAGGTCATTCTGGCGAATGGGGAATGGACCCACGTGGTCTGTACCTGTGACGTGGATATCCAGAGGATTTATGCCAATGGGGCGGAAGTGGTTGTCGGTCCGAAGCGGACAGCGCCGCTGGTAGACCGCGGAGGGAATTTGCGATTCGGGATCGTGTCTACGGCCAACTGGTTCAACGGGCTCTTGGACGACATCCGCATCTTCAGCCACGTGCTTACCAACACAGAAATCCAGGCAGTCGTGCGCGGGGAGGGTCGGGAGCGAGCCCTGGTCCAACAGCCGCAGAACGGAGCCGTCAACGTGCCGCGCGAGGTGGTGCTGAGCTGGGCCCCGGGAGAGTTCGCCCAGACGCACGATGTCTACTTCGGTGCCGTGTTCGCCGACGTCAACAACGCCAGCCGGACCAGCCCGCTGAGTGTGCTGGTCAGCCAAGGACAGATGGGCACGACCTATCAGCCGGCCAAGGTTCTGGAATATGGGAAGACCTATTACTGGCGGGTCGATGAGGTGAACGCACCGCCCGCTTCGACCGTGTTCAAAGGGGCCGTCTGGAGCTTCACCGTCGAGCCTGCCATGTATCCCCTCAAGAACGTCACGGCCACCGCTTCCAGCTCGGCCGCCGGTCAGGGACCGGAGAAGACCATCGATGGTTCGGGTCTGGATGCCAGTGACCTGCACGGCACCACGGACACCACCATGTGGCTCACAGATGGCTCCCAGCCGGCCTGGATTCAGTACACCTTCGACGGTGTCTACAAGCTCCAGGAGATGTGGGTGTGGAACTCGAATCAGTCGCTCGAGAGCGCCGCGGGCATGGGCGCCAAGGATGTTGGGGTGGAGTACTCCGCGGATGGCGTGACATGGACGAAACTGGCGGGCGTCCCGCCCTTCGCCAGGGCTCCCGGCAAGGCCGCGTATGCTCACAATACGACCGTCGCGTTCCACGGCGCTGTGGCTCGGTACGTCAAGCTGGCAATCAACAGTAATTGGGGCGGTATCATGCCGCAAACCGGCCTGAGCGAAGTGCGGTTCTTCTATAAACCGGTGCAGGCGAGCAGTCCCCAACCGACGGCGGGCCAGACCGGTGTGGCCCCGGACATCGTGCTCCGTTGGCGGCCGGGCCATGAAGCGGCCGCGCACCAGGTCTATTTCGGGACCGATCCCAACGCTCTGATGTTGGCCGGTACGACCATCCAGCCGAGCTTCGTGCCCCCGGCCGTGAAGCTGGGGACGAGTTACTACTGGCGGGTCGAGGAGGTCAATGCCGTGGAGACCCCCAACTCCTGGACCGGCAAGGTCTGGAGTTTCTCCACGCTGACATTCCTTGTTGTTGACGACTTCGAGAGCTACACGGACGCGGAGGGTAAGCGCATCTATGAGACTTGGGCCGATGGTTATGGCTCGTCCGACAACGGATCGCAGGTTGGCAACGACCAGGCGCCGTTTGCCGAGCAGAAGATCATTCACGGCGGCAAGCAGGCCATGCCGTTGAAGTTCGACAATACGGCGAAGCCTCTGTCCGAGGCGAAGCGGACGTGGACGACGGCCCAGGACTGGACGGCCAGTGGCATCAAGAGTCTGTCGCTCTACTTCGCCGGTGCGGCGGGCAACAAGGGCCAGTTGTATGTCAAGATCAACAACAAGAAGGTGCTCTACGGCGGGGATGCGGCCGACCTCGCGAGACCCCTCTGGCAGCCCTGGAATATCGATCTGTCCGTCGTGGGCGGGGAGCTCAGCCGCGTCACGACGTTGGTCATCGGCATCGAGGGTGTGGGGGCCAAGGGGGTGGTCTCCATCGATGACATTTGCCTCTGCCCGCGGGTTCCGGAACTCATCGTGCCGGCGGCCCCCAAAACGGCCAATCTGGTCGCTCTCTATACCTTCGATGGAAGTGCCAAAGACAGTTCCGGCAACGGTTTCAACGGCCAGGAGAAAGGAGGGCCCACGTACGGTGCCGGTGTGGTCGGCCAAGCGATCAAGCTGGATGGGGTTGATGACTACGTGGATGTCGGCAATCCTCCGACTTGGCCCTCCGGCAAAGCGGCACGGTCGATCTCTTTGTGGGCAGTGACTTACCGCCTTGGGACGGGTTACCGGATGGCCGTATCCTATGGCACACCCGCCACCAGCAAGGCGATGTGCCTCGGTCAAAGCGGCACGAGTTTGGTTGGGGCTGGCTGGGGTGGTGATTTGACGTTGCCGAACTTCTGGGCGCTCGATGCGTGGCACCACATCTGTCTAACCTACGACGGGACGACGGCCCGCTTGTATGCCGATGGTGTGGAAGTCGTCTCCGGGGCCAGGGATTGGAGTCTGACGCTGAGCCAAGTGCGGATCGGCGGCCAGATGAACAACGCCGAGTTCTGGCAAGGCTCCCTTGATGATCTGCGCGTTTACGGCCGGGTGCTGTCCGCCGGAGAAATTGCCTGGCTGGCGGGCCGAACGATGCCCTTCGACAAGGCGTTTTGAGTGACGGTGAGGGTGTTGCCGGAGACGATCTGATCGCAGCTTGATGGCGCGCATGCCCCTGGGTCACATGCCTCGTGGGACCTGTACCGGCGTTCACGGCCGGTACGGGTCTCAAGGGCAATCGGAGCAGATAAAGGCCCCTGCTCGCGGAAAAGGTAAGACTTCATGAGGGATGAGAACTACACACGCCGGGGTATTCGGTATTCGGCCGGGTTGGCCGTAGCGGTCACTGTCCGACGTGATCTTCGACCAAAACTGAACGACAAACAGACTGTAACCCTCAACATGATCCCGCAAGACAATCACTGGAGGTCTCCCCATGAATGAGCGATCCACATGCAGCAAGACAGGCTGTGGCTGTGGCGGTGTCCAACGGCGCGACTTTCTGAAGTGCCTCGGCGCGAGCGCCACCGTGTCGTTAGTGCCCGGCTGGCCGGTGATGGCCGGGCCGTTCACGCGCCAGGATTTCGCCAAGCTTGTGCCGGCCGACAAAAAGCTCAGTGCAGACTGGGTCAAGTCGCTGTTCGCACGCGGGGCGCCTACGGTCTACCGCGGCGCGGAACTGGAGAAGATCGGCATGCCGGTCGGCGGGATCTGTGCGGGGCAGCTCTATCTGGGCGGCGACGGCAAGCTCTGGCACTGGGACATTTTCAACCACTACGTCAGGACCAGTGCGGAACACTACGCCAAACCAATGAAACCGACGGCGCCGCTGACGCAAGGATTCACGTTGACGATCGGCGGCAAGATGCGCGCCCTGGACAGCACGGGCTTCTCGGACATCCGCTTTCGCGGGGAGTATCCGATTGGCCACGTCGAGTACCGCGCTGAGGGCGTAGCCGTGACATTGGAGGCATTCGCGCCGTTTATCCCCCTCAACACGGACGATTCCAGCCTCCCGGCCACCGTGATGCAGTTCGCGGTGAAGAACACCTCCAACGCTGCGGTCGAAGCAACGCTAAACGGCTCGCTCGAAAATGTGATCGCGCGGTCCGCCGTCTGTGTCCGCCGCAACCGGACGATTGCCGGCCCCAATTTCACCTTCCTCGAATGCTCGGCCCAGAAGTCCACCGCCCCGGAAGCGCCGCCCCAGCCGGACATCGTGTTTGAGGATTGGAACAGGGAGAGCTACGACGGCTGGAAGGTCGAGGGCACGGCGTTTGGCGCTGGGCCGATCCGGAAATCGGCCATCCCGTCCTATCAAGGCGATGTCGGCGGCGACACCGAGCGCGTGGTCAACTCCCACGCGACGGCCCCGGGCACGAACGTCGCCGAAAAAGACAATGCGACCGGCAAGCTGACGAGCCGTCCATTCCGAATCGAGCGCAACTACATCACGTTCTGGATCGGTGGGGGTGGACACCCGGGGAAGACCTGCCTGAACTTGCTCGTCGGAGGCCCGTCTTGGGCGGGTTCCGACGCGGCAGGCCAAGTGGTGCGAAGCGCCACTGGCAAGGGTGACAACAAAATGACGCTCCAGAGCTTCGATGTGCGCGCCCTCAAGGGCAAGGAAGCGGCGATCGAGATCGTGGACGCGCAGCAAGGCTCGTGGGGCAACATCGGCGTCGGGAAGATCACGTTCACGGATCGCGGCGCGACACCGGGCCCGCTGGAGCAGTTGCCGGACTTCGGGACGATGGGACTGGCCTTGCTGGGAGATCCCGCCACGGTAACGGCCGTCTGTGACCGCCGTACTTCAGTGTCGAACACGACGGACGGCGTTTCCCCTGCGTCGCTCCCGGACTCGGTTGTGGGGGAACTCGGCCGCACGCTGAGGCTCGGCGCGGGCGAGTCGGTGACGGCGACGTTTGTGTTGACGTGGCATTTCCCGAACCTGACGATGGCCAAGCTGCCGGGAGGGCGGTTCTATGCGGTGAAGTTTGACTCCGCGGCGGCGGTGGCGAAATACGTGGCGGACCATTTCGAGCGGCTGGCCTCCCAGACGCGGCTATGGCACGACACGTGGTATGACTCGACGCTGCCGTATTGGTTCCTCGACCGGACGTTCCTCAACACCTCGATCCTCGCGACGTCCACATGCTTCCGTTTCATGGACGGGCGGTTCTACGGTTGGGAAGGTGTCGGTTGCTGCGCGGGGACGTGCGGGCACGTCTGGCATTACGCGCACGCGGTAGGGCGGTTGTTTCCGGAATTGGAGCGGGACTTGCGCGAACGGGTGGATTTCGG
Organism: uncultured Pirellulales bacterium; assembly: GCA_964354535.1. GTDB lineage: Bacteria > Planctomycetota > Phycisphaerae > Sedimentisphaerales > Anaerobacaceae > PLanc-01. The sequence continues at coordinate 19,140 of CAYHAJ010000182.1, forward strand.
ACTGGCTATGAAACCCGACGGTGCGATCCGGTTCCGCGGGGAACACAACGACATGCCTGCCGTGGACGGGCAGGCGGGGGCGGTGCTGCGGGCGTTGCGCGAGCATCAGATGTCGGTGGACGATGCCTTCTTGAAGCGGAACTGGCCGGGGATCAAGAAGGCTACCGAGTGGCTCATTGCCCAAGACGCCGACAACGACGGCATTATTGCCGGTAGCCAGCATAACACGCTCGATGCGAACTGGTTCGGCCCGGTGGCGTGGCTCAGCGGCTTATACCTCGCCGCCTTGCGCGCCGCCGAGGAGTTGGCGCGCGAGGTCGGCGACGCCGCGTTCGCACAACGGTGCCGGACAATTTGGGAGACCGGGCGTCAGCGAATCCTCGACCTATTTGACGGCGCGTACTTCATCAACCAACCCGACCCGAAGCATCCGAACGCCATCAACTCCGGCACGGGTTGCGAAGTAGACCAGGTGTTCGGCCAATCGTGGGCCTGGCAGGTCGGCCTCGGCCGTGTGCTGCCGGAGAAAGAGACGCTCTCCGCGCTGGGGTCGCTCTGGAAATACAACTTCAGCCCCGACGTCGGCCCGTACCGTGAGGTGAACAAGCCGGGCCGCTGGTATGCGATGGCAGGCGAAGCGGGTCTGCTGATGTGCACGTTCCCGCGCACCGATTGGGATTTCCAGAAAGCGTGCGGCGTAGGCAACACCAAGCCGGGTCCCGCCGGCTACTTCAACGAGTGCATGAACGGGTTCGAGTACCAGGCGGCCGGCCACATGATCTGGGAAGGCCTGGTGCAGGAAGGCCTCGCCGTCACGCGCGCCGTGCATGACCGGTATCACGCGTCGCGTCGCAATCCATGGAATGAAGTCGAGTGCGGCGACCACTACGCACGCTCGATGGCCAGCTACGGCGTTTATCTCGCCGCGTGCGGCTTCGAGTACCACGGCCCGAAGGGGCACATCGGTTTCGCGCCACGGCTCACACCGGAGAACTTCAAGGCAGCATTTACGACGGCGGAGGGATGGGGAACGTTCAGCCAGAAGACTGAAGGCAGAAGGCGGAAGGCTGAGATCACGGTGAAGTACGGCAGGCTGCGGGTGAAGACCGTCTCGCTGGTTGGTCAAAAGGTGGCGAACGTGAGCATGAATGGACAGCCGGTCGAGTTTCGCCACGAGGCCAAGGATGGTAAAGTGCTGGTGATACTGGCAACCGAGGTTGTGGTGTTGGCAAGTCACAAGTTGGAAGTCACGAGCGAAACCTGAGACAGGGCGTTGCTCTCGTTCGCCAGCAGGCCCGAGTAGGCCATCAGGACTGCCATGAGATGAAATCATCGACGGTATACGAGACCCTCGTTCTCCTCGCTCTTACCGCTGTCCCGCTGACAACCCACGCTGGATTGACGATCCGCTATTCTGCCGCGGAGGGAATTGGTGCGGAAGTCGGCGTGATGCGCCGCGACCCCAGCGACATCATCAAGGTCGGGAATACGTACTACGTGTGGTATACCAAGGGCCACCAGTCCGACGGCTATAACGCCACCGTCTGGTATGCGACTTCTCCGGACGGCCGTGCCTGGACCGAGAAGGGGGAGGCTCTGGCGCGGGGACCACAGGGGAGTTGGGATGAGCAGAGCGTCTTCACTCCCAACATCCTTGTCGCGGAAGGGAAGTACTGGCTTTTCTACACGGCGGCGCCCAAGCCCTTCACCAATATCGGGAACAAGGTCACGAAGACGGCCATCGGCGTGGCTGTAGCGGACACACCCGACGGCCCCTGGCGGAAACTGGACGCCAATCCGGTGCTCCAGACCAGCGAGGATCCCAACCGGTTCGACAGTGTGCGCGTGGACGATGCTTGTCTGATCGTGCGCGAGGGAAAGTACTGGCTCTACTACAAAGGCCGGCAGTGGAACAATACGCCGGCCAACACGGAGATGGGCGTGGCGATCGCCGCTGAGCCAGGAGGTCCTTACATCAAGCACGTTGGCAATCCGGTGATCGGCGGGGGACATGAAGTTCTGGTCTGGCCCTTCGGAACCGGCGTAATGGCTCTGGTCAACATCGGACCCCAGGGGATTGCCCGGACACTCCAGCATGCCTCGGATGGTCTGACCTTCTCCAAGCGGCAGGATCTTCAGACCGTGCCGTCGGCCCCGGGGGCCTATCGTTCGGAGGCCTTCACGGACAGTGGGAAGGGCGGTTTACCCGAATGGGGCATTCATATCGGCAGCAAGAAGGGGTTCTTGCCTTTCCTGGAGCGATTTGATCTATCATGGGATCCCGTCCTCCGCTCGCCTGGGAAGCCCGGTTCGGCAGGTTCCCCGCACGCTGTTCCAATGGCATCGCACCTTCGTCACCCGCAAGTACCACGGTAGCAAGAAAAGGGGCAAGCCCGGCAGGAAACGGATCCCCCGAGAAGTAGAGCAACTGATCACCCTGATCGCCCACAAGAACAAGACCTGGGGTGTGAAGGGCGGAGAGAAAACACGGCGGGTGGCGGACAAAGAACTGCCGCACCCCGGCCCTATGTACCCCGCCTGACGCAGGGTTTCAACGGGCGGTTATTCACTCTTTCGAGACATCCTGTACCGGTTAACCGGCCGTCAGACCATCTCATGTTGGCTGAATTCCCAGTGGAATACTCGGTCTTCAAAGGTGCCACGGCCAACCTTTCCAGCGGCGGCGGAACCGGCCTGCGCAGACGGAGATTGGTGTCAAGACGCTTTCAGGAAGCGGGAGGTGTGGGACCAGAGTGGGAGAGGCAAGTGATCTTGTCGTTCCTGCACAGCCGAGAGTAGGGAGTCATCGCCATGCTGGTGGGATATGGCCGCCCGGGGACGAGGGAGCCATGGGCGAGGATTCGCAGAACTGACGGTGGCTGCCTGGAACGATGGGGCAGGACCGGGGACGAGGCTGGGTACGATGGAGGCACGCCTGAGACTCAGCAAGGCCCCTGGCCAAGCCCCCCGGATTCATGGCCTCTGGGCCCCGTCTTCTCCAGAGAGATCACCGCTGGCGGGTATGGGCAGCGTTCGTTTCCAGGGTGTCTGCCCGACAGCAGTGGGGGCATCGGTAGTGGCCCTCGGTGACGAGCAGTTGGTGCTCGCGCCAACCTACCACGTGGAATCCCTGCAACCATACAGGGTCCGGGGGATTCGCCCGACGGGCGCGTCTCTGATGCGACTGAGGATTCACCTGCCTATCATCCATGATCGGTCCTCCCTATACAGTCATCATTGACGGGAGAGAATTGTAGCTGGCGGGATTAAGCAAGTCAATGTCTCAGCCTTTTTCGGAGCTAGTATTACCAAAGCCAGGGAGTTCAAACCGCCTTGACAATCGGGTGGGATTGGTGGTGGGTGGGCAGCGAAGTCTCAATCGTAGCACTGTCAGGCCACGTCGGTTTGCCACTTTCTCGAGCAAACCGACGTTAGATCGGTGGGCATGGAGGTGATCAAAATGGAGGCGGAGAGTGCGGAACAAGAGGAGCTTTCACACGACTTCAAGCAGAAGGTCGGGAAGTGGGAAGCAGCCGGTGCCTTCGACAAGATTGCGGCGAAGGTCGAGGAGGTGCTGGACAAGGAGATGGCGTAAGAATGCCGTCTGGAGGCCGCCGGGGACGGAGGCGTGGCGGAGGGTTCACAAGACTGACGGAGGCCGCGTTCGTTCTCTATTCTCTTGTTCTGCTGGCCGGCAACCACAGGGTCTTCAAGATGATCGACGACCAAAGAATCGATGGCGGCGGCCAACCCGGATTCCTCGCAACCGCACGACGGGTTCTGCCTTGCCTGCAGATCATCCGACGCGGCCGCCGCGAAAGGTCACGTGCTAGGCGGATCCATCGACGCGGTGCCGGCCTTGGCTTTGGCCGCGGCGGATGCGCCCTTACGTTTCGACACGGCCTGCCTGAGGATATACTCGATCTGGGCATTGACGCTCCGCAGCTCATCTTTGGCCCAAACCTCCAGTTCCGCCCACACGCTCGG
>CAYHAJ010000183.1:0-11610 GCA_964354535.1 uncultured Pirellulales bacterium
CATCTCGCAGCACAATGCTTATATCGGGGCCAGCACCAACCACACGAACGGCGCCTTGTACAAGCTGTTCAGTGGCCTGATCGATGACGTGCGGCTGTACAACCGGGCGTTGTCGGTGGGGGAAATCCTGTGGCTGGCGGGTCAGACCAGGCCGGTGGCCAAGCCGTTCTAAGGCGGGCCCCGCTTCCGGGCTGTAGCGCCTATTGTATCGGGAGCATCACGCGGGGCCTGCGTTCAGACGACGCAGGCCCCGCACTGTGTTTTGGTGGCCAATTGTGGCCTGGCGCTTTTGGGAAGGAGGATCGCTGTGTGGGCAAAACCAATGAGTTGTACGGTCGTCATGTTTCTGGGAATGGCGTGTTGCCAGTGGATGGCCGCGCCCGCGGTCGAGGCCGCGCAGAACTACGCCTTGTCCTTCAAGGGGGGCGATACGAACAGCCTGCAGGAGAACGGGGATTTCGTGGACCTGGGGTACATGCTGGATGTGTTTCCCCGCGGACCGAAGACCATCGAATTCTGGTGCAAGGTGACCAAGCATACCATGTCGAACATGGTTTTCGGCCTGCACGATCCCGCGTTCCTGGCCACCCGGTCGTACCTCGACGACAACAACAATGGCGGAGCCCTGCGGTTCTACGCCAACGGCGCGGCGGCCGCGACCATCAACAACACGATTCTGTATGACAAGGTTCAGCACATCGCAATCGTCGATACGGGGTCCGCGCTGCGGGTGTACCGGGACGGCCAGCAGGTGGGTACCGCGAACGTGACGTGGAACGTCCATCCGACGAATGCCTCGCGTCCGACCATGCAGATCGGCCGCGGCCTGCACAGCGGCGGCTCGCGCTATTTCCAGGGCTGGATGGATGAATTCCGCATCTGGAACGTGGCGCGCACCCAGACCCAGATTCAGGAAACCATGAAGGTGGAGCTGCTGGGGGATGAATCGGGCCTCGTCGGCTACTGGAACTTCAACGAGGGCACGGGAACGACCGCCTATGACAACTCGCCCAACAAGAGACATGGGAAGGTCGTGGGCGCTACCTGGATCACGGACGCAGCGCCGGTGGCCCCGGTCGTCGCGGCTTCCGGCCCCACGCCGGGCCCTGGAGTCGTGGACCTGCCCCGCGACGTCGGTCTGAGCTGGCGGGCCAGCCCCGATGGGGCGACACGGGACGTCTATTTCGGCGCTGTGTTCGCCGACGTGAACAACGCCAGTCGGACCAGTCCGCTGGGTGTGCTGGTCAGCCAGGGCCAGACGGCAACCACGTATCAGCCGCCGACGGCTCTCGCCTATGGCAAGACCTACTATTGGCGGATCGATGAAATCAGCGCCCCACCGAGTACGGCGATCTCCACGGGGAAGGTCTGGAGTCTCACGATCGAGCCCTACGCCTATCCGATCAAGAAGGTGACGGCGACGGCTTCCAGCGCGCAAGTGGGCATGGGGCCGGAAAAGACGGTCGATGGTTCCGGACTCGATTCCGGTAATCAGCATTCGACCGAGCTCAAGGACATGTGGCTCAGCGGCGGCACCCAGCCGAACTGGATTCAATTCGCCTTCGATAAGGTCTACCAGCTCCAGGAGCTGTGGATCTGGAATTCCAACCAGCTCATCGAGAGTATCGTCGGTTTTGGGGCCAAGAGTGTCACGGTGGAGTACTCCGTCGAGGGCAGTACGTGGACCCCGTTGGGGGGCGTCCCGGAGTTCGCGAAGGCGACCGGTCAGCCTACCTACGTCTCCGGCACGACCGTCAATCTCGGCGGTGTGTCCGCCAAGTACGTCAAGCTGACGATCAATAGCAGTTGGAGCGGCGTTCCTCAGGCGAGCTTGAGCGAAGTGCGGTTCTTCTATATCCCCGTGCAAGCGCGCGAGCCTGGGCCGGTGAATGCGGCGGCGGGCGTCGGGCTCGATGCCACGCTGAACTGGCGGCCGGGACGCGGGGCGGCTTCCCACCAGGTACTTCTGGGGACCGAGAAGGAGGCCGTCGTCAATGGCACGGCCCCGGCCCAGAGCGCCAGCGACAATAGCTTCAGCCCCGCGTCTCTGGACTTCGGGACGACGTACTACTGGCGGGTCGATGAGGTCAACGCCGTCACCCATCCGGGCGAGGTCTGGAGCTTCACCACCCTGGAATACCAGCCTATCGAGGACTTCGAGAGCTACACGGACAAGGAGGGCAATGAGATCTTCGCCACGTGGATTGACGGCTTCACGGATGGGCTCAGTGGTTCCATCGTCGGGCTCTACCCGGCCGCCATCAACGGCACGTTCTGCGAGACGACGATCATCCACGGCGGCAAGCAATCGATGCCGATGGACTACAACAACGTCAAGTCGCCTTTCCTGAGCGAGGCCACGGACGAGTTCTCCCCGGTGCAGGATTGGACCGTCCACGGGGCGACCGATCTGCGCTTGTGGTTCCGAGGCAGGCCCGTCGCCTTCATCGATAAGGGCAACGGCGCCTTTACGATCAGCGGCTCCGGGCACGATATCTGGAACGAGGCCGACGACTTTCGTTTCGCCTGCAAACGGCTCGACGGCGATGGCTCGATCGTCGTCAAAACCGAGAGCCTCATCAATACTGACGTCTGGGCCAAGGCCGGTGTAATGATCCGGGAGAGCCTCGAGGCCGGCTCCCCCATGGCGTACATGATCATCAGCTATAGCAGCGGCGCCTCCTTTGGCTGGCGTCTAACCCCCGGCGTCAACGCCGCCAGCGCTCCCGCCGTGGCCGCCATCCGGGCCCCGCAGTGGGTGAAGCTGACGCGCAAAGGCAATGTCTTCACGGCCCAGTACTCCGCCGACGGCCAGACCTGGCTGGATATCAAGAATCCGACCCTCACCGGCACGGTCGTCTCCACGACGATCAATATGACCGGCAGCGTCTATATCGGTCTGTGCGTGACCAGCCACAACACGGCGGCAACCACGACCGCCGAGTTCTCGGGGGCGGCCACGACGGGTGCCGTCACCGGTGCTTGGCAAGTGGCGGAAATCGGCGACGATCCGGAACCGGCGAATAGCCCCGCCCCGATCTATGTGGTGGTGCAGGACAGTGCCGGAAAGAACAAGGTGGTGAGTCATCCGAATTCGTTGGCGACAACCACGGCAAGCTGGCAAGAGTGGCGGATTCCGCTGAGCGAGTTCGCTTCCGCCGGAGTCAAGCTGACGGCGGTGAAGAAGCTGGTGATCGGCGTGGGCGACCGGGCCAATCCTCAGGCGGGTGGGGCCGGCAAGCTTTACATCGACGACATCGGCTTCGGCCATCCGGCGACCGGCCGGTAGGACCGCCTCTTGCAGGTCCCGTGTCGGCGCGAGGGATTCCTGTCGCCCGGTGCAGCCATCATGACTCTTGGGACGCTTGTCCCACCAGCCATGACGTCGAGCACGCGCGGCGGAGTGTCGCGGCATCCCAACTGGGCGCCGGAAGGACCCATAATTTCGCTTGAACCGGCCGGGTGGAATCTGGTAAATACATAGAAGTCCGATCCCACGACTGGGTTTTCCAAGAAGATCACAGTGAGATGTCAACCATCAGTAAAGAAGGAGGACCGCTATGTGCAAGAGACAACTGCAACTACGTGCGTTCGTCTGGATGCTGAGCTTGGCTCTGGCCAGTGAGGCGCAGGCTGCTGATCCCAGTCTCATGGCCCAGTGGCGACTGGACGAGGGAAGCGGAACGGTGGCCACTGACACCAGCGGCAATGGTCGCAACGGCACCCTTCACGCGGGCGCCGCGTGGGCCCCGGGAATGCGCAGGACCGGCGTCTTTCTGGACGGGATCGACGACTACATCGAGGTGCCCGTCGCCCTGGCGGAGCAGGGTACGATCGCCTTCTGGTTCAAACCCCGCTGGAACGGGACGGACCCGGATGATTACCGCATCTTCGATGCGAGCCTGGGCGGCATCTATTTCTTCCTCTCCAAGGGAGCGAACGAAGCGAATATCACGCAAGGAGAGATCGGGTTCTACTTTGAGGACAGCACCGACGCCGACTATCAGAACATCGAGTTCGATCCGCGCAGTGTCGTCTTTGCCGATACCTGGTTCCACCTCGCCGCGACGTGGGACTTCGGCGGCGGCTCGGCGGTTCTCTATTTCAATGGCAAAGAAGTCGCCCGGAGGGATGGCCTGGGGCCTTTTCCGGCCCTGGACCCCACCCCGAATTTTGGCTTTCAGACGTACGCCTACCAGCCGCAAACCCACGGCGCCACGGGTACGATCGACGAGATCGTGATGTACAACCGGCCGCTCGCGGCCGGGGAGATTGCGGCCCTCATGGTGACCACGCCGGCCGGGCTGGCGTCCGATCCCAGCCCCGCCGATGACGCGACCGACGTGTTGCGCGATGCGAACGTGGGTTGGACGGCAGGCGCCTTCGCCCGGACCCATGACGTCTACCTGGGCACTGCCTTCGCGGACGTCAACGACGCCAGCCGGACCAACGCGAAGGGCGTCCTGGCCAGCCAGGGCCAGACCGCCACGGAATTTGACCCGCCCGAGCCGCTTGAATACGGCCGGACTTACTTCTGGCGGATCGATGAAGTCAACGGGGCGCCCGACAACGCCATTCTCAAGGGCGAGGTCTGGTCCTTCACGATCGAGTCCTATGGCTACCCGGTCAAGCCCGTGGCCGCCACCGCCGCCAGTTCGCAGCCCGGCATGGGCCCGGAGAAGACCATCGACAGCTCCGGTCTTGACAAAATGGACCTGCACGGCATCGAGCCGACCACCATGTGGCTCTCGGCCGGGGCGCAGCCCAACTGGATCCAGTATGAGCTCGACAAGGTCTACAAGCTCCACGAGTTGCAGGTCTGGAATTCCAACCAATTGATCGAGAGCTTCCTGGGCTTCGGGGCCAGGAAAGTCACCATCGAGACCTCCACCGATGGCGCAACGTGGACGCCGGTGGCCAATGTGCCCGAATTCAGCCAGGCTGCCGGAACCCCGGACTATGCCGCCGACACGACCGTCAGCCTCGGCGGGGTTGAAGCGAAGTATGTCAAGCTGACGATCAGCACCAACTGGGGCGGCGTGGCGCCGCAGGCCGGCTTGGCCGAGGTCCGCTTCTTCTATGTCCCCGTGCAGGCTCGCGCGCCACAGCCGGCCAACGCTACCAAGGACGTCGCTGTCGATACGACTTTGGCCTGGCGGCCCGGCCGCGAGGCGATTTCGCACAAGGTCTTTTTCGGCACCGACCCGAACGCCTTGGGCGCCGCCAAGACCGCGACCGACCACAGCTTCGATCCGGGTGCCCTGAGCTTCGGCACCAAGTACTACTGGAAGGTCGATGAGGTCAATACCGTCACCTATCCCGGTAATGTCTGGAGCTTCACCACGCAGGAATTCGCGGCCATCGACGATTTCGAGAGCTACACCGACAAGGCGGGCGAGGAGGTCTTCTCGGCCTGGATCGATGGCTTCACCGGTGGCACGAATGGCTCGACGGTCGGCTACTTGACGGCCAGTAACGGCACGTTCGGGGAAACGAGGATCGTCCATGGCGGCAAGCAGTCCATGCCGCTGGCGTATGACAACACCAAGGCGCCGAATTTCTCCGAGGCCGAGCGCACGTTCAGTCCGGCCCAGGACTGGACCGGCAACGGGGCTGAAGACCTGGTCCTGTACTTTCGCGGGTCCGCCCCGGGCTTTGTCGAGACGGCCTCCGGCAGCATTGTCATGAACGCCATCGGCACCGACATCTGGAACAACGGCGATCAGTTCCGGTTCGCCTACAAGAGCCTCAGCGGCGATGGCACGATGGTGGCCCGCGTGGACGCGGTCTTCAACAGCAACGTCTGGGCCAAGGGTGGCGTGATGATCCGCCAGAGCATCCAGCCCGGGTCGGTCCATGCGTTCATGCCCATCACCCCCGGCGGCGCCAGCGCCGGCAACGGCGCCAGCTTCCAGCACCGGCTCGCCGCGAACGGCGCCTCGACGAATAACGACAGCACGACGCTGGTGGCGGCTCCCTATTGGGTGAAGATCGAGCGCAAGGGCAACAACTTCTCGGGCTACATTTCGCCCGATAGCGTGACGTGGACCCAGTTGGGCACGGCCCAGACGATCACGATGACCAATCCGGTTCTGATCGGCTTGGCGCTATGCAGCCATGACGCGGCGATTGCGACGAGTGCGGCGTTCTCCAACGTCTCGACCACCGGCAACGTGACCGGCACCTGGCAGGTGGCGGAGATCGGGGCGGCCCAGCCGGCGGGCAATTCCGTCGAAGGTCTCTATCTGTCGGTCAAAGACAGCTCCGGCAAGACCAAGGCCGTGCAACACCCGGACGCTGCCGCCACCGCGTCCATGTCGTGGCAGCAGTGGACGATTCCCCTGAGCGAGTTCACCGCGGCCGGCGTGAAGATGAACGCGGTCAAGTCGCTGACGGTCGGCGTGGGCAACAAGGCCGCCCCGAAAGCCGGCGGCACCGGCACGGTATACCTTGACGACATCGGATACGGCCGTCCGATCCGGTAGTGCGATGCGGCATCTGCGCCGCAGCCGGTACAGTAAGGTGACACAAAAGCGGGGCCTGCGTCCACATCGCGCAGGCCCTGCCATTTTGGGAAGAGGGCCTCCGTCTATTCTTGCCGGTGCCGGCGCGGGTGCCGGGGAGGCTTGTGCCATGGATTTTGCCCTTGATAGGAGAGAAATCCTGACTTGATGTCAGTTCGGCTCCTGCACGACAATCCGCTCGTCGCTTGGCAGGCGGAACCTGGGCCTCCTCAGAGCACGCCACGGACGGTGGCCCAATCGCTACGGGCGGACGATAGGACGTGATGGGGGGATCATTCGTCGGATCAGCGCATGGGTCATTGGGCAAATGGAGGGGCGCGCCAGTGCTCGCGTCGTCACGGTGCTGGCCCTGGTGTTTGCCCTCAGCAGCGCCGACCTCGGCGCGATCGGCGCTATGGCGATTCAACTGAAGCAGGGCCTGGGCATCGGCGAGACCCAGATCGGTCTGCTGCTGACCGCCTCGTTTCTCGTCGGCGCCGTTGCCACCCTTCCGTTCGGTTGGCTGGTGGATTGCACGAACCGCACCCGTGTGCTGGCCTTGGCCGTCGTGCTCTGGGGCGTGGCCATGGGTCTCAGCGCCGCCGCCACGTCTTACCTCGAGTTGTTGCTCACTCGTCTGGCGCTCGGCGCGGTGGTGGCGGTGGCGGTGCCGGCGGTCGCTTCGCTGGTGGGCGACTACTTCCAGCCGCAGCGGCGCGGACGCATCTATGGCTATATCCTCGCCGGCGAGCTGCTCGGCACGGGTTTCGGATATGTCGTGTCGGGCAAGCTGGCCCTGCTGTCCTGGCGGCTCGGCTTCCTCGGCTTGGCGCTGCCCGCCTTTTGGGTCGCTTGGCTGGTGTACCGCCTTCCGGAGCCCGCGCGTGGCGGTGCCGACTGGTTGGAGCCGGGACAAGAGCATATTGGAGATCGCCACAAAGCGGGGGAGCCCGAGGGCGGCCACAACGGCGACGCTGCCGATACGAGCGGTCTGATCCGCGATCTGATCCGGGAGGCCCACATCGCGCCCCGCCCACACCTGGCTTGCGGCGAGAATCCCGCCCGCCAGTCGCTGCTGTGGGCCGCCGGGTACGTCCTGCGCATCCCGACGAACATCGTTCTGGTGATCGCGTCGGCATTGGGCTACTACTTCTTTGCCGGCCTGCAGACCTTCGGCGTCGTGTTCGCGCATGGCTGGTTCGGACTGGCGCATTCGGCGGCCATTGGGCTGGTGCTTCTGTTTGGGACCAGCGGCTTGGTGGGGGCTTGGGTCGGCGGCCGGCTGGGCGATCATCTGCTCTCCCGCCGGCATTTGTCCGCCCGGATTACTGTGGTGACCTTGGCCTACTTGGCGACGGCGGTTTTCCTCGGTCCGTTCTTCGCGAGCCGGATGCTGCTCGTAGCGGTGCCGGCCCTCATGCTCGCCGGCTTCAGTCTGGGGGCTGTCAATCCGCCCCTGGACGCCGCGCGTCTGGACATCATGCACCCCTACCTGTGGGGACGGGCGGAATCGGTCCGTGCCGCGCTGCGCCAGATCGGCGAGGCGCTGGGACCGGCGCTCTTTGGCTACGTGGCGGGACACGTGTTCGGCGGCGGCCCGGTCGGTTTGCAGCGGACTTTCCTGGTGATGCTGGTCCCGCTCTTTGTCAGCGGGGGGATCGCGTTCCTGGCATTTCGCACCTATCCGCGTGACGTGGCCACCGCCTACGCGTACACCCAGCGCACCCTGGAGCAGAGCCGGCGTGACGGGCAATAGCGCACGTGTGTGAGTTTTCGCACTCATCGTCTCTATGCGGTACGAATCATGGTTGTGTCGTGAACTTCTTCCCTTGCTGTTTGCAGAGGCTTCTGATGGCGGTTCGCCCGGATAGGGCGTTGGAGAAGAGCGAGCCGGCCGAGGTCGCCCATTGGCCCACCAAGTAGAAGTTAAACAAGCCTGGCAAGGTCATCTCCCACCCCTTGCCGGACGCGCTGGCAAGGATATTCACTTTCTTGTTGGGCATTCCGGCTGAGGATTTCCCTCTCGAACAGTGCAGCCGAATACGCAACTTGCCGATGGTTCCCGTAGAACTCGCTACATGTGTCTGGGGGTGTCCCGGTGTCGGGAGTCGGTGTTGTGGTTATCGGTCCGTGACAAGTCGGTGACCAAATTGGATTGACCCAGGCCGCTCTGTCTGGGATGATGGGCCTCCCGAATGAGTGTGAGTATTGAGCATTCTGCTCAATCCCGAGGTGTACTTGAAGACGGCAAGCATCAATATCGATGACTCCGTGCTGGTCCGGCAAGCGCAGGCCGGCGACACCGTGTCCATGGAGCGGCTGATCCTCAAGTACCAGCACCGCATTTACAACGTCATCCTGAAAATGTGCGGAAATCCCGACGACGCCGCGGAACTCACGCAAGAGACATTTGTCAAAGTCATAGAGAGCATAGAGAAGTTCAAAGGAAGGAGTAGCTTCTATACCTGGCTCTTCCGCATCGCGGTCAACCTGACGTTGAACCATTGCCAGCGGAGCGCCAGGACCGCTACCCGCTCCCTCGATGCCGAAGAAGTCAACCTGGATGGCGATGCCAGCCAGTTGCTGAAGGACCTCCTGAGCGACGACCGTGCGGTCGATCCGGCCGTGCTGGCCCAGAGCCACGAGCTCTGCGAGCTGGCGAAGCGGTCGCTGCTGGAGCTGGAGGAGCCGCAGCGGGCCGTCGTCGTCCTCCGGGATATTGAAGGAATGGACTACGCCCAGATTGCGGACGTCCTGAGTATTGAGCTGGGGACCGTCCGCAGCCGGCTGAGTCGGGCCAGGAGTAGTCTCAGAGAGACTCTGGAGAACATGCTGAAATGAAGTCGGACCCAAATCTCGATGAACTGCTTGGCAGCTTCATGGATGGGGAGTTGAACCCCCGCCAGCGGACGGAGGTCCAGCGCCTGGCGGCTCACGACCCGCAGGTGGCTCGGCGTCTGCGGCAGCTTCAGGACATTCGGTCATTGTTTTGCTCCTTGCCCATGGCCAAGGCCCCGGGCGATCTGCTCGACCAGATCAAGACTTCCCTGGAGCGGCAGTCGCTCCTGCAGGAGCAGCCGGTTCTTGGTCGACGCTCGGTCGGGGCGTGGACGCTGGCGTTCCGCCGATTCGTCTCGGCGGCCGCGGCCCTCGTCCTGATGGGCGTTTTGGGCGTGGTGATCTACCAGATTGTATCCCCGGTCCCACCAGGGCCGGTGGGGTCGCGGATTGCCGAACAGCCGGCTTCATTGACAAAGCCCGATGTGCCGGCCGTGCCGCCGATGGTAGTGGCCGATGCCGGCTTCACAGGCCGGCTGGAACTGCGAACCGCCCGGCTGGTGCAAGCGGACACGTTTGTGGCTCGGGCTATCGAAAACAGCGGATTATCGGGCCGGGCCGAGCCGGGCCTGATGAGCACCAGACGCGTCTACCAAGTCACCGGCAGCCGTGAGAGCGTCAACCGCTTAGTGGCCTCGCTGAGCGGCGTCTGGCAGACCTTCGCAAGTGCAGCCCTGCGCGTGGATCAGCCGCAGCGCTCCGGCACGCCGGTCATCGTCGAGGCGGTCACGCCCGAGCAGGCCGTGGGCATCGTCGCTCAGAACAGCACCGAGGCCTCGATCGCGACGGCGACCGCCTACGCCGTGATGAACCGCATGGCCAAGAACCTGCCGGGCAACGAAATCCGCCCGCTGATCCAGTATGAACCGGGCTCTCTCCTCGCGGCTCTGAATATTCCCAAGCCGAAAGAGACCGGCCCGGACACCTCTGCTCCGACCCCCAAGACCCCTACTGAGGGAAAAGCTCAGGTAAGCTTGACAATCGTCCTGGAATCGACGAATTAAGATTTGCGATTTGAGATTCATAAGCAGTAAATCGTAAATCCTAAGTCGGAGCCGAGGATGCTCGAAATCCAGGACTGTTGTCTCGTCGTCGTCGATGTCCAGGGCAAGCTGGCCCAGCTCATGGTCGATAAGGAAGCCCTCTTCAAGAATATCTGCATTTTGGTCCAGGCGGCCAAAATCCTCAACCTTCCTATCCTTTGGTGTCAGCAGGTGCCCGAAGCTCTGGGGCCGACCATCCCCGAAGTCGCCGAGCTTCTGACCGGCATCGAGCCCATCAACAAGGCCAGCTTCAGTTGCTGTGGCCAGGAGCAGTTCAACGCCCAGCTCAACACGCTCGGCAAAGAGCAGGTCCTCCTGTGCGGCATCGAGACCCACGTCTGCATCTACCAGACCGCGATGGACCTGATGGAAGGGGGCCTGGACGTCACGATCGTCGGCGACGCCGTCTCGTCGCGAACCGCCCAGAATCGCCACCTCGCTCTGACCCGCCTGGCCGCCGAGGGCGCCCACGTCAGCAGCACGGAGATGGCTCTCTTCGAGCTACTCAGGACCGCCCAGCACCCGCAATTCCGCGAAATCGCCCGCTTGGTCAAGTAGCTATCGCTCCTAACCTCTGTGCCACAAGGGACTTGGCTGTCATCTGCGCCGGCGGAAGATGGGTCGGTAGCCCTCTCCGTCTTTGATCCTCCGGGCGGAAATTGGCTTTGTTTCGCACGCGGGCTCCTCGGCCTCCGGCACGTTCGTGGCCACGCAGGGCATTGCAGGGTTCAGGGATCGGGTGTCGGGTGTCGGGTCGCGGACCCCTGACCCCTGAACCCCGGCCCCTTGGCAAATTGGCTTTGTTTCGCACGCTGCCTCCTGGCCCTCCGGCACATTCGTAGCTACGCCCTCCGGCTCTTCGTCGAGCCTGCCCTCGACCTGATCGAGGGTCCGGCGGCCCCGCCCGACTTCTTCGGGTAAGCCAAAAACCATAGAAGAGGGTAAGAAGGCAGGAACGGAAGAAGGGGAGACGGTCTGTCCCTCCGACGTTCTTCCCTTTTGAGCTTCTCCCCTTCGCCCTGCTTTCAGGCTGCGCAGCTCCGCCATGCTCCGGTACAGGCTATGCTCGATCCGCCGCTCGTACCCCAGCACCCGCTCCAGGACCTTGGTCTCGGAGAAGTCCTTCACCACCGTGCGGCCGAAGACCGGATCGCCCCGGTGCGGCCCGGCGACCGGCAACTCCCGCTGGACGTGCGGGTCGAGGGCATGCTGCACGTACATCGTGT
>CAYHAJ010000184.1:0-18782 GCA_964354535.1 uncultured Pirellulales bacterium
GGGCAGTCTCTACTTCTTTCTCTTTGCGCTTCTTGCGTTTCTTTCGGCTAAAGTCATTTCGGTTGTGGCCGAAGCCCGGGTGACGGGTAGTGGGATGGCAAAGGAAACCGACAGCTTGGATCTGACGGATCGGCAGAAGACGCGGCTGCTGGATCTCGCGCTCGGTCCGCCCGATCCGGGCGAATCCCGCGACGACGACGAGGAGAGAGGCGATCTCTTGCACGATATTCTGCGGTGTTCTCTGCCCCTGCGTGCCGGGTCGCACGGGGGATCGCGTGCCGCTGCCACGGCCTCCAGTCAAGGTCTTCGTTCGGTCGTGGGGCCGCCTATTGGCGAGTTGCTGCAGGACCCAAAGACCAGCGTTGCCGTGCTGAAAGAGATCAAGCAATATGCCAAGGCGAGAGGAAGCCAGGCCGCCTCCGAGCGGGAGAAAGACGTGTTTCTGGCCCTCTATTTCGCCGCCATTGCCGCGGCGTGGGTATCTCATAATGAACTGATTACGGGGCATGCTGCTCGGGTCTTGACGCAATTCCTTGACTCATTCGCACAGGCTGTCTGGATGGCAAAGGATTTGGCTGTGCTCTTCACGAAGGCCGAAACGTGGTGTCAGGCAAGTAGACGGGCGAATGACGACTCACCCAAGTAAGGCCACGTGCTATTTTGTCTCTTCATAGAGACGGGCGACCTCTGTGGAATTCAGGGCACGGTTGTAGATCTGAACGTCATCGACAAGCATATCAGAGGGCGTAAAAAGTTGCATCGCGTCACCCCCTATGCGTACTGGCCCCGTGGTAACGCTTATTGCCTGACCTGGTGCGGCCACTGTGGATTCATCGAGTATTCCGTCCACATACAGACATAGCTCGCTTCCATCGAAGACACCAGCAACATGATGCCACCTCCCGTCCGCCACCGGGGTTTGACTCACAACATTATTCCAGTCGAAGTTTGGAGCGAAAACACCGATACAAGAAAGCACTATATGGTCCGTGTCTTTGTACATGGCCAAGCCCCACGATCTCCATTTGGTGATAAGCGACTGATTCGGTGCAGTAGGGAGGTTGATCCTTATGAAGGCTGCAACGGTAAGCTGGGGGACAAAGTCAAGGCGAGCATCGGCCCCGCAATCCACATACCCGGCATGGGTCAGCCTTAGAACTGAACCTCTCTGGAGATCTGCTACAATCGCCGCATCGCCTGAAAGGCTGCCATGCAGCCCCTCCACCGAAGAGCTATTCCTCGCTGTCCTATCGTCAAACGTGTAGCGGGCGAGCAAACCGTTGAAATCCTCCGGGTATACCCCGACACGAACCGCGTCACTTGTTTGGAGCTCGCCGTCGGAAACAGTGAGCAACAGTTCATACGCCCCGGGCTGCGGGAAGACAATACGGGGATCCGCAATATTGTCTGAGGGAAGAAACTGCACCGGTCCCATGCCACGCAGCAGAGACCACTTCACCACCAGATGATCCGGACTGTTAGGACGGCTGTCGTCAATGATGCTGGCAGACGCCTGCACGGTGTCCTCAGGCCACTTGAGGCACAGTGGGCGGTGTACTCTGACCGTCGGTGCTTTGTTCTTGGAGTCGTCCCGAGAGTAGAACAGTTCAATGACTTCCCCACTGCTCAAAGCACGATCATATACGCGGACATCAGCGGTCAGACCGTTCCACTGTCGGTTGAGTAGATTTTGTGCAGACTGCCCAATGCAGACTTCAAAGTCGTTGGCACGAATTGAGCCAGATGCTGGGACCGTCCCATCAAGGAGACCGTCAACGTACAAACGCATCTTCTCTCCATCGTACGTGCCAAGTATGTGATGCCATCTGCCGTCCTCAATGCCGGTCTCCCCCACGACGCTAGCCGTCTTTGGCGGTGCAGCCCGTTCATTGTCCATTAGTCCCAGGGTGAACCGCATCTTGTCGGTATCTGCCCAACGTCGTAGGGCCCAACAATTGTCACCTTTCGCCACAATGGGCTCATTACGGCATTTGAACTTCTCGACCTGCATCCAGCCCGAGACGGTTATCGCATCCTCGATCTTGAAGACAGGGTCGTTCCCACAACTAACGTACTCAAGGTCGGTTGCATCCGCGCTCAGAAGAAGACCACGGCGAATCTCTCCGACTTCCCATTTGGGATCGCCCACCAGGGTACCATCGCGTCCGTTTCCAGAGGAGTCTTTGGCCAGACTACCCCCGCCGTCGTCCAGCTTCCACCACGCAACCAAGTTCTCGGTAGGAACGTTCCAGAACCGCCTCCCATCATATGAGCCGCCGGCTCGGTAGAGACTCAATCGTTCCTCAAAGTTGGCTTGCCACCGGGGTTTATCATCCTCAGACAATAGGGCAAGCGCTTTCTTCTGCCACTCCGTCGCCCTGTCAAACTCACCAGCCCCGGCGTGGGCTGCCGCAAGAGTCGCCAGGTGACGAGGATTCTCCCATCGTGATAGTCTGCAGGCTTCTCGTGCATGGGCGATCGCTTGGCGATGTTGACGTGTGGGATTACCTATACGCGTCGTCTGCAGCCACGCAAGTCTACCATAAGCTTCGTCACAAGCAAGGTCGTACCGGACAACAGCTTCATAGTCGCCGAGAGCCTCAACGTACTTGCCGCGGTGTTCCGCTCGCATGCCCCGCTTCAGATAGTGAGTCGCCAGATCCTTGCATATCCGTTGCCCCCCCTGGTACAGTTCATTGTTTGCAGAGGGAAGCCACGACCGCATATCCACCACGAGTTTCGCTGCCTCTTCCACCTGGCCGGCTTTGACGAATCGGTCGTATCGGGAGATCATTGCTGAGAGTCGCAATGATAGCGTTTCGGCGTGTCGTGGGCTCTTCGTCAGAGTGCTGTGAAGTACCTTGGCGTCCCACATCTCCTCGGATGACGCCGCGCGAAGTCGGCCCTGATCCAGACGCAGCGCAATATTTGCACGAATCCAAGCATTGGCCTCAGCGGGCGTGGAATCCTGGAGCATTATCTGCCGGAGCCCTTCCGCAGTTATCAACCGTCATCCATCGGCATTGAAGCATGGCAACTCAATACGAGATTCATGAGACCAGCGGAAGACCCGGTCCCGATCCACATTCAGAAGCCTTCGGCTGAGATCCTCATCGAGAGGCGTGTGACTCGGCAAGTCGAACGTGTCGCCACTCTTCAGATTCACTGCCGCAACGGCGGACGAGGATCTCCCAGCGCGGGTAAGCACCCACTGCCCACCTGGGTGAATATCAACGACCCGCTGATCCTCGTTACCAGGGATGAGCGAAATGGGGCTGCCGTCTTCCGTTTCGTACACCCTGAGTTCACCGCTAGTGTGTTCTGTTACGAGCAGCGCCGAGTCGGGCGTGAAATGCCAATTCTTCAGCTCCGACCCCGGCAGGGCAGCAACAAGCGAGCCGTCCGAAGCGTTCCAGAGGATCGCCGGGGCGTCCGTATCAGCAGGACTTTGATGCTCAGACCTTGCCCGAACCGGGATGTGCGGTGGCGGGCTGCCTTCCTTGATGTCAGCGATGCCAAAACCTCTCTGTTTCGTCACGAATCGATCACCCTTCGGATTGAACCCTGCCCAAACAGAGTCCCAGCAAACACTGATCCTCTCCGTTCCACGGAATAGACTCACCCATGGGTCAGGCCCTGCGACTATGCCGTGCTGGCGATCTTCGCTCATGGCAAAACCTGGGGCAAAATACGAGTCGTCATATTTCCAGGTCACACGCATGGCACCAGAGGGGATCTCCCAGACATAGAGTGGGCCTTTTCTGTAGTTCTGGATAGTAAACTCCTTGTTGTCCGGAGAGAAGTCCATCCAAAGAGCAAGAAATGAGAATCCGACGAGTGTTGCTGGCTGTTTTCCAGACGTGAGGTCAAAGAGAGAGACCCGGGTGGCAACCGACTGCATGTCTAGCCAGGGGACAGCAAGCCAGCGATTCGAGGAGCTCAAATATACACGACTATGCACATCCCGAAGTCGCTCGCGATCCGGCTCATAAGTTGGGTGGCGCCGACAAAGATCGTCAATACCGCGAAGCGGGTCAGGAACGATCGCATCTACTCTCACCTCCTCCGTATCAACGTGCGCGATCCAAAGCCGGTAGTGTCCATCACGCGGAGCCTCCGCCCGTACGATTATGTACGCACTGTCGCCGGTAAAGGCAATACGCGTTGGGCGTTGGATCGTAAGACGCGCTGTCAGATGACCGTCGGTCGTGTCGAATAGGTAAACTGTGTCACGGTCAGGCCCAATAAGAGCAACCAGTCTTCTATCGGGACTGATGGAGAAGCCCGCGGGAATGATGTCCATTCCTCCAACGCGCCACGGCGTCAGCAAGGACTCGGTGGCAGAGATGGATGCAGTGTATCGATGCCTTGCCTCCGCGATCAGAAACTGCAGAGACAAACGATGGGGCTCGACCTGGCAGGCCTCATTCAGGAAGACAAGTGCCTCTGCGAGCTGCCCGGCCCGCAGAAGTTGACGGCCCTGTTGTTCATAGAGATCTGCCAATCGCTTCTGCGCCTGCTCCTCAGCCTTCAGGGCCCGATCTCGCTCCATTTGCGCGGTCTGCCGCTGTGTGGCTTCAGCGGCCCGCGCCATTTCAGTAGTTTGCCGGGAGTCATCCGCAATGCCACGCATCTTCTCCGCCCTCAGGTACATCGCGGTTGAGGTGATCAAACCGATCAACAGAGATACGGCGACAACCATGGCAGCAGCCACGGCAGTACTGTGTCTCTGCACGAATTTCCTGGCGCGATAGATAGCGGATTCTGGTCCCGCCAGCAGCGGAGCACCTTTGAGGTAATTCTCGACGTCGTCGGCCAGTTCGGAGACCGATTGGTAGCGCCGTGAGCTTTCCTTGCGCATTGCCTTCAGGGGAATCCATTCCAACTCTCGGTGCAGCGATCTGGTCAAGGTCTGCGGGTCGGTCTGTCGCCGTTGCGCGATTTTCGTCAGTTCATCCTCATGGCCCGTCAGACGCGTGCTGGGCGTGCGCGGCTCTTCGTCGCGGATCACGGCCCGGATGTGCTCGACGCCGCCTGCCCGTAGAGCATCGGGATCGAAGGGCAGCATGCCGGTCAGGAGCTCGTAGAGCACGACCCCCAACGAGTAGACATCCGAGCGGGTGTCCACGCCGCGAGCGTCCATTTCCGCCTGTTCGGGACTCATATAGTCCGGCGTGCCGATGAATTGGCCCTGCTCGGTGTGGAGCGTCTTGTCCGTCAGGGGCTGCGCCAGCGCTTTGGCGATTCCGAAGTCGATGACCTTGACAAGCGGTTTGTCGTTCTGGGCCGTCACCAGCATGTTGGAGGGCTTGAGGTCCCGGTGGATGATCCCCTTCTGGTGGGCGTGCTTTACGGCTTCGCAGACCTGCAGGAACAGGTGCAGCCGTTCCTTGATGCTGAGTTTCTCCCGGTCGCAGTACTCGGTGATCGGCAGACCCTCGATGTACTCCATGGCGAAGTACGGGCGGCCCTCGGGCGTCGTGCCGGCGTCGTGGATGTGGGCGATACAGGGATGATCGAGCACAGCCAGAGCCTGCCGTTCGGCCTCAAAACGGGCGATGACCTGCTTGGAGTCCATGCCGGGCTTGATGACTTTCAGGGCTACCCGGCGGCGAATCGGCTGCTCTTGCTCGGCCAGATAGACAATGCCATAGCCGCCTTCTCCCAGGATGCCCAGCAGCTTGAACGGCCCAACCTGTGCTCCGGGACCCGTAGCTCCTGTGCCATAAGAGCCCGTTACTTCCTCGGGCCCTCCGGAGAAGAAAGGCTTTCCCGCCCTACTCTCCTCGTGCGTGTTCTCCCCTGCCCCAGCCATAAGCTGTCACTACTCCACGCGACCTGCGGACCACCCAACACCGCCACAATCTTCCATTGTACCGCGCCCGACACGCCGCCGGAAGACACGGGCGTCGCAGCAAGCACGAATTCCGAGAATATCGCGGATACGCCGGAGGTGTTCTTTCGTCCCTGGCGGGAACGGCGAGGGTCAGCCGCGGACCTGTGATTTCGCCTGACGAACGACTGATTGCAGTTGCCGGCGGCCAGTAGGCAGGCTCTCGCCACCGACACGGTTTCGGGTCTGCGCGTTTTCCGCTTCCTTGCTCTTACCGGTCGAAATGCCGGTAGAATTCCTGGCGGTCTCCGATCCGCACGACGAGGAGGCGCAGGACGTTCTTGTGCACTGTGTAGGCGATGCGATAGCTGCCCGAGCGGATGCGCCAGATATCGACCTGCCCTTTGATCTGCTGGGCGTCGGGCGGGAAGGGTTCTTCCGCGAGGGAATCGATGCGTTCGGCGATCTGCCGTTGGACCTTCTTGGGCAGGGCGGCCAGGACCTTGAGGGCCTGGCGGTCGATCTCGAGGCGGTAGGTCATGGCAGGTTACAGGCCCAGTTCCTTCTTCGCCTTCTCCCAGGCCACCGTATCCTTGCGTTTGAGGGCCTGGCGGGCGAGATCCAGGTCCATGCGGTCCTCCAGGGCTTCCAGCAGCTCCGCGTCCTCGTAGGGCACGACGGCGAACAGCGGTTTGCCGCTGCGGGTGACCGTGATGCGTTCACCCCCGTAGTTGACGCGGTTTCCCAGGTCGGCGAGCCGCTGCCGAAAATCACTGGCGGCAATCTTGGTCATGGCATATCTCCTTACCATCGTACATACTATACTATTCGTCCAAATTGTACAATATGTTCAAGCCTCTGGCAAGGTTCTTTTGATGAACTTAGTCTGATGAGCAGGCAGGAAGGCGGCCCGGAAACCGCGCTGTTATCCCCGGCGGCCGAAACGACTTCGCCTGGTACTATGCCATGCTATTGGCCGAGAGCGGTAAATCTCCCGCGCACGACCGCCTTGGGCGTGCCCGCTTCTTGCCAGGTGTCGACAGCCGCTGCCGAGCCACGTAGAGCGTAGGAGTGAGCAGGAATTCCGGGGATACGGCGGAGGCATTCTTGCGTCCCTGCCGGGACCCTCTGAATTGATGATTGATGATTAGCGCCAAGAAGACGGGGCAACGATGATCTTACCCTTGGCGATCTTGGCGTCTTGGCGCGAGACATATTTCTTTGGTTTTCAATGACTAAAGCATTGATGAAGAATTTCTGCATGATTTTCGATTTTTGCACAACATACGAGTGTTGAGAAGCGTCTTCTTATGAATGCGCGGCCGCCGGCGGAGGCGGCCGGAACGACCTGTGGGGGCGAATGAACGAGACTTCGCCAAGCCCCCAAACCAAAGGGCGGTAGCCGGTAGTCAGTAGTCAGTAGTCGGTTCGAAGATTGCTGTACGCACAAAGCCAATTTGGGGGCAAGTTTGAAGTTTGAGGTCTGAGGTGTGATGTGCGAAACAAAGCCAATAGCCCGAAGCGAGGCACCGAGGCGGTGTCTCGATTGCGGATTTTGGATTGCGGATTGGCGACAGACCTGCGGCGAGCCGACCGATTGTGCGAAACAAACCCAATTTCGGAGCGTTGGACGCGACCGGGGGCCGGTTGTGCGAAACAAACCCAATTTCCGGCGGGCACGAAGTCCCATCATTCCATTATTCCACCATTCCAGTATTCCAGTCCGCTGCCTGGTGTGCGAAACAAAGCCAATTCCTCGATTGCGGATTGGGGACAGGTCCGCGGCGGAACGCCTGCCCTGCGGCCTGCCGCCTCCGGTCTCCAGCCTTTCCCGGGGCCGATTGTGCGAAACAAAGCCAATTCGCACGGGGCGAAGACCGGGACTAAACCGTGGGCAGGGAAAGAGTTATGCCGTATATGTCCACTTCATCGGTCCCGCAAAACAAAGCCAATTTCCGCCCCTGTGCCGATCGGGAGATCGGCGTTCCCGGGTGTGCGAAACAAACCCAATTCGAGCGGTTCTGTTGCTGGGGACCTGCAGCAGTTGTACAAACAAAGCCAATTGGACGGCGTGGCCCATCGTGCAAAACAAAGCCAATTCTCGACGGTGCCGGGACGGGACGCAGCCTGGGAGGCGAGCGACGTGGAGCTCCCCCCACGCCCCCCGCTCCTCCGGCCTCGGGCCAATTCTGCGAAACAAACCCAATTTGCATAGGGCGCAGATTGGGGCTAAACTATTGTCAGGGAAAGAGTTATGCCGTATACGCCCGTTTCATCGGTCCCGCAAAACAAAGCCAATTTCCATGGCTGTGCCGATCGGGAGATCGGCGTTCCCAGGGGCCAGTCGTGCAAAACAAAGCCAATTCCTCGCAGATGGGCGGCAAAGACCATCGCCAAGGCCTCAGGCCTTGACGCTGCCACCCGTCCGGCGCGGACGCGCATTCTGCGAAACGAAGCCAATTTGCCCACGGGCAGGCACAGCCGGCGCCAGTCGTGTGAAACAAAGCCAATTGTCCCGCGTGTCCGGAAACGGGCGCGGACCAGCAGGAGGAAGGGAGCTATGCTGGGGACAGGCGTGCGAAACAAGGCCGATTCGCGGGACCGGGACGGCGCGACGCATCTGGATGCGGACGCCCGTGCAAGGATGTTCTCCACCCCCCACCGGGTGGGTCGATTGACTCTGCCGGGGTCCATCGGCTACAATGAGACGCATGCGGATGGTTTCTTTTTCGGGCGAGGTGACGCCGCCGGATGGGGGGACAGGGAGGGCCGGGCGAAACCGCTGTGAGGACGGATGTGAAATGCATAGTCACGTGGAACGTTTCCTTGTGATTTCGTTGGCAGCCCTCTTGGCCATATGCGGGGTACGGGCCTGTTGCAGCGAACATGTCTACGCGAGCGTAGGCATGGCACCCGTGACCAGCGAGGGATTCATCGAGCCAGAGATATTTCCGGCAGGTGAGACCGACGTACCCGTATGCATCAACGAGGTCATGGCGTCCAATAGCAGCATCATCTTCGATCCGCAGGCGCAATTCGAGGACTGGGTCGAGTTGCACAACACGTCCAGAACGGTCGTCAACGTCGGTGGCCTCTATCTGACCAACGACTCCAACGAGCCAACAAAATGGCAGATTCCCACGAACAATCCGACCCTGACCACGATTCGGCCCGGAGGGTTCCTGGTCATCTGGGCCGATGGGGACACAGCGGACCCCGGCCTGCACGCCAGTTTCAAGCTGAGCGCCGAGGGCGACAACGTTTACCTATACGAGTCAGATGGCGTGACCCGCATCGACAGCGTGGAGTTCGGCGCCCAGATCCCCAACCTCTCCTATGGCCGGTATCCTGACGACGCGGCCGAGTGGCAGTTCCTGACGCAGGCCACGCCGGGGGTGGGAAATGTCAAGGCCTATGCGGGCGTGGTGAGCGACCCGGTGTTCAGCCGCGACCACGGCTTCTGCGACCTGCCGTTCGAGCTGGCCCTCGGCTGTGACACGCCGGGTGCGGTTATCTACTACACAACGGACGGCAGCGAGCCCTTCAAGCAAGGCGGCCGCGCCCCGAACGGGAAGGTGTACAGCAGCCCGTTTCGGATCAGCGGGACAACGTGCGTGCGGGCCCGGGCGATCAAACCCGACTGGCGGTCCAGCGCCATCGTCACGCAGACCTTCATCTTCCTCGACCAAGTCGTGTACCAGTCGGGTGGCCCTGCCGGCTTTCCGGCAACCTGGGGTTCGACAGCCGCCGACTACGCAATGAACTCGAGCATTGTCGCACCGCAGGTGCCGGAGATCCAAGCCGGTCTCCAATCGCTGCCGACGATGAGCCTGGTGATGTCCCTCGACGATCTCTTCGGGCCGACGCAAGGCATCTATTCCAACCCGAATGGAACGACCGTCTCCTGGGAGAGGCCCGCGTCGATCGAGATGCTCTGGCCGGACGGCCAGGAGGGATTTCAGGCCAACTGCGGCGCCCGCATCTATGGGGACGTCGGGCGGCGCGAGAAGAAGAAGAGCATCCGCCTGCTTTTCAAAGGGATGTACGGCCAGACACGGCTTCATTATCCCCTGTTCGGCAAAGATGCGGCGCAGGAGTTCGACACCTTCATCCTGCGGGCCAACTTCAACGACGGCTATCCCTACGGCCAGGCCAAGACGCAATACCTCCGCGACGAATGGACCCGCCGGATGCAATTGGCCCTCGGCCAGCCTTCGGCCCACGGCCGGTACGTGCATCTCTACATCAATGGCGTGTACTGGGGATTGTACAACCCCGTGGAGCGGCCGGATGCCTCCTTCGCGGCATCATACTACGGCGGGGACAAGGACGATTGGGACGCCTACAACTCCGGCTCGCCCACGGGCGGCAGTACCAGTGCCTCGTATAGTGGCCTCCTGTCGACCGCCCGCCAGGGTCTCTCCACCCATCAGGCTTACCAGCGTCTCCAGGGCAACAACCCGGACGGCACGCCGAATCCTGCCTATGTGAATTACCTCGACGTGGACAACTACATCGACTACCTGATCGTCAACTTCTTTGTGGGCAATACGGACTGGCCCCACAAGAACTGGTACGGCGCCATGAACCGCGTCCAGAGCACCGGCTTCAAGTGCTTCTGCTGGGACACGGAGTGGGTCATGGACCTGGTCGTCGGTGGGGGCTTGGACTCGGGTCTGTCCAAGAACGTCGTCGGGGTAGGAAACGGGATCGCCGAACCCTACGGCCAGCTTCGCCAGAATCCCGAGTTCCTCCTGCGGTTCGCCGACCACGTACACCGCGCGTTCTACAACGGTGGGCCGCTGTACGTGGACCCGAGCCGGCCTCAGTGGGACTCCGCCCATCCCGAGCGAAACCAGGCCGCCGCCTTGTATGCCGAGCTGGCAAGTACCATCGAGAAGGCCATGCTCGTCGAGACCGCCCGTTGGGGCGACGTCGGTGGCACGCCGCGCACAATTGCCCAGTGGCGGACCGAGCGCGATTACCTCCTGAACACCTATATGGTCCAGCGTCCGGCGCTCGTGATGGGACAGTTCCGCAGCGCAGGACTGTATCCAAGCATTGAGGCCCCGGTCTTTCAGATCAACGGCGTCTATCAGCACGGCGGCCACGTCGCCGTTGGGGCCAAGCTCTCCATGACCGGCGGCGACGCTATCTGGTACACTCTGGACGGCAGCGATCCCCGCCGGTCGGCCCAGGCCGTCCAGGCGGATACCTCCACGACGCTCGTGCCGGAGAACGCTCCCAAGCGCGTGCTGGTCCCGACAGGTCCGGTCAATGCCGCCTGGCGCGGCTTGGGACGCTTCGATGACTCGGCGTGGACCTCCGTAACGACCGGTCCCGGCGGCATCGGTTACGAGCGCGGCTCCGGCTACGGACCGTACCTCAGTCTCGACCTCGGCACACAGATGTACAACAAGCAAGCCACCTGCTACATCCGCATCCCGTTCACGATGCCGAACACGACCTTTTCGAACCTGTTGCTCAAGGTGCGCTACGACGATGGTTTCATCGCCTATTTGAATGGCACGGAAGTGGCGCGCCGCAACTTCACGGGCACTCCCCAGTGGAATTCCGTGGGCAGCACGGACAACCCGGATGCGGCCGCCGTGGTGCCGACGACGATCGACATTTCCAGTTACCTGAGTCTCCTGGTCCCGGGTGCCAATCTGCTGGCCCTCCACGGACTCAATGGGACCCTCGACAGTTCCGATTTCCTGATCTCGGTCGAACTGGCCGCTACAAAAGGAACGCCGGGCAGCGTCCCACCCGCGGGTATTGCCGCCTCGGCCCTCCGCTACGCAGGACCTATCGCGCTTTCCAAGAGCGCACTGGTGAAGGCCCGCGTCTTGAGCGGCAGCACTTGGAGTGCCCTGAACGAGGCGATCTTTGCGGTCGGGCCGGTGGCCGGGAGCCTGCGTGTCAGCGAGTTGATGTACCATCCGGCCGACACGGGGAAGCCCAACGATCCCAACACCGAGTACATCGAGCTGACCAACATCGCCAATGGGGCCATCAACCTCAACCTGGTCCGGTTCACCGATGGGATTGACTATACCTGCCCCAGCTTCGAGCTGTCGCCCAATGGCTATTGTCTGGTGGTCAAGGATCTGGCCGCCTTCCAGGCCAAGTACGGCTCGAAGTTGCCGGTTGTCGGAGAATACACGGGCAGTCTCGACAACGGCGGAGAGCAGATTGAGCTGGTGGATGCGATGGGCACCGTCATTCAGAGCTTCACGTACGATGACAACTGGTACAAGACCACGGATGGCGGAGGTTATTCCCTGACGGTCAAGAATCCCAAGACTTCGAGTGCCGGTAGCTTGAACGATCCGGGCACGTGGCGACCGGCACGTTCCTCTCCTGGTCGTGTGAATCCGTGAGCGCCACGTTTGTGACGTGGCCGTAGGGGCAGGCCCCCGTGCCTGCCCTCTCGGTGGGCAACCACAGAGGGTTGCCCCTACGAACCAGATCAATGGTTCGGGGTATAGTTCAGCTTGCCCCAGGTACCCCGTTGCACCGCATAGAGGTCGTCCCACCCCTGATCCGAGTTCGGCGTCCAGCCCACTTGCGGGCCCATGTTTTCGTAGTCCCGCGCGTGCTTGATCGTATCGGTGCCGCGCCACCGCCAGTGTTCCGCGTGTCCATCGGTAAAGGAGAGAGTCGCACCATCCCCGTGCCGGACGGGAGGATTGTCAAACCACTGCTCCAGATGAATGTAAACCGCGTACGCATCGGACGTCATGAAGCCTTCGTCGATCATGAGAATCCTCTGCGCCAGGTTCGGACGGATCTCGGTCCGCTTCTTGACGTGGGCGCCCTTGATCCCCTGGGACCACGGGTGATTGACGGCGTTCATGGCGAACGTGATCGAATAGGTCAGCGCCTGCCCGCGTCGGCCCGTGGGGCACTGGTAGAGAGCGTCGTTCCGCAGATAGGGAAACAGAGCCCCGCGCCGGATATCCTGTTTCTGGGCATCGTAGTCACTGGGGTGAAAACCATCGATCCAGGACTTTTCCTTGGAATGATCTCCCCAGGATAGACTCTGGAAGCTGAACCCCGTGGCCCCATTGACGAGCCGGTCGTCGTTCTCGTCGGCGTACATGTTCCAGGCCAAGGCCAGTTGTTTGAGGTTGCTCAGGCACGCCGACCGTTTGCCCCCCTCCCGGGCCCGTTTCAATGCCGGCATCAGGACCGCCATGAGGATGGCGATGATCGCAATGACCACCAGGAGCTCGATGAGCGTGAAGGCTTTGCGTCTACGCATGGCCACGATCCTCCTTCTGTGAGATACGGTCAATGATTGGGCGTGTAGCCCAGCTTGCCCCAGCAACCCCTCTGCATATTATAGAGGTCCTGGAAGCCCTCGTCAGACAGCGGCACCCAATTGCCGGAATGTTGGCTCTCCATGTCCCTGGCACGCCGGATCGTATCTGTACCTTTCCACTTCCAATGGTCGACGTGGCCATCGGCGAAAGACAGGGTCGCACCGTCACCATGCCGGACCGGCGCGTCATCCCACCACTGCTCCTGGTTGAAATGGACGGCGAACGCATCCGACGTCATGAAGCCCTCATCGATGAAGACTAATCGCAGCGCCGGGGCCGGCCGAATCTCGGTCCTCTTCTTGACGTGGGCGCCCTTCACCCCCTGGGTCGCGGGATGGTTGACGGCATTCATGGAGAACATGATCGCATAGGTCAGACCCTGGCCGCGTCGGCCCGTGGGGCACTGGTAGATACTGTCGTTCCTCAGGTAGGGAAACAGAGCCCCTCTCCGGATATCCTGGATCTGGGCATCGTAGTCGTTGGGGTGGAAACCGTCGATCCAAGAGAGCTCGTTACGGTGATCGCCCCAGGACAGGTTCTGATTGCTGAAGCCGGTGGCCCCATTGACAAGCCGGTCGTCGTTCTCGTCGGCGTACATGTTCCAAGCCAGGGTCAGTTGCTTGAGGTTGCTCAGGCAGGAAGCCCGTTTACCCCCCTCCCGGGCCCGCTTCAACGCCGGCATCAGGACCGCCATGAGGATGGCGATGATCGAGATGACGACGAGGAGCTCGATCAGAGTGAAGGCCTTCTGCGTACGCATGGCCATGATCCTCCTTCTCAACGAGAATACTCCTGCCACTCACGACAAGATGCCCACATCAGGGTAGATGTTCCCTGCCGACCGTTCTATTCTACTGTTCCGGCACGTCTCTGGCAAGACGCGCGCAAGGGAATTATCGAACCTAACGGGCAAGATCGGGCCAATGCCAGGGGCTACGGCTCTGGCTTAAAGAACGAGGGAGCCGCCGTCGGCCAACTTCTTTCGGAGCCGTCGTATGTCGATATCCGCTACCCCACAGCCTGCCTCCAGAGCCGAATGGCAGGCCACCGCCGCGGCTTCGCCCATCTGATTGCAGTTAACCATCACGCGGACAGCTCCGAATGCTCCTCGGTCGGCGTCCACCATGCGGCCGGCGCAGAGAACATTCTGGCTGCCCTTGGGCACGATGCTACGGTATGGAACCTGGTAGAAACCCGGATCGTGGTCTCGCTTTTCGCGCCAGCGCCTTTCCACCTGCTTGCGGCCCGGGACGACGTAAACCTCCCGCCCGTCCAAGTAGCGAAACGTCAACCCCTCCTTGTCCGGATGGTGGACATCGACCCGGTAGCTTCCGTTAGCGATAGCGTCCTCGAAAGACAGGCCTTCAAGGACCTCCCTCTCGCTCAGGCGGTACAGGCAGACAGCGTGTCTGGTCTCTCGTACGCCGATCCGGGCGGGCAATGCACCTACTGAAACACGCTCGCCACCCCTGAAGTTATCGTGAAGAATGTCACGAATTGCCCGCACCTGTCTACGGCCTTCAATCGACGCGCGAGTCAATTGATCCGCATCGCTACAATCCGCACCCCAAGCGCGTGTCCCGGAAACCATTGTAACGCCTGGGAACCCCACGGACTCGGCGGTCCAGACGAAACCAGGTGCCAGAGCCTCTGCGAAGCGATCCTTGTTATAGATGATGTTGGCCAAGTCGAACCCTGGATTAGCCTTTCGCACCTCATCGAGGCCCGAGACCAGGGCGCACATCGTTGGTGGTTGCAGCACTTCATCCTTACGGACAGGCAAGCCGATGCGGGTAATCACGTCCGCATCGCCCGTAGCATCAATGAAATACCGGGCCCTGATGGCCCGACGGCCGGACTTGTCTTCGATGATCGCGTGGCTCATCCGCCCCCCTTCGGCCACGCCGTCCACGAAAAGGGCGTGGAGGAAGGAACGGATCGGCTTCTGCTCGCCGACCATTCGGTCCAGCTCCATCACCATCTCGGCGCTGTTGAAAACCGCGTAGCGGCTGGGATTGGACTTCTCGTACACCCGTGCCGCCCCCCGCTTGACCAGCCGGTCGATCAGCTCGACCGTCAGGCCGCGAATGATCTCCTTCTCCCCGGTCGTGTCGAAGCGGGAGTGCCAGATGTTGACCTTCGCCGCGGTCGCGACACCCCCGAAGAAGCCATTGTTCTCGATAAGCGCCACCCGCGCGCCGAGCCGTGCCGCCCGGACTGCCGCGAAGACACCCGTGCAACTGCCTCCCACGACACAAATGTCACACTCGTGAACGACCGCCGTTTCCCGCGGCTTCTCATGGACAACCGGCGATGACTCTTGCGCCGCATCGCTTGTCGCCCCACCCGCGAGCGCACCCAAGCCCATACCAATAAGGAAATCACGTCTGGTGTTGACGGCAGGTTCCATCTTCAACTCCTCTCTGATAGGATCGAATGGTCGTGGAGCAAATCCGCTCCTTGGGAGAAGTATATGCAACGAAAGCTCCGTTTGGAACCCGATGACACGATTGTCTTCATCGGCGACAGTATTACGGCCGCCGAGCGGCACCGTCAGGTCTACCAGCCTCTGGGCTTCGGCTACGTCCACTTCGCCGGCAATTTCCTACTGGCTAAGTATCCGGCGTTGAATCTGAGGATCGTCAACAGAGGCGTCAGCGGCGACACCGTGATCGACCTGAAGAGCCGCTGGCCGACGGACTGCATCGCCCATCGGCCGAACGTCCTGAGCGTCCTGATCGGCATCAACGATGTCTGGCGGCGCACGATGGAGCCCGATCTGGCCCCGAACGCGGCGGGTCCCGATAAATACGAAGTAACATACGACCAGTTACTTGCCCAGGCGAAAGAGCGGTGCGGATGCCGGCTCGTTCTGATGGAGCCATTTCTCTTCTGCCGGGATCGAGGCAACGAGGTCTATCGGGCCCTGATGCCATACCTGGAAGCTGTGCGCCGCGTGGCGACCCGGCACGAGGCGGTGCTTGTTCCTTTGCAGCGTCATATCGACCGGCAAATCCTCGAAATCGCGCGGGAAAAGTGGTCCGAGGACACAGTGCACCCCTACCTTTGGGCGCGCGCATGGATCGCTCAGCAGTGGTTCGACGCGACCGGACTCTGACCCGGAGCCAAGTGCAAAAATTTTTTCGTCTCGTAGATTCAGCTAACGCAAGGACTAAGCGAAAACCGTTTCTCGGAATCCTCAGAATTCTGTCCGTGGGGGCTTTACACGTCAGGGAGTTCGAAGTAATCTGCCGATACGTGTTTCAAGCATGAGCAACAATATCTGGCGACGACCCAGTTCTCCTTAACTATATGTAGTAGCATGAGTATCGCAGCATGGAGGCGCAATGTCTTACAAGTTTGACCCTGAGAATCCCTTTAAGGGGGAGCGCACGCGAGTGAAGACGGTCCGCCCAACGGAGAATCGCAAGGGATTGACGGTGGAGCATTTCTTCTCCACGCCGGGCACGCACCCGTTCGAGCAGCTCGAATGGGAAAACCGCTCCGCCAAGATCGCCAGCGACAGCGGCGAGGCGGTCTTCGAGCAGGATGACATCGAGGTTCCAGTCAACTGGAGCCAGTTGGCCACCAAGGTCGTTGCGAGCAAGTACTTTTATGGCGATCAGGAGGGAGGTCAGCGGGAGCATTCGGTCAAGCAATTGGTACACCGCGTCTGCAAGACGATTGCGGATCGCGGCCTGAAGGATGGGTACTTCGCCACGGAGCAGCAGGCGGAGATCTTCTATAACGAGCTGACCTGGCAGTGCGTGAACCAGTACGGGTCGTTCAATTCGCCTGTCTGGTTCAACGTTGGGCTCTATGATGTCTACGGCGTCGCCGGCGGCAAACACAACTACCACTGGGACCCCCAAGAGAAGACGGCGGTACCCTGCCAGAACAGCTACGAGCAGCCCCAGGCTTCGGCCTGCTTCATCCAAGCGGTGAAGGACTCGATGGAAGACATCATGCGGCTGGCCGCCAGCGAGGCGATGCTGTTCAAGCATGGCTCCGGGACGGGAACCGACCTATCAACCCTGAGAAGCAGCAAAGAGAAGCTCGCCGGGGGCGGTAAGCCCTCCGGCCCCCTTAGTTTCATGCGGGTGTACGACCAGATCGCAGCCGTCATCAAATCGGGCGGTAAGACCCGGCGGGCCGCCAAGATGCAGTCGCTCAAGATCGACCACCCGGACATCAAGGAGTTCATCACCTGCAAGACCGTCGAGGAGAAGAAGGCTTGGGCCCTGATCGAGGCCGGCTACAGCGGCGAATACAACAGCGAGGCCTATGACAGCGTGATGTTCCAGAACTCCAATCTTTCGGTCCGCGTGACGGACGAGTTCTTGCAGGCCGTCGAAAAGGATGATAAGTGGTCCACCTACGCCGTGACGACGGGCCAGAAAATGGGCGAGCATTCCGCCCGGGAGTTGATGCAACTGATCGCCGAAGGGACCCGCATCTGCGGCGACCCCGGCCTCCAGTACCACAGCACGGTGAACCGCTGGCACACTTGCCCGAACTCCGGGCCGATCAACGCCTCCAACCCGTGCAGCGAGTACATGTTCGTCGATGACTCAGCCTGCAATCTGGCCTCGCTGAACCTGATGAAATTCCGTAAGGAGGACGGGTCTTTCGACGTCCAGGCGTTCAAGAAAGCCGTCCGGCTCTTCATCATCGCCCAGGAGATCCTCGTCGACAACGGCAGCTATCCCGATAAGCCTATTACCATCAACAGCCACCGCTTCCGCCCGCTCGGGCTGGGCTATGCCAATCTGGGCTCGCTGATCATGAGCCTGGCCCTGTCCTACGATTCCGACCAGGCCAAGACGCTGGCCTCGGCCATCAGCGCGATTATGACCGGCACTGCCTACGCCGCCAGTGCGGAGATTGCTCAACTGAAGGGTCCCTTCGAGGAATTCGAGAAGAACAAGGACCCGATGCTCAAGGTGATCAACCTGCACCGTCAGCATGCGTGTAGCCTGCCGGAATCGCACTGTCCGGACTATCTGCGCGATGCCGCCAAGGACGCCTGGGATGAGGCCGTGGACACCGGCACCAAGGCGGGTTACCGCAACGCCCAGACCACCGTTCTGGCCCCGACCGGCACCATCGGCTTCATGATGGACTGCGACACGACAGGAATCGAGCCGGATATCGCCCTGGTCAAGTACAAGTTGCTGGCCGGCGGCGGCATGCTCAAGCTCGTGAACAAGACCGTTCCCATGGCTCTCGAACGACTCGGCTATGCGCCGGAGGATATCAAGGCCACGTGCGACTATATCGACGAGCGTGAGACGATTGAGGGGGCGCCGAAGCTCCACGAGGACCATCTCGCGATCTTCGATTGCGCTTTCAAGCCCAAGAATGGCAAGCGGTTCATCCATTACATGGCGCACCTGAAAATGATGGCCGCCGTGCAGCCGTTTATCTCCGGCGCGATCAGCAAGACGATCAACATGCCCAAAGAGAGCACGACCGAGGAGATCATGGCGGCCTATATGGAGGGCTGGAAGCTCGGTCTCAAGGCCGTCGCGGTCTATCGGGACGGCTCCAAGCGGCTCCAGCCCGTCTCCACGGATAAGCATAAGGACGAGAAAGCCAAGGCAGGCGCGCAAGCCCCAATG
>CAYHAJ010000185.1:0-9975 GCA_964354535.1 uncultured Pirellulales bacterium
GCAATCCGCAATCCGCAATCTGCAATTCCCACACGACGCATCCAGAAGACCCTCAAGGCACTCCAGCAACTCCGGCGCGGGCAGGTGGCGAATATTGTTCTGCAGCGGGTAGGGAATGAAACGACCGCGCATCCAGATCCAGGCTTCGCGCTCGTGCCGGACCCACTGACCGTCCAGAAGCTGGTCCAGCAGGCCGTCGAAGTAACGGTAGTGCGAGAAGACGACGTGGCCCCCGAGATCCCAGGTGAAGCCCT
This sequence comes from uncultured Pirellulales bacterium, assembly GCA_964354535.1. Classification (GTDB taxonomy): domain Bacteria; phylum Planctomycetota; class Phycisphaerae; order Sedimentisphaerales; family Anaerobacaceae; genus PLanc-01. The sequence continues at coordinate 255 of CAYHAJ010000185.1, forward strand.
GCTCGTCCACGTGCGACGAAGCCAGTCCGCCAACGTGGGCCTCTTTCTCGAACAGCTCCCAATCGGTGTAACCGGCCTCGTGCAGCCGCCACGCAGCACCCAGCCCCGCCGGCCCCCCGCCGACGATCAGAATTTTTTCCCTGGCGCTCAACCCAAGGCCTCCTTGGGATTTACTATGGACCATTTTCGATTTATGATTCGGCCTCCATCGTAAAGAGTAAGTCCGGGATAGTAAATCCCCGGTGGTCAAGTAACGTGAACGCACCGATGAAATTTGGAATGATTGTCAACCCGACGGCCGGCGCCACCAACGCCGCGCGCAAAGCCCAAGCACTGCAGGCGGTGCAGGAGGTGCTCGGCGACTGCGAGATTCGCGGGCTGGATACTCGCTCGCGCGAGGAGTTCATGCAATGTGCGGCCGAGTTGGCTCGCGAGGTCGAGGTCCTGATCGTCGCCGGCGGAGACGGAACCTTCTCCGACGCGATCAACGCCCTCGACAGCAACACGGTTCTCTCCTTCCTGCCGCTCGGATCCGGCTGTGCCTTGCAGTACGCCCTGAACCTGCCGCCACAGTTGACGAGGGTGGCCAAGCGGATCAAGGAAGGCCAACTGCACTTGTACGATCTGATCCTCTGTGACGACTCGCGCAAGGCCTTCATGGCGAGTGTGGGGCTCGAAGCCGACATCCTGCAGCGCCGGGAAGCGCTCCGGGAAAGCGGCATCAACGGCCCGCCTGCTTACGCCATGGCCGCGTTCGGCTCGTTCTTCACCGAGCTGGAGCGGACCGACATGACCCTTACCCTCGACGGCGAGGAGCTGCACGTGCCCAACGCCGTCACAGCTATCGTCACCAAGATCCCCTACTACGGCTACAAGATGAAGGTTGTGCCCAATGCGGTCTTCGACGATGGTTTCCTGCACTTGCTGGCCATCAACTCCGGCTGGGCGGAGATTGTGGGCGGCATGGCCAATGCCTTTCTCTACGAGAACAAGTTGGGCCTCTATCGCAAGGCGCGGGAGATCCGCATCACGACGCAACGGGAGCGCTACGCCCAATTAGACGGCAACATCTACCGCAAAGGGGCAACCTTCCATTTCCGGGTGCTGCCCCAGGCCCTGCGGATGTGGTGCTGAGGCAGACTCGTCCCGCGGGGGGCGGTTGCGCGGCTCGTCTTGGCCAGCGTTTGCGTGAGACGGCGGCAGCGACGCGCTACGCCTAACGCAACCGATACGAGCTTCGCAACCGCAACCGATCAACGATTCTTGATGCGCCCATCTCCTTGGTTTGTGTCCGTCGGCGGCTGTTGCACGCGTCCAGTCATGGGCACGAACCGCACCGGCAGCACAGTCTTCCTCTGAAGCTGCCCCTGTCGGTCTTTCATCAAAAGAATGAGGTACTGAAAGCCATCGTCGCCCACGACCGGCAGGATCAGCCGCCCGCCATTCTTCAACTGTGCGAGCAACGGCGGCGGGACTGCCTCGGCGGCGGCCGTCCCAATGATGGCGTCGAACGGCCCCTTTTCCGCCCAGCCGAAATAGCCGTCGCCCGGCTTGACGTGGACATTCGAATAGCCTAAGCGCACCAGTAGCTCGGTGGCGGACTTCGCCAACGGCTCGACGATCTCGATGGTATAGACCTTCCGGGCGATCTCGGCGCACACGGCCGCCTGGTAGCCCGAACCGGTCCCGATCTCCAGGACCACCGAGTTCGGATCGAGTTGCAGCGCCTCCGTCATGAACGCGACGATGTACGGTTGGCTGATCGTCTGGCCATACCCGATGGGCAGAGGCCCGTCCTCATAGGCATACGCTCGCTGGGCAGTCGGAACAAACGCATGCCTCGGCACCATCCGCATGGCTTCCAGCACCTTTGGATCTTTGACCTCCCGCCACTCGATCTGGCGCATGACCATCTGCCGGCGCTCGCTGACCCGCTCCTGGAAGGCCGGATGGCTGCGCCGAGCCCGGTTGGGTTCCTGAGGCTCAAGGCCCGCCGCCGACTCCCGTTTCTCCTGCCGGCTTGTACTTTCCTTGCCCCGACAAGCCAGACCTCCCGTAGACGATGAGGAAGTGCTGACCGCAAGCGCGGGCAACAAAAGCCAGAGGGTCAGAGCCGGAAAAGAGCCCCGCGCGCGAAGCCAGCTTTCTCTGTCGGCAGCCATCTCTTGCGCTCCCCTGCTGCACCAGTGCTGCTGAGTCGAAGAAATATTACCAATTCATACACGGCTCAGTAACGTGAACACTTGGACTGCGTCTATTCTATGCTTGGTTGCTTTTGCCCGCAAGGGCAGACAGGATGGAGGTGGCAAGGCAGGCCTGCGCTTTGACGCGACGGGCAGAACCTGACAGCGTGCGACGGAATGGACGGCACCATCCAAGGAGGCTGTAGGCCGTGAACAGAATTCTGATCTCCGCCATCGTTCTGAGCGCATCAGCAATCCATCCCGCCGGGGCGGCCCAGACGCCGCCCTCCGGAAGGCAGGTCTTGATCCTCCGGCCGGGGCCGGCCCAAGGGCCGGCGATGGAATTCGACTACAGCCCCGTCAATGCTCTGCCTCCCTTCGAGAAGGAACCGGCCCTGGCGGGCAAAGAGATCGCTCGCGGCCTGATTCCCACCGTCCCGCCCACTCCCTTGATCCGCAACATCACCGACCGGGAACTCTACTTGAAGACTGATCACGGACAGGATTTCATGGCCGGCCCGCTCGCCACGTATAAGAGCGAGTGCCGCGACGGCGTGCACGTGAGCTTCTGGAACATGCGCGTCTTCTCCAAGCCGGGCCCGCTGGCGATTCCTTACACTGTGGGGGTCCGCATTTACCGGCACGGGTACAACGGTCAGCTTTTCGTCCACTCCGGATGGTCGAGCAACCTGGAGTTGGACGGCCGCTCTTGGTGGCTCACGATCGTCGACAATCTTGACGGTCGGATCGATGCTCAGGACCGCCTGTTTCTTCGCGACCTGCAGACCGCCACAAGAATGCGCACCCACGAATGCTCCGTCCCGCAGGTCCTCTTTGTCGGCGGCCGCACGTTTGCGATGGATTACGCCTTCCGGCAAGCCGGATCGGACATCGTTCTGGAGGCCGGGATGACGGAGGTCCAGGTCCCGAGGGGCCAGTTGAAGGTCGACGCCAAGGGTTGTCGCGGCATCGTGCTGCGGGAGGACCGCCGCATCGTGCTTCTCAGCGGCCAAGAAGGGACACTCTCCGTGCCCGCCGGCCGCTATCGAGTGGACAATTGCCTGCTCGAACCTGGGCCGGATCAGTGGAGGTTCCCGGAATTTGTCGAATGTGCGCAGGGAGTATCGGTGCAGCCCGGCCAGACGGCCTCCCTGCGCCTGGGTCCGCCCCTGCACAATGCCATCGCCGTAACGCGGGACCGCAACCTCCTGCGCCTGAAGTATCGACTGACGGGCGCCGGCGGCGAGTTGTACGAGTGCGATGATTTCACGCATCCTCCCTCTTTCTGCGTCTACAAGGGGTCGATCAAGATCGCTTCCGGCCCCTTTGGCGGTGGCTGAAGCCATTACGAACGGCGCTCGTGGCGAGTGCCCTTCTATGCTTTCGGCCCCCTCCGCATCACCGCGGTGCGGAACATCGAATCGGTGGCGTCCGTGGAAGGCCCGCCCGCGATGGTCGAGTGTCCCCTGGGAGATTCCCTTCGCAGCGTCTATCCGTTGTTCGCCCTGTGCGGCCTCCTGCTGCTGCGCCGCGTCACTCGGACGCGCGCCGCCTGGGCCTTGCTGCTTCCTCTGGCGGCGATCTACGCGGCCTCCTACATTGGGGAGGCCGCCATCAGCCATCTGGCGAGCTGGTATGCCACGCCGTCCATCTGCTCCACCCTCTGCGAGATGCTCCGCGCGCTGGCGCTGGGTCTGGCTTTTCTTCTGGCCCTCTCGGATTTGATCAGGGTCCGCCACCGATTCCTCGGATTCCTTCTGACCTCGCTGGTGATCTTCATCGTCGGCGCTGCGGCGATCCTGCTCAACGCCCCCTTTGCCCTTGAAAGTTGGGTCTGGGTCGTGGCGTTCGGCTTCCTTCTCCTGATCTTCCGCCTCGGCCTGAGCCTCCTCGCCGCCCTGCTGCGAAAACTCTCCCGGCGCGATCTGTTGCCACCGTATGCAGGCGTCTGCCTCCTGCTGGGAGTCGGCTCGATTCTGATCCTCACGGGCGCCGGGCTGGCGAGTCATTCCGTCAAGTTGCTGAGCACCCAGCACCTTCTTTTGTACGTGGCCGCCGTGCCGCAGCCTTTCCTGGCCCCTTATTTTGTATTCTTTTGGTTCGTGCTGCTGGCCCTGCTCAGCCCCTTCTATCGCCAGCGCTTCACAGACTGTCTGGTGGCCGGTCCGTCCTGAGCCTGCCTGTCATTCTGAACAGGCCGGGGAGTTCTGCTCAACGTCGAGCAGGATCGCGCGAAATCCGATCCGCGCATTGCGCCGGTCAGCCGCCGTGCTGCCCCCGCGCCGGGCAGACAAGGATTCTCCGCACCTCAACCATTGACGCGGTCCCTCCGCCAAGGTACAATAATATCATCGGGTTCGCTGTGGGTGCAAGCGTAGGGTGGTGCGCAAAGACCAAAGCCGTTTGCGACGATGTGACCAAGAGCATGATCGGCTGAACGTGATGGAGGAAGGGGCAGGGCGATGAAGACAAGCATGATCGCGGGCACGGTGATGGTTTTGATTTGGGCAGGTTCCGGCGGTGCGACTCTGATCGATTTCGAATCTCTGGCCGATTTGGAGGTAGTAGACAACCAGTTTGTTACGATCGGGGCGGACTTCAACGCGAGTGCCATGGCTCTTGCCTCTGGTGTAAGCCTCAATGAGTTGGAATTTCCGCCGCACTCCGGCAGTAAGCTCGTTACGAATGACCTCGGCGTCAGCGCAGGTACGCTGACAGTTACTGCGGTGGGGCCTTTGTGGACAGCGGTGGGCGGATACGTGACCGGCCCATCGAGCGTAACGTTGACCGCCTACGGTTCAGGCGGGATCGCGTTGGGGACGGACGCCACGGGCGGTGCAAACTACGTTACGGCCGGCACGGGTTTGCTGCCGAACATCTTTCTGCACGTCACCAGCCCTGGCATCGCCTACGTGGTGTTGGGTGCCAGCGGTGACTCTTACACGCTGGACGATTTCACCTTCAGCACTGGGTCCCCAGTCCCGGCGCCCGGCGCTGCGATTCTCGCCGGGATCGGCGCGGCCGCCGTCGGCTGGCTCCGTCGGGGCAGACGAACATAGGGTAATTTCAAGACGGTAGAATCAGGCGTTGGCTCGCGAGCGTGGCCGCTCTCTTGCCGCTGCTGGTCGGCGGCGCGACGCAACGGGCGGAGCCGAACTGTCCAAAACTGGAGGATTGCCCCTTCGCCGTGGACCCGAACCTTGTGGTGGGCAAGCTCTTGGCTTGCCTGCGCGTCCCGCTTGGGCAGCAGATGATTCACACGCGGACGTGGTATGACCCGGAGGGCGATTCGGTGGAGGTCAAGACTCTCAAAGGGCTTGGGGGTGTGCAGATCGTCAACGGGCCCAAGAGCGGCTCTTATACGATCCTTGGGACGCCGCGGCAAGTCCTGATTGCTGCCCTCGTCGTGCAGGCCACGGACCAGCCTGCTCAAAACCGGCCCGGCACCGACACGGGCACGATCCTCGTCCAGGTTGTCCCCGACCGGCCGCGATTCGCCCCGCACACCTGCGGCGGGCCGCCGGCATGGCGAGGACAGTCATGAATTGCCGAAAGTGCGGCGCGTGCTGTATTGCACCGTCCATCACCACCGCGATTCCCCACATGCCCGACGGCAAGCCGGCCGGCACGCGATGCGCCAACCTCAACGACCAGAATGAATGCATCCTTATACGGTCGAAGGGAACGGCCGGCCTTCTGTCTCGGCTGGCAGCCCATGGTGGAAGTATGTGGTCAAGCCTTTGAGGAAGCCATGTCCCGCATCGGGGCCTTGGAACGGGCTACGACCTGACTTGCTGCCACATTGGCCTGCCGGCAACCTCCTGCCGCCCCCCAAGCGCTCAACAATGCGCGAGAACGGGTGCGTCGGACGCGTTCAGGCAACAGACACTACCGTATTCGCAGTGCCGATATTATCGGATAAAGCGACGCCAGGCCGGAGGCCCACGACAACGGCAGCGCAGACCTTCAGCGCGGGGCTGGACACAAGTTTGAAGAAGGAAGGCCGACGGGCGTCACCCTCGTCGGCCTTCAGGATTGTCCCTGCACGGGAGAGGACCGGGGCATTACACGCCAGCCTCGGCCTTCAACTGCCTCTCGGCCTCGAGCCAGTTCTGCTCGTCCTGGCCGTGCTTGCAGCCATTCTTCACCCAGATGTCATGGGCACGCTTGGCGATCTGCTCGCGCGTGATCTTCACCGGCTTGGTCGTCGCCGGCGCCTGGGCGCCCACCGGACGCAGCGTGGTGGTCATTGCACTGCCCGAACGAGTGGTGCTGTTCTTTGCGGTCTTGTTCTGAGCCATATCAGGCCTCCTTGTTGCCTCAACCAAACACTCATGTTGCCGGCGCCACCACTCAACATGATTGCACGGCGATCCTGACACCAGGACCTCCGGCCGGGGCGCCTCTACTGTGGGCCTCGTACGACCCGTACCGACACCTGGTTCGTTCACTTCCGGTCCCCCCGGGAGTAGTCACGACTCATAGCCGGCTCGGCCCGCCTCGGTCACAGCAGGTAGTCTCCCCACTCCGGGCCGGCTTGTCAAGCCTCTTCGAGATTTTTTTTGGACGGGCCGCCGGCGCAGCGGCCGTTCAGCGGCATGTCTCCTGCAACTGGCGCTGCGGCTCCCGGACCCCGGGAGTCCGTTCGGCATATTCCTCCGGCTGCAACCCGCGCCCACGGAACGTCGCGTAGCTTTGCGTCAGCTCCGCACCGAAGAAGAAAATCAGGGAGGCGTAGTAGACCCAGACGAGGATGACCACGAGCGAGCCGGCGACCCCATAGGGCGAGCCGACACTGCTCCGGCCCAGATAGAAACCGATCAAGAATTTCCCGATTTCAAACAGAACGCCCGTGAGGAGCGCCCCCACCCACACATCCCTCCAGGCGATCTTCGCATCCGGCAAGCTTTTATAGATCAGCGCGAACATCAGGGTGTAGATAATCAGCATGCCCACGGCGTTGACCCCCTGCCAGAGGTAGGCCTCGGTGCCAGCGAAGATCAAGTGATCGTCCGCCTACGAGGCGAAGGCGAAGAGTGGGAGGAGAGCCGTGAATCCGACCTCACCAGCGAGTGTGCTCGGTCGGAAGCGGAAAGGAAGGAATACGGGGGCACGCGCGCGGAAGAGGAAGCCCAAATCCCTCTCCGTGAAGAGGAACTCGAGGCACAGAAACGCGAAAAAGAAGGGGAAGTCCTGATCCATAAGGATGTCTACACTGAAACGGAGCGCCTGGAGGTCCCCGTCCAAAAGGAAGAGGTCCGTGTCGAGCACGTGCCGGCCGGCGAAGCCCGCGCGGGTGAGGCCCAGGAGAAGGCTTTCCGGGAAGAAGACATTCGCATTCCCGTCAGGGAGGAAGAGGTCGAGGTGACGAAACGGCCGGTGGTGAAGGAAGAACTCCGCGTGTCCAAGGAGGCCCGCACGGAAGAAGAGGAAGTCAGCGGCGAAGTCCGCAAGGAGAGGGTGAAGGTCGAGCGGAACGCGCCGAAGCCGAAGAAGTAAAGAGCCTCTGGATGCTCGTGCCCGCGAGATACCGGGACGGCGCGCGGTCCTGGAGGTACGATAGAGTGCGCAGGGGCAGGCCCCATTCTGCCCTTTGGACTTGCAGGTGGGTTCGGAAGTCCAACACGCAAATTGGGGCCTGCCAGCGACTCACCTCCTAAGCACACACGACAGGGATGGTGACTCGTTTGTGTGTAACCACCGAGCTACGATGGTGTGGCTCTTCCTCCTTGCTTCCCCCCCTCTGTTGAGCCATAATGGGCCCCCGTGTAGCTCGGCCTGCGCCCGAAGGGACGAGGCCGGGAACGATGGCGTCGCCGGAACGTAGGAGAAATCGCACGGGAACGAATCTATGATTCATCATCTGTTCAAGCGAAAGCCGCTGAGCCTGATCCACGAGGAGATGAAGGGTGACAACCGCCTGCGCCGGGTGCTGGGCCCCTGGTCTTTGACCAGCCTGGGCATCGGCTGCGTCATCGGCGCCGGGATCTTCGTCATCATCGGCTACACGGCTCACTACAAGGCCGGACCAGCCTTGGTGGTTTCCTTCGCCATGGCCGGCTTGGCGTGCATCTTCTCCGCCTTGTGCTACGCCGAGTTCGCCTCGATGACGCCGGTGGCCGGGTCGGCCTACACCTATGCCTATGTCACCCTGGGTGAGATGTTCGCCTGGATCATCGGGTGGGACCTCGTCCTCGAGTACACCGTCGCTTCCGCCACCGTCGCCCACGGCTGGTCGAAGTACTTCCAGAGTCTCATTGGCATGAAGCCGTTCAACCTTGAGGTACCCAAGGTTCTGGCCAAGGCTCCCATAGATTTCGACCCAACCCAGGGGGCCTTCATCGCGACCGGAAGCTGGTTCGACCTGCCGGCGTTGATCATCGTCGCGATCCTCACGATCGTGCTGGTGATCGGCATCCGGGAGAGTGCCCGCTTCAACAACACGATGGTCGTCATCAAAGTGGCCATCGTGCTGATGGTCATTGGCGTGGGGGCATTCTTCGTGAAAACCGCCAATTGGCAGCCCTTCGCCCCGTTCGGCTGGACGGGTCTGAGCCTCTTTGGCAAACCACTCTGGGGCCAGACCGGCGTGGACGGCGCCCCCGTGGGCATGCTCGCCGGAGCGGCGATGATCTTCTTCGCCTACATTGGGTTCGATTCGGTCTCGACGCATGCCGAGGAGGCCCGGAATCCCCGCCGAGATGTTCCCTTCGGCATCATTACCTCGTTGGTGATCTGCACGGTTCTGTACATCGCCGTGACCCTGGTGATTACCGGCATGGTCCCTTCTGGGGAGATCGACGTGGACGCCCCCGTCGCCATGGCGTTCCAGCGGGTCGGGCTGGGCTGGGCCCAGTTCATCATCTCGCTGGGCGCGGTGGCCGGCATCACCTCCGTCATGCTGGTGCTGATGCTCAGCCAGCCCCGCGTCCTCCTGGCAATGGCGCGCGACGGCCTGCTGCCAGAGAGCTTCTTCGGCGCGGTTCACCCTCGCTTCCGTACCCCCTGGAAATCGACCATCCTTACGGGCATTATGGTCGGGGCCCTCGCCTCGTTTGTCCCGCTGGGCATTCTGGCCGAATTGGTCAACATCGGCACACTGCTGGCGTTCGTCATCGTGTGTCTGGCGGTTCTGGTCATGCGCTATATCCACCCGAACGCGGAGCGGCCGTTCCGTTGCCCGTGGGTGCCCGTGATTCCCATTCTTGGCGTGATCTTCTGCGGGATCCTGATGCTGTCGCTGCCCAAGGAGAATTGGTGGCGGCTGCTTCTCTGGATGGCGGGCGGCATGTTCATCTACTTCCTCTACGGCCGCCACCACAGCGTCATGGCCCGGCAACGACTGGCCGAGCAGGCCGCCAACGCCGGCTGTGAGCCCATGGCGCCCTGAGGAGCCTCTAAGAAGGTGTTTTGAAAGGCTCAAGGGACGCCTTTCTCTTGTCCGATAATAGTTGGCAAAGGATATCGGACGTGAAAGGATTCCCGATGAGTGAGAAAGTCTATCCCAGTGACATGAGCGATGCACAGTGGAAGATTAT
>CAYHAJ010000186.1:0-54714 GCA_964354535.1 uncultured Pirellulales bacterium
GCCAAAATAGCCAGAGTGCCTTCATTGCAGATATCCTCCCGCTCCTAAATGAACTACCTCGCAGCAAGCTGCGAGGTATCGAAACAATCGGCTTACCGCTTCCACGCGGCAAGCCGCGGGGAATGAACCCGAATGATTCAAATGTGATAGCCTACTAGTGGGGTGCCAGTGACGATGAAGTTGCTCGGCTGTAATGCCGCTGATTTCGAGAGCTTGGAGTCGATCCGCGGGACGCCTGGGTTCCGCGGAGCGTACCTGCCCGGCGCTGAACCCCAAGAGCCTATTTGCGTCCGAGTCCGCATCCGGCGGTACGCGGATACCCCACGTGAGATCCGGCGGCTCTGTACCGATACCCCAGATCTGAACCGACTGCCCGTCGGCGCAATCCTCGACTGCTATGTCTGATTGGCAAGCGGCGAGAGCCGAAGAATGGGACCGACAGGACCTGTAGGACGAACAGGGAAAATGCCCGCCTGACTCCCTGCCTGAGGCCAGCGAGCGCAAAAAAGCAGGGGCCCTATTGCCGTCCCTGGCGGGCCCCTCGGCACAATCCTGAGTTGCAGCGTCTTTAGATGCCGAACCTTATGATCTCTGCGGCCGCGGATCGGATGTTCTGGGGGCTCGTAAGTCGGCCGGACTGGAGTAGCTCCCGCGCTTTCTGGACGACATCCATGTCCGTCTCAGACGCCTGGATCGCCTGGTTGATCAGATCGGCGAAGCTGACCTGGAGCGTGGCGTCCGATCCGTCGGTCGCAGGTTTGCCCGTTGGGTCAGGATGGGGCAGGGGGTTCATCCCCATGGCCTGCTTGACCTGACTATTCTGAATGTTATCAATCATCGTGCGGTTCCTTGGTCTTCCGTTTGCCTACCCTTGTTTTCGCGTGGTTACGCGAAACCTTTAGGCCCTCTCCCGGAAAAATGCGTTCGCGATGCTGAGAACCGCAATTCTCTCTGGGACGTTGCACCTTCGCCCTATCTTCTCGTGGGCCGCTCGAGTGTCTTGGCGATTTCATAAGCTACGAACTTGCCGAAGCTCAGCGGACTTACGATCACGAGTTCTTCGCGTAGCGTAGACTGACCTGCTCGCCGTTGCTCCTGGAGATACGTCTTGATCCGCTTTTGGAGGCTCTTGTCAGAACTGTCCCAGACCTGCTCCAGACCCCAGAGGAGTTGGCCGTCGGACAGATCAATCAGCTTCAAACGCAGGCCCATGACCATGTGGGGGTAGGGTTCGTACCGGGTGACCCTGCCCAAGAGCAGGCCGTTGCAGTTGAGGGCCTCGCGGGCGGCCTGCAATTGCCGCAGTCCCTGAAGCGAGGTGAGGTTCTCCTGGAGATTTCGCCACGCAGGATTGTCCCGAGGGACGGCCATCAGGCCGAACACCTGCCTTTTCTGGGCTTCCAGGAACAGCGCACTGGTGACCTCACCGGCGATCTGGGGATAGTTGGAGGCATTGTCCAACTCCACCAGAGCGACGCGCCCGAGCCTGCGTAAGTCTTTGGTGGGACTTAAGTAATAGGCGTTGACCATGGCGTCTTGCTCGGTGGATTCGCAGCCACAAACCAGAACGAGGGCAGAGGTCAGGAGGAAACCCAAAGCCGCGAGCGATCGGTGCGGTCCCAGGGCGGTCTCACCGTTACTCACGGTTGTACCGGATCCTCTGCATGGCCTACTGGGCAGCATTGGGCTCTCCCCTGAGCGACGTGGCGGACTTACCGGCCAGCTTCACATCGTTGCCCTCCGGGTTCAGTGTCCCGGCGTGTCTCCGCTCGATAACGCCCGCCTCCGCCTGGCCTCCGAGGATCTCCAGGACCTTAAGCAGGGCCTCCAGCTGTGCCTGGGCCGCCTGACGCATCTCGCCGCGGAAGCCGAGAATATTGCTCTTCCAGTTGTTCAGCTCGGTGAGCATCTCGATCAGCAGGTCGTTGGCCTCGCCGAGTTCCTTCTGGGTCTGCTGGAGCTTTCCTTCGAGCGAGGCGATCTGCTGGCGCAGGTTCCCGTTGTCGGTCGCGAGCCGTTGGTTCTCCTGGCGCAGGGTCGCGGTCTGGTCGGAGAGCTGGGCGTATTTCTCGGAAAGTTCGAGCGCCGACTCTACCGCGGTGCGGCCTTGGAGCGAGCCGTCCTGGAAGCGTTTGGCCGCAGTCTCAGGCGGCTGGGCGCCGGCGGCGACGGGGTCCGATGACTTTGGGGGCGTGGTGCAGCCGCCCAAAGCGAGTACCAACAGCGCCGCGAGAGCCAACGCCACGAGTCTTCGTGTTGCAGTCATAGTAGTTCTCCAGAGGCCTGCAGGAGCCTTCATATTTGTGCCGTTGCCTGTGAGCCGGGCGCTGACTTCGCGGTCCCGTAGTCACATCGTATGTGAATCGTCTGGCCGCATGAGCAGGTGACCTCGAGGACGGCATACTCCTCCTGGCTCTGCGCGATCCGCACACGCGGACCAGCCGAGGTGCAACGTGGCGGGTGGTCGCGGGGCGGTGCCGGTTCGAGGTCCAGGGAGAGCGGGCCGTCAGAGGTTACCTCATCGGCTTTCAGAATATGTCGCATGGTCTTGATCATCTTTCCTCGTTCCCTTCCGGCGGTTCTATCTGCCTGACTCCCGCCTCAGGCGCGGTAGTCGATCCTATGGGAGTCTTTGTCGTGCTCCGACGCCTCTTGTTCCGCGGCCTCGTCGGGCGATCTTGCGTCGGATCTCGGACTCGGCCGGGGGGCATTGGACCGGCGTTTTCGTTCCTGCCGTTGTCCGGTGGGGGTCAGACCGGCCACGTTCTGCAGGTTCTCCACGGGCTTGATCGTGTTGAAATCATTGTCCGTCATCGTTCCACTGCTCCAATCTCGCCGACAGGCTGAAAAGGGCGCTGGCGTGCAACTGACTGACGCGACTCTCCGTGATCTCGAGCACCTCCGCGATCTGTTTCATCGTCAGGTGCTCGTGGTAGTACAGGACAAGGATTTGCAGGCGCCTCTCGTCGAGCTCTTCCATGGCCTTGGCGAGTTCCTCGGCAAGCTCCGCTTTCTCCAAGAGAACGTCTGGCGCATCGGACGAGTCGACGGAGAGCAGGTCGCCCAAGCCGGGTTGTTCCTCGCTCAGGGTATCGAGGGAGATGAATCGCTGCGCCCGGGCATTCTCGAACAACTCATAGACCTCCGGCACCGGGATGCCGAGCCGCTCGGCAAGTTCCTCCTCGGTGGGTGGTATGCCTCGTTCCTCGGCGATCTTGCGGCTCAGCTCCAGCGCGGTGCGAATCTGGCGATTCACGCCGGAGGGAAGCAGGGAGGCCCGGCGCAGCTCGTCGAGCACCGCCCCCTTGATTCGAATATAGGCATAAGTCTTGAACTCGGCCTGGTGGGAGGCGTCGAAATCGCGTGCAGCCTTGAGCAACCCTACGGTTCCCGCCGAGACCAGGTCCTCGAACGACAAGGGCGGCCGGAGATAGCTCACGGCCCGGCGGGCGATCTTGCGGACCAGGGGCAACAGTTGCAGAATCTCCTCGTTGCCGACCGCTCTGGGCTTGTGCCCGTTGTAGACGCGCACGGCCATGGCCTTGAGGTGCTCGGCGGTGTCCTCTACCGTCCGGGTCGTCTGCGGGGCGCTGACTTCCGGGATATCGTTAGCCTTGGTTGTCACCCGGGTATTCCTTACGCATCTGGTGGCTGATGAGGGCTTGTGTCACAACGGCGTTGATGGCCCGCACGGTGGCACCGGCCGCGAAGTAGGCGATGGCAGCCCCCAGAACCGCGCGCTGGCAGCAGGTCCAGGGCGATAGGCGGCCCAGGGAGCCGACAATGCCGATGGCAAAGAAGCACAACACCGCGGTGCTGATCGCAATCGGTCGTATCTGTAGCGGCATACTCATTCGCTCCTTATCGTCATTTCATCCGGAGTCACTGCAATCGTCGCGATGGGCTCAACCGGGGTCCCCAAGACGATCTCGTCGTAGGCCACGACCGGCAGCATGGGCAGGGCCCGCGCCAGCATCTGCGCCAAGGGTGCCCGCAGTCGGGCATCGCACAGGAGAACGACCTTGTCTTTGCCCTTGTCCATGGCCGACTTCCAGGCGTCGGCCACCCGACGGTTCAACTCCATGGCGGTCTCGGTCGGCGTGCTCAGGGCCAGTTCACCGCCTTCCTGGCGCAACGTGGAGGTCAACTGGTGCTCGAATGCCGGATCGAAGGCGATCACCGTCACCTTGCCGCGGGCATCCCGATATTGCTCGGTGATCGTCCGGCTCAAAGATTTACGGACCACCTCGGTGAGCGTGGCCGCGTTCTTGGTCTTGGAGGCGTTCTCGGCCAGAGCTTCGAGGATGGCGGTCAGCTCGCGGATGGGCAGGCCGCTTCTGAGCAGGTTCCGCAGTACGCGCTGCAGTAGTCCGATGGAGACCTCGCCCTCGGTGCCCGTGACTTCGCCCACCAGGGAAGGCTGGTTCTTGCGCAGCCGGTCGATGAGAAGCTGGACGTCTTCGCGGGTGAGCAGCTCATCGGCATGTCGCTTGAGCGTCTCGGAGAGGTGCGTGATGAAAACGGATTCCGGATCGATAACCGTATAGCCCTTCAGTTCCGCGGTCTCCTTCCTGGCGGCCGTGACCCACAGGGCCGGCAGGCCGTAAACCGGCTCGGTCGTCTTGATCCCTTCGACCTTCTCCTGGACGCTCCCGGCGTCCATTGCCAGGAACATGTCCGGCTCCAGGAAACCCTTGGCCACCGGAGCCTCGGAGAGTCGGATCTCGTAGGTGTTCGGCTCCAGGTTCAAGTCGTCCCGCAACCGCACCAGTGGGATGATAATGCCCATCTGTTGGGCGAACTGCCGGCGCAGGGCGCCGATGCGATCGAAAATCGTATTGCTCTTACGGGGATCGACCATCCCGATCAACCGTACGCCGACGTGGACCGAGACCCGGTCCACATCGAGCAGCTCCTCGACCGGCTCCTTTTCCGTCTTCTTGGCCTGAGGGGCTGCGGGTTTGGGCGGGGCCTTCTCGGCTTTCGTGGCCATTCTCCCCAAGAGTGCCGTGCCGATCGCCAAGAGCAGGAACGGGACCTTGGGCAGGCCCGGCACGAGCGCCATCGCCGCCATGACGCACGCGGCGGTCGTCAGGGGCTGACCGGTGCGGAGGAACTGCCGAGACAGATCCTGACCGACACTGTTGCTCGAGGAGATCTTCGTGACCAGAAAGGCGGAGCTGACGGAGATGATCACCGACGGGATCTGGCTGACCAAGCCATCGCCGATGGACAGGATCGAATAGGTCTTGATGGCATTGGTAATGGTCTGTCCCCGGGAGTAGCCCATGGCGATGCCGGCGATGATGTTGATCGCGGTGATGATCAGGCCGGCCTTGGCGTCGCCCCGGATGAACTTGCTGGCACCGTCCATCGCGCCATAGAACTCGCTCTCTTTGACGATCTTGGTCCGCCGCACATTCGCCTGGGCCTCGGTGATGGCGCCCGCGTTGAGATCAGCGTCAATGGCCATCTGCTTGCCGGGCATGGCGTCGAGGGTGAACCGGGCGGAAACCTCGCTGATCCGCTCGGCGCCTTTGGTGATGACGATGAACTGAATGACGACGAGGATCAGGAAGATCACCAGGCCGACCACCACGCTGCCGCCGGCGACAAAACTGCCGAACGTGTGGATGATCTTGCCGGCATCGCCGTGCAGGAGGATCAACCGCGTTGAGGCGACATTCAGGGACAGACGAAACAGCGTGGTGAACAGGAGCAGCGACGGAAAGGTGGACAGTTCCAGGGTCTCCCGCGAGGAAAGCGTGACGATGAGTACCGCGATCGACAGCGAGAGGCTGCACGCCAGCAGCAGATCGAGTAGGATCGTCGGCAGCGGCACGATCAACGTCGCCAGGATGGCCACCAGACTGACTGCCAGGATGACGTTGGTGTACGACGCGAACGGCAGATTCAGAAGGCCGTCCTCACCCGTCACACCGACGGGCAAACTGGCTGTCATGGCACGATCGGAAGCCATTGGTAGTTCTCAGTTCCTCATGAGTTTGCCGGTGCACCGGCCCCAAGAATCTTCTTGATGCGGACCGCGAACCGATCCTCGACGACCACCACATCGACTTCCGCGAACTTGGAGTCCCTCAGGTACAGGTCGGCGGGCGCCTCGATCGGTTTCTCGAGCTTGAGCACGGAGCCGGGGCCAAGCTGCAGGAGCCGGCGGACCGGAATCTGGGTCTGCCCCAGGACCACCGAGATGGAAACGCTCATGTCGAGGAGAACATCGAGTTGGCCGGTGGTGGCCATCCCGGTATCCGACGGCGCTTCGGGGAACTGGACCTCGCGAACTTGGGTCCTGGCGTCGGCCTGGGCCGTTGGTTCGCCTTGATCTTGTTCCAGGTTCTGGGGCGGGGCATTGATTGTCTCAGGCATTGCCTCTGGTGTCCTTTCGTGGGCTGGTGCGGGTGGGTGCCGCCGTCTGTTGGTGCGAGTCGCTCTCGGATTCGACAATCACCACAGCGTGCTTTCCCTCGGACTGCGCAGGACGACCGCCGAAAATGGGGCGGCCATCCAGGATCAACTGTGCTGGTCCATCGACAGGCTTGTCGAGCAGCAGGATGTCGCCGGGACCGAGTTCCAGGACCTCCTGGAACGTCAGGGTGGTTGAGGCGAGGACGGCTGTGACTGTCACGGGCACATTCTGCACGTGCTCCATCAACGCGCGGGAAAGCTCCGCTGGTGATGCTTTCGGTGCCTCGGACGCCGTCATCTTGCCCGCCAGGACGGCCAGCCGGCTGCAGGGCAGGAGGAAGGTGACTTCCGAAGGTTGGCCCTGGTCTGGGGCTTTGATCTCAAAGACGATCTGGGCGACTTCTTCTGTCAGCTCGAACTGGAGTTCGGGTTGGCCCTGGCGCATGGAGCCGGTGGGTTTGAGGGTCTCCCCCGCGCGATCCACCGCGTTTGGGGCGCCCGGGTTGCGCGGCGCTCGCCAGAGAGCCAGAAAGGCGTCGAGCACCGCGGTCAGCAGGTCGGAGAGCAGCGATTCCTCCAGGGGGGACAACGCCCGGCCGGGGTCGCGGCTGGCCTCCGAGTCGCCGAGCAGCCGGGTCACCCACGCGCTCGCGGTTTGCGGCGCGATGGCGACGAAACCGCACGACGGGCCCTGGCCCGGGGCGAAGGCCAGACAGAAGTCCCCGTCCATCTCCCAGCGACGGCACAAGTCGCCGGCGAAGTGTTGGGTGAAGCCTTTCAGCGAGACTTCGATCTGGCCGCTGCGGGCATGTGTGAAGACGTCCCTCATTCGTGCGGCGACCTGTTCCAGGGCTTGGGCCAATCGGTCACGCTGGTCGGCGTTGAAACTGTGAGGGTCGCGCCAGTCATAGGGTGTCCCTGGCGGCATCGGTTCGGGAACCGGGGTCGAGCCGATGGCCGTCAGGAGTTGAGCAACCTTCCTTCTACCGAGATGGTTGGCGGAGGGGCTCATCATTGGATGGCGAACTCCTTGAACAGGACGCTCTTGATTCGCGGCTTGCCCTCGGGGAACAGACCCACGTTCAGGGTCTCGGAAATCTGGGTCTGCATCCGTGTCAGGTTCTTCTCTCCGCGGACATCCTCGATCGTCTGGTTGGACAGGTACAGCGTCAGCCAGTGTTTCATCAGCGGCTTCTTCTGGTCCAGGAAGACCCGGCCTTCCTTCTCGTCCGTGGTGCCACTGATTTCGAGCGTCAGGCTGATACGGACGTAGCGGGTCACGCCCGGATCGTTCAAGTTGACCACGATGGGGTCAAGGTCGAAATACCAGTTCGGGCCGGCGCCGTCCTTCGGGGCAGGCTCCTTCGGGAGAGCCGCATCTGCCGCCCTGCCCGACTCCGCGCCGGCGGCCGTCTGGGCTTGGCCCCGGGTCCCGAATGACCGGCCGACCAGAAAGCCGCCCGTGGCAAAGACGAGGACCACGACACCCGGAACCAGCCAGGGCAGGATCTTGGCACGCAGCCCCTGGACAGGCGGCGCCTCAAACTCGGGGGCTTCGTCTTTTTCCATCTCTTGCGGCTCGGCCATAAAGCGCTCTTCCCTTCGATTCAGGATACTCCCTGGAGACATTCTTCCCGGCGGTAGCGGCGCATCTTCTCGCGCAGGGTGCGGTCGCTGATGCCGAGGACCTTGGCGGCCTTGGTCTGGTTGCCGGACGTCTGGCGCAGCGTTTCCAGAATGGCCTGCCGCTCGAGCTGTTCGAGCGGAATACCGCCAATACGAATGGCGGATTTCGGATTGCGGATTTCGGATTGCGGTGGAAGACCGCCCGTCGGAGGCAATCCGCCCTCGACCGGGTGCTGCGCCAACGGTTGCAGCTCGTCGAAGAGCCACGATACGTCGGCCAGCGAGAGCACGGACCCCGCGCCAAGGATCAACGAGGTCAAGACCACATTCCGCAACTGCCGGATGTTGCCCGGCCAATCATACTTCGCGAAGATCTCCATCATCATGGGGTCCAGCGCGTCGATGCGGCGTTGCGCCTCCTTGGCGTAGAGGTTCACGAAGTGCCACACAAGCTCCGGCAGATCGTCACGCCGGTCCCGCAGGGGCGCCAGCACGATCCGGGTCGCGCTGAGCCGGTAATACAGGTCCTGGCGGAACCGTCCCATCTGCACTTCGTGGAGCAGGTCCCGGTTCGTCGTGCTGATCAGGCGGACGTTCACCTTGATGTTCTCATTGCCGCCCACGCGCTCGAACTCCTGCTGCTCGATGATGCGGAGCAGCTTGGCCTGGAATTGCGGCGGGGTCTCCGTGATCTCATCCAGCAGGAGCGTCCCACCATGCGCCATCTCGAAGCGGCCCTTGCGCTGGGTGTACGCGCCCGTGAAAGCGCCCTTCTCGTGGCCGAACAGCTCGCTCTCCAGCAGGCTGTCGCTCAACGCGGCGCAATTGACGCGCACGAAGGGCCCGACGGCCCTCCGGCTTTTGTAGTGAACGAGGAGCGAAATGAGCTCCTTGCCGGTCCCGCTCTCGCCGGTGATCAGGACGGGGACCGAAGTAGGGGCGATCCGCTCCGCCAGCGTGACGGTCTGGAGAAGCTGGGGGCTCCTGCCCACAATATGGTAGAGCGGATGATCGGCCTCCCGGGCGGCGGCGGCGGTCGCCACCTGACGGTTCGGCAACAGGCTTTCCAGGAGATGCTCTATCACGCGCCGGTCCAAAGGCTTGAGCAGGAAATCGCGACAACCTGCCTGGATCGCGCGGACGGCTTGGTGGGCCATGTGCCCGCAGGGGCAGGGGGCAGAGTGCGTCGCAGCGTCGCCGCAATGGACCGGTTCGCCCAGCATGATCACAGGCATCTCCGGCGCCGCGGCACGGATCTCGTCGAGCAGCTTGAAACCCGGGCCGCAGTCGGTCGTCCCGGCGAGGGAGGCGCTCACGAAGGCCAGGTCACAGCCCGTTCGGCTGAGGGCATCGAGAGCGGCTTTCCGGTCGGCGGCCAACCGCGCCACGATCCCTTTGCGGGCCAGGATTTCGAGCATCAGCCGGATGGCCTGAGGCTCGTGATCCACGAGCAGCACCGACGATTGATGATCGGCAACCGATGGTTGATGATGCGCCATTATCTGTAATCCCTTGTCAAGGGGTAGGTGTGACCAGTTGATCCGGTCGGGTATTCTGGTACCACGTAAGAAGCCGGCCGCCTGCCCGGGCCATCTCGGTCCAGGGGGAGTCGGGGTATTCGCCGAGCAGTTTGGCATAGGTGTTCTGGGCCTTCGCTGCGTCCGTCTCCCGGAGGCAATTGCCGAGTTGGAAGAGAATCCAAGCCCGGTCGTTGCGGGAGGCCGCCGTGTCGGGGCTGGTACGCCGCAGGGCTTCCTCATAGAACGGGGCTGCATCGTTGGGTCGTCCGCTGAGGAACAGTAACTCCGCCACCTCCAGCGGATCGCGTATCTGGCTGGGATTTCGCTGGAGATCCGTGAGGGCCTTTTGGGCTTTGGCCGACAGCGTCGAGGCCGTTTCGGGTGTGGGGCTGGCAACGGTCTCTGCCTGGGCCGGTTGGATGCCCTCCGTGATCACGGCCGGCGGCGCCGAGGGCGCCGTCATCGGCGCCGGTTCTGCGGATGGCACAGATGGTTGTGGCAAGCTTCTGTCGTTGAACGTCATCCGGTGGACTTGCCGGATCAGACGCTTGAGCGCTAGGCTGGTCTCGACATCGTCGCTGGAATCGGGTGCGGAAATGCGGCTGGACCAAAGGTCCAGCGTCAACGAGTCCCCCGGACCAGGACGGGCCGGTGAGGGGCCCTCCTGGCTCTTCGCTCGTGCCAAGAGACCGGTCCGCGCGGAGGGCGAATCTCCCGGCGGCTCCGTCATGATGGCCTCGGTCTGCCTTGTCTGAGCCAGGGGCGCACAAGGATCAGAGAGGGTCGCTACGCTCGGCACAGACTTCGCCTGCTGGGTCCCGCGACGGTTGACGGTCGGCCCGGACCGACCGGCCCCCGCGGCCCATGATTCCGTCGCACCTCCGCACCACAGAACCAGCAGCAGAGGGATTGATAACGTGTGCGCGACGTTTCGGGTCGAAGTCCGAGGCGACGGCATTGAAGACGGGTGGTCTCTGCAACAATCCATAATCAGTCCTCCTTGATCCGTTCGGGGACCTCGTAGCGGTCCAGAAGGGCGGCTACGGCCTGATCGTACCGACCCTGTTTGCGATAGACGCTGGCCAATAGATCCAGGGTCGCCTGTCTTTCGGAGGCCGGGGCACGCTGCAACAATTGCGAGCAGATGGAAACCGCCTGGGCCGTCTGGTCCAGCCGCAGGCATACGCCCGCCAGTTCACGACCGATCTGGGCGGCCAAGGGTCCCGGCTCGACCGTCGTGAACGCTTGGCTCAACGTCTTTCGGGCGCCCTCGAGATCGCCCCCCGCCCCGTAGCATTTCGCCAGCTCGAGCGCCACTTTGCCCTGGAGCTCGGGGCTCGGCAGGTATTGGCCTTTCTCTTCCAGCAGGAGGATCGCTTTGTCCGCCAGCCCGATCGAGCGCAGGGTCTGCGCCCGCAGGAGCACGAGCTCGGTCATCTCCTGCTGTGACAACTGCCATCCCCCCGTGCCCTCCAGCGTGCTGAGGGCTTCGAGGAAGAGTCCCTGCTCCAGGTAGGTCTTCACGAGCTGGGCGATCGTCTCCACGTGCTGCTGATGTGACAGCTCGCCCCTGATCGCCAGGTTCAGCGCGGTTTGGGCCTGCTGCGGCTTGTGCAGGGCCAGGCATGTTTTGCCCAGCAGCAGGCACGCGGCCGAGAATCCCGGGTGACTCTGGTCTCGGGCGAGCGTGGTATAGCGCGTCAGCCATTTTGCGGCTTCTTCGTACTGGCGCGTCTCGTAGAGGCAGCGGCCCGCCCCCAGAGCGGAGGCCGTCTGGGATTCCGCCGACAAGCCCAGGTTGTACACCTTACGGTACAACCCGGCCGCTTCCTCGTACAAGCCCGCCTTCATCGTGGCATCTGCCAAGTACAAGCAGGCTTGATCCGACAGCTCGGTCTCCGGATACAGTCCCACGAGTTGTTTGAGGTCTGCATGGGCCCCCACGTAATCGCGCAGGCGTACCTTCAGCATTCCCGACTGCAACAGGGCATGGGGGGCCAGAGCATGTTTGGCGTAGCGGTTCGCGACGACTTTGTATTCCGCGATAGCCTCGCCCAACCGTCCGCGCGTGGCCTGCACCAACGCGGTGGCGAAATGGGCGTTGGCGGCCCGGGGGTCGTCGCCGGCGGTCAGCAGGAAGCGCTGCCAGAGTGTGACTGCTTCCTCGGCCAGCAAGCTCGTGTGGTCGGTCAGCGAGGTGTACGAGGTGGGGTCGAAGGGCTGAATGTTGCCCTTGTCATCGGTTGGGGCGACCAGGCCTACACTGCCGGTGGCCAGGGCAATTACTTGCGCTGTCGTGGCCGAGGTCAGGTAAAGGTAGACGGGTCGTGCGCGTGCGTTGTCTTCGGCAGAGGCGCCCGGCCCGGGCTCGGTCCAACGGACATTCACGCCGGCCTTCGTTGCGAACCGTGCCAGCAACTCTTCGATGGGGGCGCCGTTGCAGATTACGGACCAGTGGGGCACGGAGCCCTGGTCGGGGACGTCAAACGCCTCTCTTTGCGTTTGGGGGCCCTCGCCGACCTGACGAATCTGTGGGCTCAGCACCGTTCCTTCGAGCTGCTCGACGCCCAAGGCCAGGAAGATCCGCAACTGCGGCTCCTCCATCTCCACGAACGGATCGATGTCCGGGTGTCTGCCCCACAGCGCCGCCGGCAGATTGACATCGGCGTCGGACAGCGACAGCAGATGGCGGGTCACGGCCTCGGCCGTGAGAAAGGCGCACTGTTGCTGTACGGCCGACACCCACTTGTCGTCATAGCGCGCCACGGCGACCAGGGCCGCCGTCTGATAGGCTTTGGCGGCGGCTTCGAGATACCGCTTTCGGTCCAGGAGGGTCGTGCTCTGATGGTAACGGGCGAGGGCGCGGAGGATGGGCAGTCGGCTCAAGGAGATGGTTCGCAGCAGAGAATCCGCCTGCGCGGCGGTGCCGCTGTTCTTATCGCACAGGGCCATGCGCAGGAGCAGGAAGTCACGCAGGGGCTGGTTCTCTTCCGTCGCGGGCAGCCGACGATAGAGCTTGTCGTACATGGCCAGGGCGGGCTCAAATTCCCGACGCAGGTAAAGCTTGTCGGCAAGTTGGAGAGACAGCGGCTCCGGGCCGGCCAGAGCGCGAGTCCCCCATGACGCTGTCTCGCCTTGCGGATCAAGCATCTTGGTACGACGTCCCTCGGCGAGGAGTGTCGCCCGGCCGGCGAAGGAGTCCTCACGCCCGGCGTCTGCCGGCCGTGCGTCTGCGGGTTCGGTTGACGCGGAAGGTTGTGAGGCGGGGGCCTGGGACCGGCCCTGCCTCGCGGTCTCGCGCCCGGGAGCGGAGGAGGATACTCGGCCTGCGAGTTGCACTGGCGTCTGCTCTCCCGAGGGTGATCCTGCCGATACCGTTCGGTCCGCAATGGAACCCGAAGGTGTCCGGACGACCAGCACATACAGTAGAGCCGCGGCGGTTGCGATAATGCCCGTCATGAGAATCTTCTGTGTACGTGACACCTTTCGGAGTCCCCAAGGGAGCCCGGCTGCTTTCGGCGGAAGATTGCCTCTTGTCGACGGTGGCGGCACGCGTTGGTCCAGGGCCTGATCAGCGTCTGGGACATCGACGTCATTGGGTTCGGAGGTATACTCCGCGAGTGACGCGAAGAAATCGCCTTGGGCCGGTTCGTGCGTGAAGGAAGTCCGGGACGTCTTGCCCTGGGGCGGTGTCGGTACGGCGTCCTCTGCCGGTCTCTCGCGGTCCGGATGTTGTCGTTCATCGGCCATGCACCCCCCGTTCAGCAACCATTGTGCCAGATCTCCCGGACGGGCCGCAGATCGCCTGTAGGGTGGGCGGCACGCACCTTCCTCCTGCGAAGTCGTGTCCGGATTCTATACGGGCTGCCCGATTTTCTGACAGCCATCCCTGCAACGATCGGCGCGTGCGTCCCCCGCGCCAAGGACAAGATGATGGTCAGCAGGTGGCGTCGGCCATGGACTGCCGGGAGGGCGAGACGGACGGGGAGACCTCGTCCGGCAAGAGGCCTTTCTGGTGGAGGTCGTACTGTTTGACTTTGGCGTAGAGCGTGGCACGCGTGATCCCGAGCAGGCCGGCGGCCTGGGTCTTTTGCCAGCCGGTCTCGTGCAGCGCGCAGGCGATCAACTCGCGCTCGGCCTTCTCCAACGAGAAGTCCTTGCCACTGCGTCCCAGACCCGGCTGCGGCGGGGCATCGCTGTCGATCGGATCGATGATGATGCTGCTGAGCCCGATCTTATCCGTCGTTTCCAGCAGCAGGGCCCGCTCGATCACGTTGCGCAGCTCCCGCACATTGCCGGGCCAGTCATACCGGGACAGGGCCTCCAAGGCGAGCGGCGTGATGGCGGTGATGGGGATCTGTTTGTGCGCGCCAATGCTCGACGTCTGGAGGAAGTAGAGGGCGAGCAACGGAATGTCCGCGTGCCTTTCCGGTGACCGCAGCGGCGGTAACAGGATGGGGCAGAGGTTCAGGCGGTAGTACAGGTCGCGGCGAAAACGTTTCTCCCGGACCTCTTTCTTCAGATCGCGATTACTGGAGGCGAGGATCGTCGCCTTACAGTCGAGATCGCGGACGCCGCCGACTTTGCGAAACGTTTTTTCCTGCAGAACGCGCAGGAGCTTGGCTTGCAGCTCGAGGGGCATCTCACTGATCTCGTCGAGGAAGATGGTCCCCAATTCGGCTATTTCGAGCAGTCCCATCTTGTCGCGGTCCGCGCTGGTGAACGCGCCCTTCACGTGCCCGAAGAGTTCGCTTTCCAGGAGAGTGGCCGTCAGGGCCGCGCAGTTGACGGCGACGAAGGGCTGCCCCGGATGCCGCAGGGTATGGACCGCGCGCGCCGCCACCTCTTTGCCGGTGCCCGTGTCCCCGACGACGAGAACGGGATTGCACGGACTGGCGGCGACGAGTCGGATCATTTGCAGAGTCTTCTCCATGGCTGGGCTGCGCCCGGCGAGCGTCACCGCCGCCGCCGTCTGGTCCAGGAAGAAACGGGCGTCATCGCCGGCCTCCACCTTCGCGCGCGGTGGGCGGATCTCGGCAATCTCCTCCGCGATGTCGCGCAGCCGCGCGAGGTCTGTCTCGCCCGCCAGACACTCATCGATGCCGGCTTGTCGATACTCGGTGGCCGCGAACCGACTGTCGGGAGCGACGACTACCACCGTCGTGCAGGGCGGATTCCGGTCCAGCGGAATCCGTGGCAGATGGGCGCGGATCTCGGCCGGCGGGATCGTCCCGTCGAAGAGGGCCAATTCAGGACTAACGGCAGATATAATTTCTACCGCCTCGGCCGCATCATCGGCGGCGAACACCTCCGGGGCCAACTCCCGCGCGCGGCGGTGAAGCTCCAGTGCTTTGCTGACCACGACCACTCTTCGGAGTACAGTCATATCTGCCCCAACCTCGTGACGCCAACGTGGCCCCGAACTCCGGCCGCCGCCGGCTTGTCGCTTTGCGTGACCAAAGGCACACATCGACCGTGGGTTTCCCGGACCTTTAATTTTTATTGGACACCGGGACCGGATGTCACAACCTCCTTTCCCCGGTGGGGATTCCCTGGCCTTGCCTCTTATAGGACGCGCTCTGCAGGGAGGCGCTGCCACAGGATGCCCGCACAACTCTTGTGGTGTTTCTTATGGGACGCCGGGATGTCACACGGTCGCACGTCCGGCGTTCGCATGTCCCGCGCCCGCGCGAGCAGCAAACGGAAGATTCTTCTGAGGCGGGGAAGATTCTGCCGGCCCGCCAGCCGACGGCGGCCTCGTCGCTCCGGTTTACGCGCAGAGACACCTTCGGCGGCGATCAGTATTCCTATGCGTGCCCGGCGTCTTTTTTTTCTCGCGAATCAGGCGCTCGTGCTCGCATGGCACGCGGATTGCTGTCCTAATCTGTGCCTGGGCCGCACGTGTGGCTCGGGAAGGAACCTCTGCGCCTTTGGTATAAGGGATCAAGAGCGATGGCTGCTATAACAACCGCCTCGTCCAGTGACATCCAGGCCGATTATATGAAGTTGCTCGTGACACAGCTCCGGAACCAGAACCCTCTGGAGCCGCTCGACAACAAGGACATGTCGGCGCAACTGGCCCAGTTCTCCCAATTGCAGCAAGTGGAGAACCTGAATACGTCGTTCAGCAAGGTGCTGGAGTCGGTGCAACGCAGCTATGCCAGCTCGTTGATCGGCAAGGAGATTTCCTTCAAGGCGACGGCCGGCGACGGCGCGGTTGAGATCAAGACCGGCCAAGTTGAGGAAGTCACGATGGGTGCCGACGGCGAGATCCTCCTGACGGTCGATGACCAGCAGATCAGACTGGCGGATGTCACGTCGATTCGAGATTGACGGAGGGACGGCGGCTGGAACCTGCCAGAGGACGAGTTAGAGCAACGAGAAAAGCAAGTTTCTCTATTCTATAGGAGAAGTCACCCATGTCTTTTGCGCTGTCTTCCGGTGTGACGGGGTTGCAGGCCCACCAAGAGATGCTGGATGTGGCGGGCAACAATCTGGCTAACGTGAACACGACGGCCTTCAAAGCGAGCCGCGTGGGCTTCGCGGAGTTGTTGAGCCAGACGTTGGAGCAGGCGTCCCAGCCGACGGGCAGCGTCGGCGGTACCAACCCGCTGCAGATGGGTAGTGGCGTGGCGGTCGCGAGCATCACGCCGAACATGAACCAAGGCAGTATCGTCAACACCGGCGGTCCTTTGGACGTGGCCCTCGAGGGGCAGGGCTACTTCGTCGTCAGCGACGGCAACCGCCCCCTGTACACGCGGGCGGGTGGTTTTGGCGTCGACGCGGCCGGTGATCTCGTGGATCCCACCACGGGGCATCGCGTCCAGCGCACCGGCCTGACGGGCGAGAGTGACGGTTTCCAGGTCCCGGGCGACAGCGACATTCATATTCCCTTCGGCGTGGCCTTGCCGGCGCGGGCGACGTCCGAGATCACGCTCACGGGCAACCTCAGCTCCGATACCAGCCCGGCGGCGCGGGCCCAGGTACTCACGTCGAGCCTGACCTACACGGTAAACGAGGTGGAAGCCGCGGGGACCGTGGAGATCGACCAGCTCGACCAATTCAGCGGTGGTTCGGGGGCCGGCGGTCAGTTGGGGGCCGCTGAGACCGGAACGATCTCCATTTCCGGATTCCACCCGGATGGTACTGCCTTTAGTGGGGGCCTGACGTTTACGGTGGCGGCCACGACGACGCTGAACGACCTTATCAATCACCTGAATACGAATGTGCTGACCGGCGCCACGGCCTCCGTGGTGGGGGGCCAGATTCGCGTCACGGATGATGCGAGCGGCTACAGCCGGTCCGACATCAAGCTCTCCTACGCCGGGACAGGCGCCCTGGGGACCCCACCCTATTTCGAAGTCACCACCGTGGGCGGCGATGAGTTCAAGAACGTGAACATCGCCATCTACGATTCCCTGGGCGGCAAGCACGTGCTCTCCGCGGCACTCGTACGCACCGACACGGTCAACACCTGGGACATCATTTTGACGGCCATCACGGGCAATGTGGCGGCGATCGACCCGCCGAATCGCCGGGTGAACGGGCTGGCCTTCGATTCGCAGACCGGCGTGTTCTCCGGAATCCCCGAGGGGGAGGCGGGCGAATTTGTCGTGACCTTCGCGCATGACGCCGCGCACGCGCAGACCTTGAGGTTAGATCTCGGAACCGTCGGCTCGTTTGACGGCCTGACGCAACTCGCCGGCACCTCCACGGCGGTCGCGCGGGAGCAGGACGGGTACGAAGCGGGTCGGCTGTCGGCCGTGTCGGTGAGCAACGACGGCACGGTGGTGGGCGCCTTTACGAACGGCATCAAGAAGGACTTGGCGATGCTACAGATCGCCCTGTTCAATAACCCTGCCGCCTTGGAGAGCAAAGGGGGCGGGTACTACGTTCCGTCGGCCAACTCCGGCGGGGCTGTGGTCACGCAAGCCATGAACGCCGGGGCCGGGGTCATTCACGGCGGCGCTCTCGAGAAATCGAACGCGGATGTGGCGACCGAATTTGTCAATATGATCGAGGCGCAAAACGGCTATCAGGCCAACGCCCGCACCATTCGGGTTGCCAACGACATTCTCCGGGAACTGACGAGCCTGATCCGGTAGGAGCGAACCTGATCGCAGCATGGACGCCATAGCGCATATTCTGTTGGGCTTGACGGCGAGCGAGCGGTGGGCGGCCGCCCGCCGGATGAGTCCGCGCTCTGTGCCCGAGCAATGGCTCGTGCTGCTCGGCGTCGCGGTCATGCTTGTGCTGCTGGTCGTGCTTCTGGCGCTCAGCTTCCGGCACCGCCTGAAGAGGCAGGGGCAATCGGCCGAGAAGTTCGACCTCGAAGCTTTACGCCGGGGGCTTACCGTGCGCGAGCGTCAGATTCTGTCGGCCATCGCGGCGCGCAGCGGCTGGCGACGCCGGCTGACCATTTTCCATACGGCAGATGCCTTCGATCACGGGGCCACCCAGTTGCTCGCGGAGCTTGCCCAGACCCGCGCGCCGCAGGAGAATGTGAAGCTGAAAGAGGAAGTCTTGCGTCTGCGCGAGAAGCTCGGCTTTCGGACACCGGGCCGGGCGCCGACCGCACGCGAGCATTCCAGCAGCCGGGATATTCCTGTGAGCAAGTCGATCGAGTTGACGAGCGCCAAGGATCCCGCCGCCCCCCCCATGCGCGCCCGGGTGCTCGCGAATGATGAGACGGAATTGATCGTGGCCCTGCAAACGCCGGTGCCGAGCAAGACCGGAGATTCCTGGCTTGCACGCTATTACGCGGGCATGACGGCCTGGGAGTTTCGCAGTTCCACGGTGCGCTCGGACGGCAGGAAGCTGGTTCTCCATCACACCGATGAGATTCGCTTCATCAATCGGCGGAGGTTCCCGCGCGTGCCGATACACGTGCCGGCCCTGATGGCACGCCTGCCGCTCCTGCGGAGTGAAGTGGCGATCGCGGAGGGGATCTCCCCGAGTGCGGAGGGCCAGGAACGCGCGGGCAGGCATCCGCTGGGCGAAGGCGGACCCACGTTCGTGGAATGCACCGTGACGGAATTTGCCGGCCCGGGGCTGCGCATCGAGACGCGTTTGCCGGCACAGGTAGACGAACGCGTCCTGGTGGTGGTGCCATGGCCCCAGGGAAGGGATGGCGCGGCGACGGCGCGGCGTACGCTGGTCGCGGTCGGACGAGTCAAGCACGGCCAGAACATCGGAGGGGGAACAGGAAGTCCGGATGCGATCGACCGTGTATGGGAAGGGACTCCCCACCCGGAGGCGGACGCTTTGGTGCCCCAGCCCGTATCGATCGCGGTAGAGTTGATTGGCCTGAATGATGAGGAGATCGACGCCGTCGCGTCCTTCGCGGATGAGTTGCCGTCTCTCGCGCTGGATGGCGGCGTTCACCGTACGATGGAACCGCAAGAGACGCCGACCTACACGACGGCGACCTAGCGCGTTCAGAGGTACCGGGAATCAAGCATGGCAGACAGTGTGGCCCAAGTCGGAGCAAGCGTCGATGCCTTGGAAAGGCAGTTCGATATCATTGCCCACAATATGGCCAACGTCAGCACGGCGGGCTTCAAGCGACGGTGTAACAACTTTACCCAGGCGATCGCGGCCCAGAGTAGCGGGCTGGACAGCGCGACCGACGCCGGGTCGTTGCAGGCGCCCTTGGATTTCTCCCAGGGGACGCTCGTCCCGACGGACCGTACCCTGGATGTCGCCCTCTACGGCAAAGGCTTCTTTGTGATCGAGAGTCCGGAGGGACCGCTTTATACGCGCCACGGAATCTTCCAGACCAACCGGAATGGCCAGATCGTCGATACGATGGGCCGGCTGGTGGCGGGTAGCGCCGGGCCACTGCTCGTGCCCCCTGATGTGGACGTCTCCAACGTCCGCGTGGATGGCACCGGGCGGGTCAGTGCTGGCCAGGCCGTTCTCGGGCGATTCCAGATCGTTGAGTTCGGGGATAGAGAAGCCCAGTTGCTCCCCGTCGGACTCAACTGTTTTCGCGCCCCCATCGACGTGCGGCCGGTGGAGGCGATGAGCGTCAATGTGCGCCAAGGCTACGAGGAAGCTTCGAACGTCAAGCTGATCGACGAGCTGGTCAACATGATTACGGTTTCCCGGCTGTACGAGGCCAATATGAAACTGTTGACGGTGAACCGCGAGAATTCCAGCAGCGCGATCAGTGTGGCCATGGGATGAAGGAGTCCTGATTCATGAATTATGATTTATTATTCATCAGAGTCGCTGCTCTTGCTCCTCAAATCCGCGCGCTCAGCACGAGCGCAAATCATGAACCAGAAATCATTAGTCTCAGATCCAAGGGGGGGCGCACATGATGCGAGCGTTTTCCACGTCCGCCACCGGCATGATGGCCCAGGAGGCCTTGGTGGATGTGATTGCCAATAACCTGGCCAACGTCAACACGACGGGCTTCAAACGCAGCCAGATCGAGTTCCAGGACCTGTTGTACTCGAAGATCAAAGAACCAGGCACCGAAGTCTCGCCGGGTGTCAATACGCCGACGGGTCTGGAGGTGGGGACCGGCGTGCGGGTAGCCTCCACCTTGCGGGTCTTCAGCCTGGGCCAGTTTGAGAACACGGGACGCAACCTGGACATGGCCATTCGCGGCGACGGTTTCCTGCAAATCCTGATGCCCAATGGGGATACCCGTTACACCCGCGACGGCGCCTTGCAGACCAACGCGAACGGTCAGCTCGTGACGCTGTCCGGGTACCAATTGTCACCGGCGATTGCGGTCCCCTCGGATGCGGGGAGCATCGACATCGGCGTCGATGGGGGCGTCAACGTGACGGACTCGAAGGGGGTGCGGAGCGTGGTCGGCACGATTCAACTGGCCCGGTTCGTCAATCCCTCCGGCCTGACCGGCCTGGGCGACAACCTGTACGCGCCCAGCGATGCCAGCGGTCCGGCCCTGACCGGCACGGCGGGCGAGGAGGGTTTCGGCTCGATCCAATCCGGTTTCCTGGAGAAATCCAATGTTCAGATGGTCAACGAATTGGTGAATCTGATCACCGCCCAGCGCGCCTACGAAATCAACTCGCGTGCCATCCGGGCCGGCGATGAAATGCTGCGCGAAACCAATAACATCTTCCGGTAGGAGCGGAAAGGCTTCCCGATTTATGATGTATGATTGGCGATTCATGATGGCCGGTGCACTCGTGGCCCTTTCTCCCCAATGGTTGGCTTCGGGCGCCGGTTCCAATCCCAAATCCGAAATCCGAAACCCCCAATCCGAGGAGTCGGCCTCGATGCCGATCCTCCAGGTGCATCTGCCCCGCGAGGTGGCCGTCCAAAGCAATCTTCTGATTCTCGGCCAGATCGGTGTCCTCCGGGGCGATCCGGCCCTGGCGGCCACCGCCGCCCGGCTGGGCCTGGGACAGCTCTCGGTGCCCGGCCAGAGGGCCGTTTTAGACCGGGCGACCATCCTGAGCCGGCTGGCCTCTCAAGGCATCACGTCCCAACAGGTCCGGCTGACGGGGGCCGAGACCGTCGCGGTCCGCCGTCAGCAGAAGGTTATCAGCAGTGAGGAGTTCCTCGAAGTGGGCCAGACGTTTCTGCGGCAGCATCCTCCGGGTCCTTCGATCTGCGAGACGATCGCTACGGTAAAGCCGAAAGATCTGGTCCTGTCCGGACAGGCGGTGGACTTGCAGGTGACGCCGCGGTTCATCCGGTCTGGCGCACGTGGCTTCGTGACCGTTCAGATTGCCGTCACGGCGGATGGGAAGGAGTGTGGTGTGCGGGAGGTGCCGTTTCGCCTGAAGTACCAGTGCCGCCGGGCCGTTACCATCAGGGAGGTCGCCGAGGGTGCAGCGTTGACCCCCGAGAACGTAAAGGTCGAGACGGTCGTGTCGGATGAGCCGGAGCCGGTGAATTGGCGGCCGCCCTATGGTCTGGTGGCCGTCCGCACCCTGGCCGCCGAGACCGAGATTCGCGGCGACCTGGCCGGTGCGGCCCGGTCGCCCGTGGTCGTTCTGCGGAACGAGACCGTGGTCATTCGTATGCAACGGCCCGGACTGTTGGTGACGGCGACGGGCCTCGTGCTGCAGGAAGCCCGCGCCGGCGAGTATGTAAAAGTGCGCAACACGGATTCCGGCCGGGTGATCGTCTGTCGCGTGAACGCCGACGGGACCGTGGAGCCAGTGTTGTAGGGAAGGAGACCCCATGCACAGAAAAATGATGCTGATCGCGGTCGTGGCGATCTACCTGTTGTTGTGGAGCAACCCTCTACAGGCGGGCTCCATTTGGGCCAAACGTGGCCAGACGGCGCCGTCCCTGTATACGGACGACGTCGCCCGCCACATCGGTGACGTCCTCACGATCAAGGTCACCGAAGACAGCAAAGTGGACAACAAGGCGAAGCGCGACCTGCAGAAGCAGACGGACCTGTCCGGCGATTTGGGCGGCACGCTGAACAACGGCCGCGAGCTGTCGACGATCCCAGGGTTCACCCTCGACAGCGGCTCGAACAACAGTCTCAAGAGCAAGGCCGATTTCAAGGACGAGCGGAGCTTTGTGGACTCCGTCACCGTGGTCGTGGTGGATCTGCTCCCGAACGGCAACCTCGTGGTGACCGGCACGCGCGACCGGGACATCGCGGGGGATATCCAGACGATAGAAGTCAGCGGGATCGTCCGCCCCAGCGATATCGCCTACGACAACACGATCAAGAGCCAGCAAGTCGCGAATTTCCGGATCGTGACAAAGAACAGCGGCATCTCGGCCCCGTACACGAAACCCGGCTGGCTGGGACGGATCGTCAATGTGATCTGGCCGTGGTGATCCCGTGAAAGCAAATCCGAAACGCCGCCGGGGCGACGGAAATTCCGGGTTCCAAGCAGCAAATCGCAAACAGACTTCAATGACCAAAACCCAGAATGCAAAACCAGGTCACCGCGTGGCACCAACGCTTGGATCCTCGGTACTGGGG
Organism: uncultured Pirellulales bacterium; assembly: GCA_964354535.1. Classification (GTDB taxonomy): domain Bacteria; phylum Planctomycetota; class Phycisphaerae; order Sedimentisphaerales; family Anaerobacaceae; genus PLanc-01. The sequence continues at coordinate 22,510 of CAYHAJ010000186.1, forward strand.
ATCTTGGATTTCCTTGGAGCTTGGGATTTGAGATTTGGGATTTCCGCCACGCGCGGTTGGGTGCTGGTGTGCTTGCTGGTGGCCGTGCCCCTGGCCCGCGGCGAGCGCATCAAGGATATCGTCGAGATCCAGGGGGTGCGCAGCAACCCGTTGACCGGTATCGGGCTGGTGACGGGTTTGGCGGGCACGGGGGATTCGACCCTGCTGTCACGCCAGATGCTCACGAACGTTCTGCGGGAGCAGGGGTTGGTCTTGTCGCCGACGGACGTGACCGGCAAGAACGTGGCCGTCGTCATGGTCACGGCCGAACTCGGTCCGTTCGATCGGGAGGGGTCGCGCATCGACGTGGATGTCTCCACGTTGGGCGAGGCCGTCAGTCTGCAGGGGGCCATGCTTTTGCCGACACCCTTGAAGGGCTTGGACGGGCAGGTCTACGCTGTGGCTCAGGGCGGTGTCTCACTGGGCGGCTGGTCCGCCTCCGGCAACCAGGCGGCAACCACGAAGAACCATCAGACGGTCGGCCGGATTCCCGACGGGGCCATCGTGGAACGGTCGGAACTTGCCAGCTTCATTGAACAGGTGGCCGGGCAGCGGTATGTCGCCCTGAACCTGCGGAACGGCGATTTCACGACGGCCCAGCGCATCAGTGATGCCATCAACCAGTCCTTCCCGGGCAGTGCCTTCGTGCTCGATGCCGGGGCGGTGAAGGTCGCCGTGCCGGACAACATCGCCCCGCCGGGTGTGGTCGCGTTCCTCGACGAGATCACGAAGAAGCAGGTGGTGGTCGATATGCCCGCGACCGTGGTGATCAACGAACGCACGGGCACGATCGTCGTCGGAGAAAACGTCGGCATCTCGGCGGTGGCGATCTCCCAGGGCAGTCTGGTGGTCAAGGTCAAAGAGAGCGCGCAGGTCTCCCAGCCGGTCGCCTCGTTCTCCAATGCCGGTCAGACTGTAGTGGTCCCGGAGACGGCGATGGACGTGGAGGAGCAGAACGGGTACCTGGTCCCCATGTCACGAGCGGTCACCGTCTCCGAGTTGGCCAAGACCCTTAACGCGATCGGGGCCTCTCCCCGGGACCTGGTGGCGATCTTCAACGCGTTGAAGAAGGCCGGCGCCCTGCAGGCAAAGTTGGTCATTATGTGAGAAAGGGCCCCATGGATGGAATCAAATCCATTGCGGATTTCGGCTTGCGGATGGCGGATGTGGGGCGCGCGGTGCATCCGTCCTCCGGCCCCGTCGTTCGCTCGGACCAAAAGAAGCAGCAGGTGGCCCACGATTTCGAGTCCGTCCTGTTGACGCGGTTGTTCCATCAGGTGCAGCAATCCATGGGCAATTGGGACCGGGAGGAAGATGGGACGTCCCCGCAGGTGCAAGGGCTGTTCTGGTTCTACCTGGCGCGCGAGGTCGCCGATCAGGGCGGCGTGGGGCTCTGGAAGGAGGTCTACCAGCAATTGCGGCAGTTGGATGGTGTTCCGAACCCAGCGGACGTTTTGAACGAGGAGTTGTGATTTATGGCGTCGTCCACGACCGAGAGGAAAACCACGGCTCTGTTGGAGGTGCTTGATGAGGACATCCGGCATGTGGAGAGCGTGTTGTTGCGGCTGGATACCCTGCGGACTCTGTTGATCCGAAGGGAAGACGCGGCTTTGGAACAACTCCTGGGCGACCTCCGTCAAGAGAGCGACGTCTACCGGCGGAACGAGCAGAAACGGCAGCAACTTCGGTGCGATCTGGCGGCGGAGTTGGGCTGTACGGAGGGGGAACTGACGCTCTCCGCGCTCCAAAGCCATTTGGCGGGATGGACCCGGGATGCTGTAGCAGATCGTCAGACCCGGCTGCGATCGCTGACCGCGCAACTGAAGCATCAGTATACCCTGACGGTCCTGCTTCTGCGGGATTGCACCCGACTCAATCGCTCTCTCCTGCGTGCGTTCTTCGGGTCCGGTGGTCGGGGGAGGACGAGCTACAGTGCGACCGGCGCCGAAAAGCGGCCGACGCCCGAGGCGCTGATAAGTATGGAGCTGTGAGGGTTCGGCAATGTCGGATTTCTCCATAGGATTAAGTGGTCTGCGTGCCGCCCAGACGGCCTTGGACGTTGTGGGCAATAACGTCGCCAACGCGGCGACGGAGGGCTACCACCGCCAGCAGATCGAACTGTTGCCGGTGACCTACGGACAAGGCGGCTGCGGCGTCGACGTGGCCGGAGTCCGGCGCATGATCGACGCGCTCCTCGAGACCGAGATGACGCGCCAGGAATCCTCGTACGGCCAGGTTTCACAGGAATTGTCCCTTCTGCGTACCGTGGAAACGATGCTGGGCGAGTTCGCCGAAGGCGGCGGCCTGAACGCCACGATCGACCAGTTCTTCGATTCCCTGCGGCGCCTGGCGGCCAATCCCCTGGAATCCGTCCCACGCAACGAGGTCGTCAGCACGGCCCAGACCCTGACCGCGGAGTTTCGGCGCCTGGGCGCTTCGCTGGAGGGCCTGGAAAATCAGGTCGTGCTCGATGCCCAGAATGTCGCGGACTCCATCAACCTGCTCACCCGACAGATCGCCGAACTCAATGCCAGAATCCAAGCGATGGAGATCGGTCACGGCCAGGGTGAGGCCAACAACTTGTGCGATCAGCGGGACCGCCTGATCACGGAATTGGCCGGGCTGGTCGGGATCGAGACGCAGTCCCGGGAGAACGGCGTTGTCGATGTCTCCATCTCGGGAACCCCGGTGGTCACGGGATCTATGGTTGTCGATCTCCACGTGGGTCTGCTCGACGGTCCAACCTTGTCCGTTTGGGCGGACCAGCCGAGGGGCAGCCATCTGGAAGTGGTAGGGGGGCGGCTTGGCGGTCTCTTGGCCCTGAAAAACGAGTTGCTCGGGGGCCTGCGCACCGAGGTGGACAGCCTGGTGCGGGCGATTGTCAAGGAGGTGAACCGCGTCCACGTGCAGGGCCTGGGCCGCGAGGGTTCCTTCCAGAACCTGATGGGCACCACCATGAGCTCCTCCGATCTGGCGGCGTGGGGCGAGCGCGTCACCGACGGGACCTTCTACCTCCGGGTGACCGATACGGCGACGGGCGCGATCGGGCGGCACGCGATCGCCGTGGACGTGTCCGCCGACACCCTGGCGTCGATGGCTGCCAAGATTGATGCGGTGGCGGGCCTGAGCGCTTCCGTGGACGCCGGCCGGCTGTCCATCGCGGCGGATGCAGGGTACACATTTGATTTCATTCCGATGGTTCTGCCAGAGCCAACCGCGACCAATCTCACGGCGGGCGCACCGCCGACCGTGTCGGTTTCGGGCCTCTACGAGGGCGAGGCGAATCACGTCTTCACTTTCACCGCCGTCAGCAGTGGGTCGGTCGGAAATGGCGTTCTGCAACTGGACGTGAGAGATGAGAGCGGCGCCAGGGTTGGCCTGTTGAATATCGGCGACGGGTACGCGGCCGGCGATGTGATCGAATTGGACAACGGTCTCAAGATTGCCCTGAGTGTGGGGGACCTGAACGTTGGCGACCATTTCGAGGTCGAGGCCTTCGCGACCACCGATACCTCGGGTTTCCTGGCGGCCGCGGGCATGAACACGTTCTTCCTCGGGGAGAGTGCTCTGGATGTGCAGGTCAAGAGCGACATCGTCACGACGCCGAGTCGGATCGCCACCGCCTTCGGGGGGGCCTTGACGGACAACGCCGCCGCGCTGCGATTGGCGGCCGTGCGCGATCAGGCCCTCGGGAGCCTCGGGGGAATGACCCCGAGTGAGTACTACCACCGGATCGTCGCCAACCTCGGACAGGAAGTCGCCTTGAAGCAAACCCGGCAAGACAACGTCGAAGCCGTGCGGCAGAGTCTTCAACAGCAACAGAGTGACTTAAGTTCCGTCAACATCAACGATGAGGCAGCCCAATTGTTGGTCTATCAGCAGATGTTCCAGGCGGCCGCCAAGTATCTGAGCACCCTCCAGACGAACATGACAATCCTTATGGAGGTCCTGTAGACAACTATGAGTGGAGCCATATCCGGGATCTATGACAACGTCTCCTACGCCCTGCAATTGCACGGCAAGGCAATTACCCAATTGCAGGAGCAGGCATCCACGGGTAACCGGGTCAACCGGGCTTCCGACGGTCCTTCTGAGGCGTACGGGATCCTCGGGCTGGAATCGCAGGACCGGTCCCTGAGCAGCTTCATGGGGAATATCACCGATCTGATGGGTCGGCTGGAGATCTCTTCGACGATCGTCACAGACATGGCGACGCAGTTGGCGGAGACGCGCACGCTGCTGACGCAGATCGTCGGCGGCATCTATGACGCGAACGGCCGCGATCGCCTCGCCGAAAGGCTCGACAACACGCTGGAACAGATGGTTTCGCTGGCGAACACCAAGCACGCAGGCCAGTACCTGTTCGGAGGCAACACCACCACGGTCGCTCCCTATGAGGTGGTGCGGGAGGACGGCCGGATTGTCCAGGTGACCTATCGCGGCAGCCAGGAGTCGCGGCGCGTCGACGTCGCGCCGGGACTGGACGTGTCCGCCGGACAGACGGGGGACGAGGTGTTTCGCACGGAGGAGCGCGGCATTCCGGAATTTCTCGGCGCCACGGGCGCGGTGCCGGGGACCGGGACGTCCAGCGTGCGTGGCGATGTGTGGCTGACGGTGGACCATGACGGCACCAACTACCGCCTTTCGATTGATGACGGTGCCTCCTTCGTGACGGTACCGACCGGCGGCAGCCCGAACCAGGCAGTGACCGATTCGCGCACCGGCCGCGTCCTGTACGTGGATACGACCGCGATCGAGACCGCGGGTGTTGAGCTGGTCCATGTGCCGGGCACGTACGATGTTTTCAACGCCCTGATCAGCCTGCGGGACATGCTGGTGAACGAGCGTGCGGTGGACGAGCAAGTACTACTCGACAACATCGCCACGTGCACGGCCGGCGTCGAGGAGATGCGCAACCAGCTCGTGCAGGCGAATATTTCGACCGGCTCTGAGATTGGATTCCTGAATACGCTGAAGCAGAATCTGGAGAACATGCACTTTGATACCCAGGACCAGACGTCACGCTTGCAGGAAGCCGATGTGGCGCAGATCGCCATGGACCTGACCCGCCGGCAGGTCCTGTACCAGATGTCTCTCTCCGTGGCAGGGAAGCTGATGTCGACGTCCCTGCTGGACTTCCTCACGTGAAGTCGGCCACGTCTTCTGATCGGAAAAGGCAACTGAGGGCAAAGCGGGTGGATTTCGACAACTATCAGAAAGGCTTGGAATGGGCCGGGGGGGGCCAGTATGAACAAGGCTGGGAATGTCTGCGCGAGCACCTGCGCGCCGCGCCGCAGGATGTCCAGGCGCTGAACGACGCGGGGGTGATCCTGTACCACCTGGGACGCACGGAGGAGGCGATTGGCTTGTTGACGGAGGCCCGACGTCTCCGTGCCGATAGCCCCGAAATCACCGGCAACCTGCTGGAAGCCTACTTGGGTGGCGGCCGGGCGGCCGAGGCGATCCAGCTCTTCGATGACATGGAACGCGCGGGTATTTGGAGCATCGACATCGCGAATCGCACCGCGACGATGCTACTCGACCAGGGCCACAAGGGCCAGGCGCTCGAGGTGTTGCTTCGTTCGCATCGGCTCTGGCCGCAGCAGGAACAACTACCTCCCATTCTCGACGCCCTTCGCGGTCAGCGCCCCAGAGTGGCTTTCTTTCGGAGCGACACGGGCGATGATGGTCGCCTCACCGAGGTCTGCGAGTTCGTTCAGCAGCGGTTTCGGACGGAGTCCTACGCCGGGGATGATCGCGAGGCTATCGCGAGACTGATGGATTGGAGCGACATCGCTTGGTTTGACAGGGGCGGTGAGATCCCGGTCGAGGCGTCCCGGCCCGACGGCACCCCGAAGATGGTTGTCAATATCCGCCGCTCGGATCTGTGCGACCGCTGGGTGAAGGAAGTTTGGTGGGAGAGGATAGATATCCTGGCGTTGATCGGTAGTTCCGTGGAGGAACTGCTGCGGGCGCAGGTGCCGGAGATTCCTCGTCGCACCCGGCTGGTTGTGGTTTCGCACGGGGTCAACGGGGAGCGTTATCCGCGTGAGACGCAGTTGAAACAGACCAATGCAATTCTCATGCAACTTGAGGCGGAGCTCGAGCAGCAGGCGATGGGCTCCCGGTGCCCAACGACGAACGTGACGAAGAATGATCCGGGCGTGCCAATCGCCCAGGGCCAGTGAGGTGACGATGGATGCAGCACGGACGAACGGGAGGGACACGCCCCAACGAACCAGCTCCTACGAGACCCTGCGCGAACTGGGGGATTGTTACACCTCCCTCGGCAGGTACCAGCGCGCCCAGCACTGTTATGAGAGAGCCGCTTCGCTGGGTCCCGATGAGCCGGGGCCGTATGTCGGTCTGGGCGTTGCGGCGCTGCAGGTCGGGAGGCTCGAGGACGCCGAGATCGCGTTCCGTGTCGCGTGCCGGTTGGACCCAAAGGGTGCCAAGGCCTGCGCGGGATTGGCGATGGTGGCCCAACAGCGGGGGGATCTGTCCCGTGCCTTCGATTTCTATATGAAATCCCTCGAACTGGATACGGACAACATCATGGTTCTGCTGGGGCTGTTTCAGGTCTCCTGCGCGATGGGCTCCTTTGCCCGTGTGACGCACTACTTGGAGGCCTACCTGAAGACGCATCCCCGCGACACGTCCGTGATGTATGCCCTCGCGGTTCTGTACCTGAAGGACGGCCGCACGGAACCGTCGAAAGCGATTCTGCTGGCACTGTTGGCCCTCGAACCCACCCATCGCGACGCCACCAATCTGCTCGAAGAGGTGGAGCATACCCGCGCCGGGGTACCAGGTACGAAAAGCACGCCGGAGGACCGATGAACGACAGACGACGGCGGGAATCCTCGAATACGGTGATGCCCGAGGGCAGCGCGGGATCTGTCACCATGCTGGGCCGGCTACAGGAACTGTTGCAGAGGCAATTGGCACTGGTACGCCAGGGCCACCTGGCTGCCGCAGTGGCATTGTTTGAGGAGACCGACCAGTGCGTGCGGCACATCGCCGATACGCGGGGACTGGAGGTGCAACGTGCGACGGAACAGTGGCAGGGTATCGAGCGGCTCTACCAGGAATTATCAGTAGCGTTGACGGCGCAGCGGGCCGAGGTCTCGGCGGCGTTGGACACCATGCGACGGGGCAAGCAGGTGCTGCAGACTTACGGAGGCCACCTGTCCCCCGTATGAGTGAGCCACCACGGTCCCGCCTCGATACTCCCCGTATGCTCAGATTCATACGCTGTGGAGCGGTCGGACGCTCATGGATCGCGTCTTCCCGTCGATAATAAGGGTAGTCAGCAAGGTGAATTGCGGAGTCATGCTGCGCACTTGCATTTCTCCGTAGGGGGTGTCCCCCGACTGTGATCGGGTCCGCGATATGGTGAAGGGTAGATAAAAATGGGCGGCATACAACTCGGAGGCCTGTTTACAGGCATTGATACAAGTACCTTGATCAGCCAGCTCATGCAGATCGAGCAGGCCAGGGTCAACCGGTACCAGACGCGACGGCAGGTCTATAACGATCGGGAGACTGCCATCAGCGAACTCGAGACCAAGCTCAAGTCGCTTCGCAGCACGGTGGCGGCCCTCTCCAACGCGGATACGCTCCGCGTTTTCACCGCGACCTCCAGCGCCCCGGATGTTCTGACGGCTCAGGCGTCCAACAGCGCCTTCGAGGGCAGCCACACCATCGTGACCAACCAGCTCGCCAACGCGGAGCGGTGGGTCCACACTACCGGCACGAAATATGCGGAGAACTTCGTCGGCGCGGGCACGTTCATCTACTCGTACAATCACCAGGAGACGATCATCACTACCACGGCGGAAACCACGCTCGAAGACCTCGCCGGCCTGATCAACAACGACGCCAACAATCCGGGCGTGACGGCCAACGTGCTGTACTACAACGATGCTTACTATCTCATGCTCAATGGCAACGACGCCGGCTCGGACTATGCCATCTCGATCAACGCCAGCAACACCGAAGTCCTGAACGCGGCCTCGGCTTTGACCAAGGGCACGGGGAATGCGGTCCTGACGACCCGGATCGCAGACCTGGAGCAGTTTGACGGCGACCTCGTGGGAGGCGAGTCCATCACCATCAGCGGCACACGGCACGACGGCACTGCTGTCAGCCACAGCTTCGAGGTCACCGGGAGCACCACACTGAATCAACTCCTTCGGGAAATTGAAGATGCGTTCGGCGGCAGCGCCACGGCCACTCTGGAGAACGGCAGAATCCGCCTGACCGACAACACGTACGGTCCGAGCCAGATGGCCTTGAGCCTGAGCTACGACCCGGGGGCCGGCGCGACCACGTTGGACCTTCCGGCCGTCAATTCCAGCAACAAGGAAATCTGGCGGACCGCATCGTCCTTTATGGTGGGCGAAGAGAATGCGGGGTTGACCAGTGCCATCGTCGCGTTGAACCAGTTTTCCGGCACGCTCGTGGGAGACGAGTCCATCACCATCAGCGGCACACAGCACGATGGGACGGTCGTCAGCCGGAGCTTTGACGTCACGGGGACCACGGCACTCAGTGAGCTCCTTCAAGAAATCAACAATGCCTTTGGCGGTACCGCGACGGCCACACTGGACAATGGCATGATCCGGCTGGCCGACCACACGAGCGGTACCAGCCAGATGACGCTGAGCCTGACTTATGACCCGGGGTCGGGTGCCACCACGCTGGACATCCCGGTCATCAGCGAGTTCGTGCCGGGGCAGACCGTCACGGCAGATCTGGCCGGTTTTGCGGCGGCCGATTTCGCCAAGACGCAGTCCGCCCAGGATGCGCAGATCAAGGTGGACGGCTACCCCGCCGGTGCCGGCGAGTGGATCACACGCAGCTCGAACACCATCGACGACGTCATTCCCGGCGTGACTCTGCATCTGTACGACGAGGGAACCGCGCAAGTCAGTCTGACCCGTGACCTGAACTCCGTCAAAAGCAAGCTTAGTGCGATCGTGTCCGCCTACAACGCCGCCATGGCCCTCTACGGGGAGAAGACCGGGTACGATCAGGAAACCCATACCGCCGGCGAGTTGATGGGCGACTCCACGGTGTCCAGTGCGGTCGACGATCTGCGTCTGTTGCTGATTCAGCAGGCCCGCGGCTTCCTCTCCGGCGTCGACCGTTTCACCATGCCCGGCCACCTGGGCCTGGAACTGGACAAGGACGGGAAGCTGACGCTGGACGCCGACACTCTCGATGAGGCGGTTGCCGACGACTACGCGGGGGTGCTGGCCATCATCGGCGCCGATAAGACCGGCACCTCCGACAACAACACCATTGCGTTCTACAGCGCCTCGAGCGACTACACGACGGCGGGCACCTACAACGTGGAGGTGACTGTCGCCGGTGGGATTATCATCAGCGCCAGGATCAAGCAGGACGGCGAGATGGCCTATCGCAACGCCACGATCCAGGGCAGCACGGTCACGGGTAACAGCACGTTCAGCGGGGCTGGTGATCCGCTCCATCCGGAGAACGGCCTGCAGTTACGGGTCGACCGGAGCCAAGATGGGACCTTCACGGCGACGGTGCGCGTCCGGCAAGGCTTCGCCGGGGCGATGGTCGATGCCCTCGATCGTGTGTTGGATGCGACGAACGGCGCTCTGCCCGCGGAGCGCAAAAACATCGACGATCAGATCAAACACCTCCAGGATCAGATCACGACGGAGCAGGAGCGCCTGACGCGGAAGCGGGCCGCTCTGGTGGCGAAGTTCGCGCGGCTGGAAAGCACCCTGGCTCTTTTGCAGAACCAAATGGCCGCCTTCCAGTACAGCACCAGTACGAGCAGCCAGTAGGCCGACGGTGCGGGCAACCATGTTTCCTGTTTCCTGGCGGCGGATCTTCTCGGTCCTGCAGCGTGACGCGATTCCCCCCTCGTGCCCGGCGTTAGCGCCGGGCGGCTTTCTTTCTCTGGCGGAGGCGATAGAGCAGGGCGAGCACCTCGGCCACGGCCGCATAGAGCGCCTCGGGGATCGGTTGGCCGGGCTTGACCGTGGCGTAGATGGCCCGGGCGACGGTGGGCCGCTGGATGACGGGGATACCATAGGACCGCCCGATCCTGACGATTCGCTCCGCCATGAGGTCCGCGCCTTTCGCGACCAGAATCGGCGCCTCCATCGTTTTGGCCTCATACCGCAGGGCCACGGCGACGTGCGTGGGGTTCACCAGGATCACGTTGGCCTTGGGCACCTCCTGCCGGAGCCGCCGCATCGACATCTCGACCTGGATGCGACGAATGCGGGCCTTGATCTCGGGGGCGCCCTCCAGGTCCTTGTGCTCCTGTTTGACCTCCGGGCGAGTCATCTTGAGTTCCTGGACGTACTGCCACCTCTGGTATAAGGCATCCGCCAATCCGATGACGGCGATGGCCAGGCCCACTCGCAGACCTAACCCCAGAATGATCCGGGCCGTGGCAGCGACGATCTCACCGGACCAGGACCAACGCAGACTGGCCAGGAGATCCAGCTTGTCGCTCAGGTACAGCCAAACGATGAGGCTCACGAAAAACAGCTTGAGCAGCGAGGCCAGGAGGTGAACCGCGGACCGTTTACTGACCATGTTCGGGATCGTATGGGCGGGGTTGATCGCGTTCCACCGGAGCCGAAACGCTGCCGGGGTGAAGGTCAGGCCCCCTACGGCGACACTGGCCAGGATCCCGGCGACCGACAACACGGCCAGCAGGGGCAAGAGCACGACGATCAGGTCGATCGTGTTCTCGTTCACGAACCGAACGAAGGCCTGGACGTCGGCAAAGACGTTCGTCGTGACGTCGAACGGCGCGGTATCCGAGGCGCCTACGGGCACGGTGCAGATCCCCGCCTCGACTTTCTGCCGACACCAGCGCAGGAGATTCGGCCCCAGAACCGCGAGGCCCAGTAGCAGGGATAGCAGGGTCGCGGCGCCCGCCAATTCCTGGCTTTGAGGGACCTGGCCTTCCTCGCGTGCCTTCTCGAGCCGTCGCGGCGTCGGTTGTTCTGTTTTTTCGGTGGCAGGCTGATCGGCCATAGAAGATCTATGATTTATGATTTACGATTTATGATTGTCGACGGACGGTTGACGCTTCGGCCGCGGGTATGTGTTGGGGTTGCTTCTTCAAATCATAATTCATAAATCATAAATCTCAAATCGGCAACAATTTCGCCATCCACTCGGCCATCTCGGTCACGAATCCGCCGATGAAGGGCATGAAGATCGCGGCCAGAAACAATCCCAGGCCTGCTTGCACCGGCATGCCGAGAAAGAACACGTCCATCTCCGGAATCAGTCGGGCCAGCAGCGCCAGCGCCACCATCAGGATCAATAAAGCGGCCAGCGTGGGGGCTGCCAGCCGCAGACCGGCCACGAACATCACCGAGCCGGTCTCGATCACACTGCCGACGAGCAGGCCCAGCGTGGGCGTCGTGCCTGCGGGGAAGACGCTGTAGCTCTTCGCGAGGATTTGGAGGAACAGATGATGGCCATTGGCGCTGAGAAACAGCAGAAGGAAGATCATCTCCAACAGGCTGGCCAGCGGGCCGACTTCTTCTTCCGTCAGAGGGTTGATGATCTCCGCCATCGTCAAGCCCATCTGCTGCTCCACCACGTGGCCGCTGAACTGCACCACGGAGAACAGGAGTACGACGATCAGTCCCAGCGCCAGGCCGTACACGGCCTCTCCGCCTAACAACAGGATGGCCTGCAGGGTCCCGACACGCCCGGGATCGATACCCAGCGGCGTGGTGGTGCAGAAGAACAAAGAGAGAAACACGGCCACCGCCGCCTTGATCTGGACCGGAAGACCCTTCGACCCGAAGACGGGCAGCACCAGCAAGAAGCTCGAGATACGCGTCAGGACCAGGGCGAAACCGAGCAGCACGGCAAGCCTCGGAATTTAGGATGGATGGTTTATGATTTCGGAATCAGGAAGTGCCGCGGTCAGTTCCCCCCGACATTCTGCATGTACGCGAAGACTTCCATCGTGAACCGCAGCGTCACTTGAAGCATCCAACTGCTGAACAGGAGCATCACGGCCCCGAGGGCGAGAAGCTTGGGGACGATCGTCATGGTCATATCGCGTATCGAGGTGACTGCCTGAAACAGCGTCACGACGATGCCTACGACCAGACAGACGATGAGGATCGGCGCGGCAATCAGGAGTGCCGTCTCCAGCGTGTGCCGGCCCAGATAGAGGGCGAAACTACTGTCCATGTCGGCAAACTCCAGTTGGAAGTCTGAAGTCCTCCGGAGGAAGCTGCCGGAGCACTTCCGACTTCACACTTTCTTATCGAAATCCCAAACTCAGACTCTTCGCCAGCAGGCCCCAGCCGTCGACGAGGATAAAGAGAATCAATTTGAAGGGCAGGGAGATCATGGCCGGAGGCAGCATGACCATACCCGCGCTGAGCAGCACGCTGGCGATCACCAGATCGATCAGCAAGAACGGGATAAACAGGAGACAGCCAATCTCGAATGCCGTGCGGAATTCGCTGATGATGAAGGCTGGCACGACGATGTGCATGCCGACGTCCATGGGACTCGACGGTGCGGGGGTCTTGGCCATCTGCACGAAGAGGGCCAAGTCGTTCCTGCGGCTTTGGCGGAGCATGAACTCCTTGACGCACCCGCCGGCCTTCTGGACGGCGGTGCTCAGGTTGATTTGGTCCGCCAGGTAGGGCTGGATGGCCTGCGTGTTCACCTGGGCATAGGTGGGCGCCATCGTGTACAGCGTCAGGAACAGGGCCAGTCCGATCACGGCGATGGTTGGTGGGATGCTCTGCGTGGTCAGGGCGCGACGCACAAACGCCAGGACGATGACGATTCGGGTGAAAGAAGTCATCATGACGAGCAGGCTGGGCAGCAGGGCCAGTCCGGCGAAAATGATCACGAGCTTGACCGGTGTGGACCAATCCTTGCCCTGAGGCTGCTGCGCGGTGGCCTTCTCCAGAATGGTCATCAGATCGCTGATCGTGGGTACCTGGGCGGGACTCGGCACCGTCGGATTCGTCGGGACCAAGGGGGGCATGGTCGGCGGTGAAAGGGTAGAGGTCATCTGCCCGAAGGCGACGGGTGACAACACGAGTACCAGGGCCAAGACGCGGGGCGTCGAAATTCGAAATCCGAAGCACCAAATCCGAAGCAAATCCCAAATCCCAAATCCGAATGACCCAAACGCGGACGCCCTGCGACAGGTTCGTTTGGGATCTTCTTCCGTGGGGAGCATGAGCATTTGTTTCGAATTTCGGATTTCGGATTTGGAATTTCCGCCCCCGGGACGGCGTGGTGTTTCGAATTTGGGATTTCCGCTTGGCTTTTTCATGCCTTCCCGGCCTCACCAAGCTCCTGGCTGGACAGCTCAGACCATGTCTCGCGGATAGGGGCCAGCATCGTAATGCAGTCGCTCGTGCTGGCGATCAGCAAGCGCTGGCCGCCCACTTCCACCAGGTGGAGCGTCTTGCGCGGGCCGAGGTAGGCGGTTTCGAGGACATGGATTTCCTTGCCGGGAGCGTGAGCTACCTTGGGCAACACCCGCTTGGAGAGGTAGAATGCGGCCGCACCCAACCCGACGATCAGCCCGACGGAGAGCATCATTCGGAAGAATAGTTCGCTGTTGCCCAGACCACCGCCGGGTGACGGACCCTCAAGGAGGGTAGTCGGTAGCCGGTAGTCGGTAGTCGGTCGGGCCTGGGTCGTCGCATCTTGGTCTTCACCGACTATCGACGGCCGACTACCAACTACTGGCTGGGCGGTCTGACGCGAGGCCAGCGCAATCCACCCGCCGCTGACGACGAGCACGACACACAGCAATCCGATCCTTTTCTTCTGAGGGTACACGTGAGAGAATGAGCAAATCGCGTGCCGAGGGCCGGCCATTGGCACGCCAGGATGGATTCCTGATGAAAGGATATGGATCTTGCTTTCGAATCCTCGATGATCCCTCCTGCGGCGTCCGTTCCCAGTGCCTGAGGAATGAGCGTGGTGTCGAGAAAGTTGACACGACGAGGACGTCATTCGTTCTGCCGGAGGGTGGCAATGGCGATTTGCGATTGCTGAGAAATGGGGCTATCCTGCGCGACCCAATCGCCGCCCGCCGCTGCTCCCCAGGAAAAGACGCGGCAGGGCGTCCGCGCCGGCAGACCCTCACGCAGGAACTGGGCCGCCGCGTGTGCCCGCTTGGCCGAGAGCAGCCATTGTTGCTGCGGGTCCGCCTCGTCCGCCGCCAAGCCGACCACGTAGAGGGTCAGTTCCTCGATGGGCCCAAACCCCGTGAGATCCGTCAGAAAGCGCCCCAGGAGTTGCCGAGCGGATTCGCTCAAGGCAGATTCTCCCGGTGCGAACGTGACCGGCAGGACGAGGAAATTGGGGTTTCGGCCCCGGATTTGGGCCTCGGACGTCCGGGTGCGCTGGGCCAGCTTGCGGAAGTCGCGCCGGAGGAGTTCTTCCCGCGCGTCAATGGTTCTGACGGCGTCCTGATCGCCACCTTCGGTGATCGGGTAATACACCTTGGAGTTGTCAAAGGACACCACGTCATCGGCGGTCCCGAACAAGCCCGGGATTCCGTATCCCTCGATCGATCGGCGGAAACCGTAGAGCGTTTTTTCGAAGATGCCCTCCCCACTGTTGCACAGCTTGCCGCTACGGGCCGTGGACATGGTCAGGAGCATGACGAAGAACGCCATCAACAGGGAGATCATGTCGGCAAAGGAAATGATCCAAAGCGGGGCGCACTCGCCTTTTTCCTCCTGGACTGACGCTGTTTTCTTGCGGCCCATAGAAGATCCAAGATCAAGAATCAAGAATCAAAATAAAGGAAGTCGTCGCGGCCGGGCCGCGACTCCACCTTTTTGCTGTTTGATCTTTGATTGTTGCTCCTTCATTGGTAGACGCTCGCGTCCAGCAGCACGATTTCCAGCCTGCGCTCCTTCTCGAAGTTCTGCGCCGGCGACATGCCGCGCATCCCCACGCTGCAACGATCTCTCGACATCCCCTTGCCGGCCAGATAGTGCAAAACGGTTGCGGCCCGGCGCAACCCCAAGTCGGAAGAGGGGTCAGGGGTCAGGGATCGGGTGTCAGGGGGCAGTCTCTCTGATCCCTGATCCCTGATCCCTGATCCCTGCGCGGGGCTCTCTTCGCTGATCACGATTCGGCCCGGCACTTGGGCGGCGAAGGAGGCCAGGGTATCGAGGAAGTCGCGTCCGCCGGGCGACAGCGTGGTTCCAGCGCCCCAGAACACCGTCTTCGATTCGACCAAGAAGACCTTGCGTCTTCTGAATTCGCCCGCCTGGGTCTCCTTCATCAAGCCTTGTCCCTGCGTGTCCTGAAGGGTAGGCTTCTCACTGCCTTTGCCCAGTTGTCCGGCGGCCGGCGCCTGGAATCCCAAGGCGGTTCGGGGGTGGTGGGGACGCCAGCCTCCATAATAGTTCGGGGCCAGGGTAGCCTTCATGGCGCGCTGGAGTCTCTCGGCTTCGCTGGGCCCGAAGCCGGAGAAGGTCGAGAGCATCACAAAGAAGGCCATGAGCAACGACATCATGTCGGCGAACGAGATGATCCAGAGCGGCGCGCCTTCCCCGGATTCTTCTTCCTGCTGCGGTTTATGTCTCTGGTGGGCCATCGTAGTTCTCAGGGGTCAGGGATCAGGGATCAGGGATCAGGGATCAGACGGCTGACCCCTGAACCCCGACCCCTGACCCCTTTCCTTACACTTTCGCCTTGATCGCCTCCCGACGTTTCGCCGAGATGAAGACCTGCATCTTCTCGCCGACGGCCGTGGGATTGTCTCCCTTGGCAATGGCGCAGATGCCCTCGGTAATCATCTCCATCGAGATCTTTTCGGCCTTGGAGTACTGCCCCAGCTTTCCGCCCATGGGGATGAAGACGAGATTGGCGATCAGAGCGCCGTAGAAGGTGCAAACCAGAGCGACGGCCATGCCGGCGCCGATCTCATCGGGACTCTCCATCCGGCTGAGCATGGAAATCAGGCCGATCAGCGTGCCGACCATGGCGAAGGAGGGCGCGGAGGCCCCCATGAAATCCAGGATCTTTTTGCCCATGGCGTGCCGCTCCTCCATGTATTGGATCTCGAGACCCAGCAGATCGCGAATGGCGTGTTCCTGGACCCCGTCCACGAGCATCTGCAAGCCCTTGGACAGGAAGGGATCCCGCGCCTTGCCGACCTCCTGCTCCAGGGCGAGGGCGCCGTCCCGCCGGTTGATGGCGGAGTAGTTGACCATTCTCTGGATCACCTCTTGCGGCGGGGTGATTCGGCTCAGGAGGGTCTTTTTGACTACCGAGAGCACGCCGAGAAACTGCCCCATGGAGAAGTGGATCATCGTGGCGCACGTCGTGCCACCGATCACGATGGCGAGAGCCGGGATATTGAAGAAGATGGCCATGCTCCCGTGGCTCTCGAACGCGATCGTCCCGATGATGACCACAAACCCCAGAATCACTCCTAATGTGGTGGCGATATCCATAGTTTTCAGTTCCCAGTTTTCAGTTCCCCAATCGCGGTTGGCGTCCCGCGCGGAACCGTGAGCGATCAATTGTCAACTCTCCCTTTTTCACTTCTTCTCCGTTACCCGCGTGAGCCTCAGGCTCAGGGCCGCCGCGAGAGCCGGCTCCGTGGCAGCCATCTCCGACAGGACCTTCGCCTTGGTTCTTTCCTGCATGTAGCGCAGGATCTTGACGGCGTCGTCCGCGGTGACGCTGGGCGTTCCCGTGCCGCTGCGGACCTGCCCCTGCGCCATGCTCCTGAAGATCTCTGCGGCCCGCGCGGCGTCCATCTTATCGTAAGCCGCGCCGAGGGCCGTCAAGCTGGTTTTCTCCACCTGGTCGATCTCGACGCGCGTCTTCAGAAGGGCGTCCCGCTCGCTCTTGAGGTTGGCCGTACTGGCGGCCAAGTCCACTTGCAGTCTATTGAGGGTATCAATATCCGTCTTCAGCGTCTGCTGGGCCATCTGCAGACGCTCTTTCTCTTTTTCGAGATCCTGAAGCTTGCGGTCATACTCCTGCACGCGCTCGCGAATCTCACGGATCAGTTCCTTGAGCTGTTGCTCCGTCAGCGCCCGGGTCCCCGTTGCGTCTTCCGCCGCGGTGGCCGCGGGCGTGAGAAGCGTGGGCGGCGTCTGTGCCGAGGAGTTCGTCGGACCGACCATTCCGGTCGGAGCAGGGCCGCCGGAGCCCAGGGCGGCCTTCGGCCGGCTGAGCCAGCCGGTGACAAACGCGCCCGCGAAGCTGACCAGTCCCGCCGCCGCGATGATGATGAGTCTCTTGTTCACCTCTTGTGCCCTCGGGATTTATGATTTATGAATCATGATTCATGTTGGGGACGGCTGGCACGCGTAAATCATGAATCCTAAATCCTACCCGTTGCTTTCATTTCGGACAAAGGCGCTCGTGGTCCTCTCGTCCGACTCTCTCTGCTCGAGTTTCTCCTGCTCGCGCAGGTATTGTTCCTTGGCCTGCTCCCGCAGCTTCTCCAAGCCTTCTTTGAAGCGCCGGACGGCCAGCAGCTCCGCCGTCTTCTCCTGGTGCCGAATCTCCAGCGTGGCGATTTCCGCCTGCAACTGGCGAATCCACTCGTCGTCGGTCGTCGCCTGCCGGAGAAAGAATTCCTGTGTGTTCCACCGTGCCGGCGATCCGTCTGCCTGGATCTCGGCCATCAGGTCCTGCAGGATTCTGTGCCGCAGGAATAGTTCGCCGCGTTTGGCCGCCAACTGTTCGGCAATCCGAAACAACTCGTTGCGCTTGAGCTGCTCCTGCTTGCTTTTGACCTCCAGGACCTTTTGCAGACGCCATACGAATCGCTTCATCGGTACCCCGCAGCAAAGACGGGAAGACGGGGCATGGTGGAATACGGGCATGATGGGTGGCGTAGGGCGCCCCCCCAGTATGCCAACACTTGAATACGCGATTATTCCAACCTTCCATTCCTCTATCCGTTCTTCGGGCTCAAGAGCTTGTCCCACGCCTTGTGGAGGGCCATCAGCCGGCGGACGGTCTCCGGGAAGGGGGTCTTCTGACGAACCGGTTGGACGAGAAAGTCATTGATCCGGTCAATGAGACTGACGGCTCCGTCGATCCGCCGGTTGCTGCCGGGCGAGAGAGCCCCGATGTTGATCAGGTCCTCCGCGTCCGCGTACGTCGCGTAGATCTCCCGGAGCTTCTGCGCGGCGACCCGGTGTTCCTCGCGGGTCACCGCGGGCATGAGTCGGCTGATACTGCTCAGAATATCGACCGCCGGGTAATGACCCCGGTCCGCCAGCTTACGCGACAGAACGATGTGGCCATCCAGCAGGCTCCGCGCGCTATCGGCGACCGGGTCCGTCAGATCGTCGTTCTCGACCAGCACCGTGAGAATGCCCGTGATACTCCCGGTCTGCGCGCAGCCGAGTCGCTCGATGAGCCGGGGCATCAGCGAAAAGACGCTGGGGCAATACCCTTTCGCGGCAGGGGGTTCTCCGGCGGCCAAACCGATCTCACGCTGCGCCTGCGCGAAGCGCGTCAGGGAGTCCATCATGAAAAGGACGTTCTGAGCCTTGTCCCGGAAGTACTCGGCAATGGTGACCGCGATGAAGGCGGCTCTAACCCGCTGGATCGGTGGGGCGTCGGATGTGGCGACGACGACCACGCTGCGGGCCAGCCCTTCGGGACCGAGATTCTCCTCGAGGAACTCGCGGACCTCACGGCCCCGCTCACCGATCAGGGCCACGACATTGACCGCCGCATCGCTGGAGACCGCGATGTCGCCCAGCAACACGCTCTTACCCACGCCGCTGCCGGCAAAGATCCCGACGCGCTGGCCACGCCCGCAGGTCAGGACGCCGTCGATGGAGCGGATACCCAGGGCCAGCGGTTCGGTGATCTTCTCGCGAGTCAGTGGCGCCGGCCCGCTGACGTCGAGGGGACACGCCTCGTCACCTACCAGAGGGCCCTGGCTGTCGATCGGTTCGCCCAGACCGTTCAAGACCCGACCCAGAACGGACTTGCTCAGCAGAAGGTGTCGGGGTGTGGTTCGGGTGGTGACGGCGTCGCCGGGCGAGATGCCCTCGATGTGTTCGAGAGGCAGAAGGATCAGGTGGTCGTTGCGAAAGCCCACGACCTCCGCAAGGATCCGCCGGCCGTCGTGCAGGTGAATGCCGCACAGCGCGCCGAGCCCGATCACCGGCCCGGCGGATTCCACCGTCGAGCCGGAAACCCGGACCACGTAACCCTGGCAATTCCGCAGGCTCACGCCGTCCAAGGCCGCATAGTACTTGCCGAAGTCGATCATGCTGTCGGCCGTTTGCGCCATAGCCTACCGGACCCTCTGCAGCGCCTCGCTGATCCGCTCGAGGTGCTCTTCCAGGAACGACTTGACGATTCCCTTGGGCGTCTCCACCAGGCACTCGCCTCGACCGATGGTCCGGTCGGCCGTGAGCTCCAGTCCGGCGAAGGGGCTTTGCGGATTCTCTCGCTGAAGCGCCTGGCAGGGAGCAAGGTCATCGGGATGCAGATGAACCACAATGTTCTGGCAGGTCGGCGTTTCCTTGAGCGTCTCTTCCACGATGGCCTGGATTTCATAGTCGCCCTGGCCGACTTTATGCATCAGGATTCTTCGGGCGATCTCGACCGCGAGCTTGGCGATCTCGGCCGGATAGCTCGTCACGGTTTGTTCGTGAAGATGGTGGAGGCTGTCTGTGATTCCGTTGAGCGCCGCGAGGAGCCGTACCAACTCGTTCCTTTGCCCCTGAAGCTCCTTCTGCACATCTTCCGAGAACGAAGAACTGCGGGGGATATCCTCCAGCGCCGCTTGGCTATGGCCTCGTTCGCATTCCGCGGGGCCAGCGCCAAGGCCTTCGGTGTTGACGATGCCACCTGACCGTTCCGGGACGACGCACGCCGCGGTTATGGGTCGCATCAAGTTGATCGTTGGGATCGGGAACATGGGATCACTCTTCGAGGGCCAATTCGCCTTTCCGATTCAACTCCCGCAAGACGTTGAGAATCTTCTCCCGGGCTCGCTGCACGTCCTCCTTCTTGGGTGCGGAGATCAAGGCGGCTTCCTCATCGACCATCGCTGCGGCACGCTCCGAGATACTGGCCTTGATCGTCTGGGTGATCTCCGCGGCGGTCTCGTGCAGCGCGAGCGCCAACTGTTGCTCGTTGATACCGCGCAGCGCCTGCTGCATCGTGCGGCCACTGACGTGCGGGATGTCCTCCCAAATGACCATCAGGTCCGTGACCTTGTCGCCCACATCCTTGTCTTTCTGCTGAATGGCGTCCAGAACGCCATCCCGGATTTCCCGGTCGAGGTTTCGCACGAGTACGGCGATCTGCCGCCAGGATTGCTCCGGCCGCACCGGGAGGGTCGTGGCGGCCTGGGGGCCCGACACGCCCCGTTCCAATCGCCCCTGGATCAACTGGGCGATCTTCGCTTTCGCCTCCGGCGAGGTGGCACCGATGCTGGTCATTCGGCTGACCGCACTGACCCGCACCCCCTCGTTGAGCAGGCCGAGGAGCTCCGAGCCTCTCTTGGGCGGCAGTTCGGACAGCACGACGGCCACCGCTTGCGGATGCTCTGTCTCCAGGACCGCTGCCAGAGTCTGGAGGTCCGCCGAACGGAGGGCGAGGAAGGGGTCACGTTTCTGCAGAAGATCTCCAATCTCCTGCTGGATTCGTGTCGCTTGGTCTTCACCGACGGAGGTGCGGAGCATATCCCGCAGGAAGGTCTTGAAATGAAAGCCCGACGCCTGTTGCAGGGACTGACAGAATTGACGCGCGACCTCGGTGGTTTGCCTGGCATCGCGAAAACCGGCGGCGTCCAGGTAGCTGATCTCCACGGCCAGCTCTTGTACGGTGCCGGTATCGACGCCCTTGAGCAATTCCGCGGCCGTGGCCGCATCGAGGGTGGTCAGCAGCAGGGCCGCTTTTTGCTTACCAGTCAAAGGCACGTTGTCTCTACTCCTTCTCTTGAATCCAACGGAGGAACATCTGCCGGACTTGTTCCGGGTTCTGCCGCAGGGCTTGGGCGATCTGCCGGCGGACGAACGCTGGCTCGGCGGCCGGCTCTCCGGCCGTCAGCAAACCCGCGCCGGTGGCGGCCGGGGGCAACTGTCCTTGGGCGGACGCCGCCTTGCCTCGTGCGCGGCTGAAAATCCGCAGAACGATCAGCGCGCAGACGGCCATGAGGCCCAGAGACAGGTGACGGGCCAACGCAATATAGCGGGACCAGTCGGCTGGCTCCGGCCCGGCGGTCGGCTCCGTGGCCCGGTGAAACTTGGCGTTGACCACTTTGAGGGAATCGCTTTCTTTGAGGCCCAGGGCCATGCGAAGAATTCCCTCGACCTCAGTCACTTGCATGATCAGGGCGGGCTGGCCGCCTGTTGCGGGGGCATTGACGTCGGCCGCCAGGTCCACGAACGCAGCGACGGACAGAGATTTGATCGCCCCCGGCAGGACCGTCACTTGTTTGACCGTCTTGCCGACCTGGTATTCGGTCGTCGTGGTCTCGTCCTTTTTGATGGTTCCTGCGGGTGTCTTCTGGGCGGAAGTGCCGCCAGCGTCCGTCTGAGAGTTGCTGGTAATCTCCTCCTTGGTCGCGACCTTGCCCGTCGGATCGTAGGTCTCTTCGATCGTGCTGAGGCTGTTCATATCGATGACGGCACTGACCCGAACGGTGGCCCGGCCCGGTCCCAGGACCGTGGTCAGCATGTCCTCGGCCTTGCGCGCGAGATCCTGCTCGACGCGCTCCCGGTAATCGTGGACCGTGCTGGCGCCCGTCGCCAGCGCCGGGTCGGTCGTGCCGGAGAGCAGACGGCCTTCGCTGTCGATGATGGTGACGTTCTCCGACTTGAGTCCCTTGACACCCCCGGAAACGAAATGCGTGATCGCAGCGATGTTCGTGCCGCTGAGCCGATAGCCGGGTTTGAGTTTCAGGACGACCGAGGCCGTTGTCTTTTCCTGATCCGATGCGAACAGCTTCTGCTCGGGGTTGACGATGTGTACGCGGGCGTGGGCCACGCCGTCGATGGTCTGAATGCTCTTGGCCAACTCGTCTTCCAAGGCGCGCTTGAGATTGATGTTCTGGACGAAGGGGCTGACGCCGATCTTCTCGTCGTCAAACAGCTTGTAGCCGTTCTGCTCGCCCGAGGGCAGACCCTCCTTGGCGAGGTCCAGTCGAAGCTGGTAGACCTGCTCCTTCGGGACATAGACCGTGCTGCCGCCGTCCCGCAACTCGTAGGCGATCCCTTTCTCGCCGATCTTCTCGACGACCTTGGAGGCCTCGGCCGGCGGCAGGTCCTGGTACAGCATCCTCAGATCGGGCGTGCGCGCCCAATGGATCAAGAGCGCCGCGGTGAGCCCCGCGGCCACGAGAATAGCGGCCAGCAGCGCCCGCTGGACCAGGCTGACCTTCTGCCAGACCAGGACGATTTTGTGTAGAAACTCCATTACACCTCAGGGAATCATGACTCATGATTGGAATCGTGGGATATTGGAATAATGGAATCATGGGGGAGCCGCTGGCCCTCTTCCCCGTATTCCAGGATTCCATCATTCCAGGATTCCATCCTTCTTCTCACAGCGGCATGTTCATCGTCTGCTTGTAGGCCTCGATCAGCTTATTCCGAACGCCGACCAGGACTTTGAAACTGACATCCGCCTTGGCCACCGCTGAAACGACCGTGGTGATATCGTTGTTCTTTCCCGTCAGGAGGTCCTGGATTGATGCATCCGATGCCTGCTGCAGGTCATCGACCCCTGAGACATACTTGCCAGCCGCTTCGATGGCGTTGAGAAAGCCGGATTTGCCGGACGGCACGGCGCTGCCACCTTCCGGGTTGATCTTCTCCCAACCTGGGGTGGCTGGGCCCCCGGAGAGATTGGGCACGACGGGACGGGCGTTTGGATCGAAGTTGACCATCTTTCAACTCCCTTGACTATCGCAGCAATTCCAGGGCGGTCTCCACCATTCTCTGGTAGCGCTTGAGGATGGCCGCATTGGCCTGATAGGACCGGCTGGCAACCGCAAGGTTCATCATCTCGACCGGCAGGTGTACGTTGGGCATCGTGATATGGCCGGAAGTGTCGGCCTTGGGGTTGCCCGGATCGTAGATTCGCTCCATTGGGCTCTGGTCCGGGACGACCTCATCGACCACGACCCCGCTGGCCCCTTCGCCCTGCGTCCGGAAGACCGTCTCCAGCCGGCGGTACGGCTGGCCCTGCCCGGCATCCGCCGTGCGGGCGTTGGCGATGTTGGAGGAAATCACCTCCATGTGCTGGCCCTGGGCCCGCATCCCCGAGACCGCGATGTCGACCGGACCGAATACGTTCTGGACTCTCATGGCACGAAATCCTTTCCACGGCGCAAGCACCAGGGATGTAAGTGCCCCTGGATTCACGGTCACGGACAGGAAGCCCGTGACACGCGAGGCCTACTCCCGAATGGTGATCGCGTTCTCAATCTGAGCAAACTTCTTTCGCAGGAGGCGGACAAAGGCCGTTTCGCGCGACGCGTTCTTGAGCATCTCGCCGATCTCCATTTCCATGTTGACGTCATTGCCGTTGGACCGGATCGATGTGCTCTGGGGCTGGAAGATCTGTGGCTCTACGCGGCCGGCCTCTCCGACCCGTCCGGACTTCAGGGCCTTGGCCAGCAATTCCTCGAATCGGACACCCAGCCGACGGTAGCCGGGAGTCTCAATGTTGGCGATATTGCTGGCAATCGTTCTCTGACGGGCCTCCTCGGCTCTGATCCCTGCGTCGAGCAAACCGACGATATCCACTCCTTGCGGCATATGAAATCCTTTCCAGTCCATACGGACAGTCTGAGTCGCTCCTAACCTTGCAACGGGTGTGCCAAACGAATCGAGGATTGACTCGTGATGACCGATTATTTGGGTTCCCACACGCATCAACGCTTCACGCCCAGATTGGGCGCAGTAGCCAATTATCCATTATCCATCATCAATCCCCGCGCGGGTGTCAGGTTTCTATACAAGCGGCCGGTTATTTGACGCGGACCACGCTCTTGTCGCTCACCGTACACGCAGAGGTTTCTTCCTCCCGCCAGGAGTATTTCTCCTATGATGACACCGACAGACTATCATGCGGAGTCTCCCTTTCCCTGTGTCAGTGTTGTAAGTACCTGTGAAGAAATAGCTTAGGTCATTCTACGTGCGGGAGCGCAGCGATTGGCACATGGGTTGCTGTTGTACGTGTGTCGATAGGGGACGTGCGCATGGGAACCTTCGCGAATGCGTGTGCCGCGCTGCCATCCGATGGCCGCGTGCAGGGCAACAGGCCGACGGGGCAGGCGGCAGGAGAACCGCAAACACTTTTTGATGATGTAGTCACCTTGACCAGGATTAGAGCGGAGGTGTCGCCCGATAAGAAGGCCGTTGAGGACGCAGCCACCACGTATGCTGCCCCTGCAGGACCGGTCGGGTGGGAGTCACAAGTGCTGCCTATCCCCCGTCGGAACCCCTCTTTATCCGCGCCGCAAATTGTGTCTCAAGAGGACACGCTTTCGTCCCAAGGACGGCTTGCGGGAGTCAAAAGCCGTGTGGGCGCGGCTTTCCCAGACCAGGTGGCGACTCCGGCTGGTGCCAAGGGTACAAAGGTTGCAGGGGCCAAGGCAGGGGGCCAGACTCCAAAGGAAGTGTATCAGCATGGCAGCGGGGATGGAGGGTCGGATCTGATTGCCCGGGTCGGGCGCTGGGATGTGGGACGGAAGGAAGGTGCAGGTGCCGCTAGGCAGGTGGCACAGAATGGGCGATGTGGGCATACGGGCGACAAGGTCGCGCCGAAGGACGATGGCTTCAAGGTGTCGTCCGCAACCAAGCCCGGGCCAAAGGTACATCCAGCCGTAACTCGGGAGCAAGCACGTGCGGGTCCCCGATGCGATAATGGATCTGGCGGCCAGGAGGCCAAAATGCGAGTTGCGCAATCGGGCGCAAAGGAGTCTCGGTCGGCCAGGTTCAAAGAGCGAGGGACGGTACAGCCGGAGCCGCCTGCTTCCTCGATAGAACAGTCTGTAGCTGGCGCATTGCACCCTCCCGTTGAGCCTCAGACACACGGCGCCGTGGCGGTCAAGAGCGATGTAACCGACAATCCCCTCCGCAACCTTCGCGAACAGATTCTGGATTCTGTGCAGGGGTCGACGGCGCAGGGCCAAAGGCAGGTGACGATCCGCTTGCAGCCCCCGGAGCTAGGGACGGTCCTCGTGCGGTTTCGCGAGGAGGACGAGCATCTCGACGGCGTTCTTGAGGTTGCCAAGGCGGAGACGCGCCGTCAGATCGAGCAGGCTCTGCCTGAGGTGGTTCGAAGCCTCCAGGATGCTGGGATCGCCATTCGAAGGCTTGATGTGACGAGCGGTGAACCCTCGGGGCAGGAGCTTGGTAGAGGCCTGTCGCAACAGGATGCGGGGGCGGGCCAGTACGGCTCGGGTCACAACCGGGATCATCTCCCAGCGTCACAAGGCGTGTGGCCGCAGCCGTCTGGGGGTCAGTCCGCGAATTCGCGAGACACGCCCAGCGCTGACCACCACGGGATGGCCGGGCACGGTGGAATCGACGTGCTCCTGTAGGGGCGTGCACTCGCCACTGACTCTTCGCAGGCTCAGGGTCCATGGTACGACACGGCTGGGCCGGATCACCGGCCGTAAGCAGTAAAACTCCACACGTTTTTCTCCCCTTTGTCGGAATGCCTTCCGGTTTCCGAGGTTTTGGCGCAGGTGCGTGCCGTAGACCATGCCCTCCTACTACGAGCGGACTGCAGATTAGAGGTCCTTGGATCCAGGCTGCCATTTGGTGAGCGCAAACCCCTTAAGTTCCCCATCTTTCCTTCGATAATCAACGTAGCAGGCCAAGAGTCTTCACGGAGTCCTTGGTGACGTGAGTGATTTCGTAAGGGGCCGTATTGGGGTCTTTTTTAAGGAGTTGCACAGATGTTATCGATCAAGAACAACTTGATGGCGGGCAACGCGGCCCGCTACCTGGGGCGAAGCTATGACGCCTTGGCCCAGTCGGTCGAGAGGCTGTCGTCCGGCCTGCGCATCAACAGCGCCAAGGACGACGCGGCCGGCATGGCCGTTCGCGAGTTGGTACGGAGCGACATTGCGGTGATGCAGCAAGGTGGGCGAAATGCTCAGGATGGCATCAGCATGCTGCAGACCGCCGAGGGTGCGATGCAGACCATCGACGACATTCTGGTGCGCATGAAGCAGTTGGCGGAGCAGGCCGCCACGGACCTCTACTCGTCGGACCAGCGGTCCATTATGAACAACGAGTTCGTCGAAATCGCGAACGAAATCGAGCGGATCTCCAACTCGGTGGGCTTCAATGGCATCATTGTGCTCAACAATACCACGGACGTTACGATTCGGTTCGGCACCGGCGCTGATGATGAGATCGTAGTCACTGGTGCTGACATGACGAAGACCGGTCTTGGGATCGATGCGGGGGCCGGCGCGGCGGCGTACGTGGCAAGCAAGGCGGGCGTGGCAGACCCCGACGCTGACTGGGTCACCGGCACGGGAGCCGAGACCTTTGCGATCACGTTCGGCGCGGAAGCCACGATCACAACGGCCGCCTTTGCTGCACAGGCATACTCTATGAATGACGTGGCCGACATGATCAACGCGGCATCACGGGCTGTGTCTGATTACAATGCGGTGGAGGTTGTCCACGACGTGGAGACCGACCAGTACAGGCTCAAGATTAGCGCGGAGGCCGCCGGCATTCTGGCCCCGACGATTGTCAGCGGTTTTGCCGATGGCACCGGTCTGGGAGACGGAGCCGACGCTGACTTTCTCACGGTTGCAGGCGTCGCCGGTGGGACCGTCAACCTCCTGACGACGACCGCCGCGGAGAATGCCTTGACCACCGTCGACACTGCGATCGCCACGGCGACGACCGCGCGAGCGACCTTCGGTGCCAAGATGAACCGCCTGCAGAACACGGTGGAACTGCTGAGCATCCAGGCGGAGAACCTGACGGCCGCGGAGTCCCGCATTTCGGATGTGGACGTGGCGACCGAAATGGCGAGCCTGACCCGCACCCAGGTGCTGGCACAAGCCGGTACCGCCATGTTGGCACAGGCCAACTCGATTCCGCAGTTGGCCCTGAGACTGCTGCAGTAACTCGTCGCGGCCTCGCGATTGGATAATTCGGGAGGATGACCGGCTGACGGACGGCCGGTCATCTTCCTCTTGATGCGCGTCCCCAGCCAGAGAGAAGCAACGCCATTGCCAGGGACCGGAAAGGGCATTCTCAAGCGGGAGACCAGGCTATGAATGGAATCGAGTCCTACCAGCACACGGCCATCAGCACGCAGAGCCGCGGACGCCTGATCGTCATGCTCTATGACGGCGCCCTCAAGTTCCTGAAGCTGGCCATCCAGGAAATCGAAGCGGCCAATTGGGTGGCCAAGGGCCAGTACATCAACCGGGCCCAGGACATCATCGACGAATTGAATGTCGTCCTGGACCTGGAGGCCGGCGGCGAGATCGCCCGCAACCTGCGACGGTTGTACCTCTTCATGAATCGGCGCCTCGTCCAGGCCAACGCCAAGAAAGACCCCCAGATGATCCGGGAAGTCATCGCGCTGCTGGAAGACCTCAACCAGAGTTGGAAGACGATTACCGGATGAGAGTGTGAAGTGAGAAGTGTGAAGTCTGAAGTGTAGTGCGAGGTGCGTGAGGCTGACCTCCGAGGCTTCACACTTCAAACCTCAAACTTCACACTGGCTTCTCAGAATCTTCTGATGAATCCCACCTCCACGACGTGATGGTCGCCGCCGTCACGCCCGCTCCTTTGCTCGAAACGATAACCGCCCAGGATCTGCCAATCCCGCGTGGGGAAGTACGTCACGCCCAGCTCGAAGATGTTCGCCGTGGCGCGCGTCGCGGGGCTGTCCCCGTGGGTGTGCCGGTCATAGGCGAACTCGACGATGAGATCGTTCGTCAGATAGTGCGACAGTTGCACGAAGAAGTCGCGGGACTGCGTCCCCATGTGGTGGCCGATCACCCGTCCCTCATAGGTGTACCCGGACGAGTAAAGGCTGTGGGTGTAGAAGACGTTGGGGTAGCCCGGCACGATATCGTCCGCGTACTCGATGCGCAAATCCGTGCGGCCGGTCTTGAAGAGGTCGTTGAACTGCACACCCAGCACTTCCCCCCATTTCGTCGGCACAAAGCCCGCCTCATCTTCCCCGGCGAAATCGGCGTACAGCTTGACGGAGCGCAGGAGCCGGTTCTGGGGCAGGGGGATCAGGATCGAGCCGTCAAATCCCGCCAACTGGTTGTTCGCCGCCTCTTCGCTGAAGGCCCCGAACGGTTTGAAGTAGTCGAAGAAGTCCAAGCCCGGCTGCCCGTGGCCTCCAAAGATCACCACGCGCGAGGCACCCATCTCTACTCCGGGATGAGGCTTGATATTGACCCGGACGCCCGACAGCAGGGCGTGCGGGAAATCCCGGTCCGCCTCTAACTGGGCCAGGAACCATTCCACCCGGACCGGCCCGACCGCGCGGAAGATCCAGGGGAGCAGGATGGGCTCGGGGTTCGTGATCTTGAGCATGTCGAAGGGCCGCGCATTGTTGCTCATGAGAATCGAGCCGTGACGGCCCGGTCCCCACCATAGTGAATCTCGGCCCGCCTCCAGCTCGAAGGGCCCGATCCCCACCTTGCCATACCCTTCGACCAGACGGACCTCGCTGCCGTCCTCCGGGGCGCCCGCGTACTCGGGGTGCAGGTAGAAGGCGAACGTATCGAACAGGGTCCCGCGCGAAGCGAACCCGGCCCGGAAGTTCGAGCCCTTCTGAAATAGGTCGCCACGCCGGTTCTCCAGCTCCGGCGTCTGGCTGGCGTACAGGTACCGGGCGTAAGGGTCTTCGATCGGCTTCAGGCTCGTCGCGCCATCGTACACGCCGGCGAGCGCACCGAGTTGAATCAACTCGCCCTGGTATTCTCTCGTGAGCCGTTCCACAATGGCCGTGAGAACCTCGGGCGCGTCGTCCATCTGCGCCAGCGAATCCCGGGCCTCGGCCACGTGCCGGGCCATCTCCAGCCGCGACAGCGGCTTGGTCGTCAGCATGGCGCCGTCGATCAGGTGGTAATTCACCAATTTCTCGACGGCGTCATAACTCCAGTGCCCCAGCGGAACGTTCGTGGAGACCGAGGCAGGGGAGGACAAACTCAGACACGCGAGCCCAACCAGAACAACTGCAATCCTTCGCATGGGTCCATCTACTACAGAAGCCTGCCAACCAATCCATACACCAAGCCCCACAACGTAACCGCCCGTCGCCGCCGGTCAAGCGAATTGTGCCCGCCCAGGCAAATTGGGTGTACGACAAGGTTGCGGCAAGTCAGGTGCCTGCTCGACGGGTGCCACGCCCAGACTGGTTTTGCGCGTGCTCTCCCTGGTGTGCGGGAACACGCTCAAGCTGCGCGTGGGCGTGGCACCCGGCGCTCAGCAGACCCTGATTACCGATCTTGTCTGTCAAAACTCATCGGAACCTCGGTGCCGCAAAGCACGGGGCTCTCATCTGCGCCGGCGGAAGATGGGTCGGTAGCCCTCTGCGTCTTTGATCACCCGGGCGGAAATTGGCTTTGTTTCGCACGATAGCGGCTTCGCCGCGGCCGACTCGGAAGTCGCAAGTGTGAAGTTTGAAGCAGGAAGATGCGGAGGGCTGGCTGCCCGGCCTTGTTCACTTGACACTTCCAACTTCAAACTTGATCCTCCTTCAATTGGCTTTGTTTCGCATGATCCCCGTCCCACACCGGCCCCGCCGGAAATTGGCTTTGTTTCGCACGATCGGCCCCCCGGGAACGCCGATCTCCCGGTCGGCACAGCAGTAGGAATTGGGTTTGTTTCGCATAATTGGGCCTCGGGCTCCCAGCCGGGTCTCGAAATTGGGTTTGTTTCGCACAATCGGCATTGGATTGGAGCGTTGGAATGATGGAATAGTGGAATGATGACGCCCACGACAAAAGTCCCCAAGTCGGGTTCCGACCCGTGTTTCTGGGCCGATATCCGGGATTGGTTCGGCCGATCCCGACTTTTGTCGGGCGCGTCAATGATGGGTATTCCACCCGCCAGCCAACTCCTCGAAATTGGGTTCGTTTCGCATCATCGATCTCCCGAGCTCTCAGGCGGGCTCCAAATTGGCTTTGTCTCTACCGCCGACTACCGACTACTGACTACCGGCTACCGCAGTTTGGCTTCGTTTCGCACCGTTGGCCTCCATTATCAACCGCCTTTCAACCGCCGATGAACACCGATAAGCGCTGATTTCCAACTGACAACCGACAACTGAGAACTCCGTATCTACCGGCTACCGCTCCTGGTTTTGTGACAATCAGCACAAAAAGAACGGCAGTCAGTAGAGCCGAAAAGCCCTTGCGCCGAGAGGAATGTTACCCCAGCGAAGGCGGGGCGGGGAAACCCACCACGGCCTTCGGCCGTCACCAAAACCTACTCGCGCAGAGACGCGGAGGCGCAGAGATCGGAGGGCGAGAACAGCATTTCCTACCCTGCGTCCCTGCGTCTCTGCGCGAGACCTGATCCTCTGTCCTTCCAGTGCCATTCTTTGTTCCTGTGTTCTTTCCTGCGGCTCCTGCGTTCTTTGCGGTCCTGTTCTCATGTCTCGCCTTGCTCCTTCCGGCCGGGAAGACCAGATCTTGCGGCCTGGCAGTGCCAAGCGCCCGCCGCCGGCGGCGCTTTTGTATATAGACGCTTCGGGATGGTTGTATGTTGCATAAAAATCAACATTCATGCAGAA
This sequence comes from uncultured Pirellulales bacterium, assembly GCA_964354535.1. Lineage (GTDB taxonomy): Bacteria > Planctomycetota > Phycisphaerae > Sedimentisphaerales > Anaerobacaceae > PLanc-01. The sequence goes on from CAYHAJ010000186.1 coordinate 53,314, forward strand.
ATTTCCCCCGCCGGACCCGCCCAGTCTGGCGGGAGCGGGGGACGGAGGACCGTAGGGGCGAATAATCATTCGCCCATCTTGACAAGGGTTGACAGGCTTGTCATTCCTGCGAAGGCAGGAATCCCGGCCTTCTCACCGCAGAGGACGCCGAGGTTCCCAGCGCGGCCTTCGGCCGCAACCAAAAGCGCTTTAGCCGAAAGAAACGCAAAAAATCGAGACTGTAGCAAGCGCACAGAGTCGTATCGCCGTAACCGCTGTCTCGGTAATGAGTTACATCAGCACAATGCTGCTGAGAATCACAGGCCTGTTGCTGGGTCGTGCCGTGGTGGCCGAAAGCCTGCGAGACAGAGGCTTTCTCTGTTGTTGGCGGACGACTTTCGCTCATTTTTCTCTGCAACCATGCTACAGTCTCCACTTCCTTACCTATTTCCTGTTGCGTGGGCAGGCCGCTTTTGCCATAATGTCTCTACCATCTTGATGAGCACCTTTGACGAAGCTGTGACGGAACGGTTGAGTTAGGGCTCGGGCGGTATGATGATTCCGAGGAAAAAGGTACCGGACACCTTTAATTCCCCGGTTGTGGCCTTCCCCCTCACCATACAGGGTCGGCACGCCAGGGGAGGTGATTTCGGAGCTCGATGGCTGGCCTGCGTGTGCCCCTGTCAACGCTTCACCCAGGTGGTTGCCCGCCTCGGCGCATGACTCGGGGTCAAGATGGTCTGCTATTCCTTTCTTGTGCGGCTCTTGCCTCCGCTACTCTCTGCCGGCTTTGACCGGCGCTTTCATGGCGTCCCCGGAATTCCCTTGGTTTCCCCTACCAAAAAAGTCACTTCCTCAGCTTTTTCCTGTTGCGTGTCGAGGCAACATCCGCCATAATGCTCTCACCTACTTCGATGAAGCATCTCTGACGAAGCTGTGACGAAATGGTTGGGTGGAGGCCCGAGACACGTATGATGGATACGAGGAAGATGGTACCTGACGCCCTTGACTCCCATCCCGGAGACGCCTGTGCTGCTTGAGACAGGGGAGAAGTCGTCTTCTGATGAGTTTTGACGAACAAATTCGGTAGTGGTTTCGTTGAAAGAGAAAGGAGGTGGATGGGGTTTGATCCAAGAAGTAGAAACATAGGAAGTGAGACGACTTTGCGACAACGAACGCTCAAACTGTCGAACGCACAGCAAAAGAAATTGGAACACTGTCGAGATCATGATCTGCGGCCGGATATTCGCGAGCGGTGTGCGGCGGCCCTGAAGATTGCCGCCGGCCAATCGGCCCATGCGGTCGCCCAAGGCGGGCTCTTGAAACCTCGGGATCCGGATACGGTGTACGGATGGCTGGATCGGTATGAAGAAGGCGGACGGGAAGGGTTACAGAACGGGCGGCAAGGCGGCAATCGCCGCC
>CAYHAJ010000187.1:0-26951 GCA_964354535.1 uncultured Pirellulales bacterium
CACGGCGGGGTCAAAAAAGGCCTTTTCAGAAATCTCCACTACATGGGGTTTCGGGCCACCAACCGGCCTTCGTGGCCCTGAAATCCACGATTTCACCCCGAAAGAGATCGAAGCCGACGCCGAATCCGCGAAGTCGGGCTAAATCGATTCGATCATGAGGGCGAAGAAGGTCTTCAGTGCGGCGCGTATGTTCCCAAGACGCCGCCCCAAAAGCCCCTCGATCATAGGCGTGTGATACGCAGGGCAACGGATTCGGCAAAGGGGGGACTCATCAGCCGTAGCGTTGCGCCGGCGTAGTCCAAGTCCTGTCTTTGCAGCACCGTGCCGTCCACGGGGTCCACCCACTCGGCGCGCCAACGCCCCGTCGGCAAGCCAAGCTGTAATTCGACCGGCGAACGTCCCTCCAGGTACAGGGCATACGCGTGGCCTGGGGAACTGAGAACGCGTGCCACGACGCCGGGACTCTGCTTCACGAAGTCCCGATCAGGATGGAGCTTCGCCAAGTCGAACGAGTGAAGGAAACCGCTGAGAACCTGGAGTTGCTTCCGCAGGGTTGGACTGCCGCCGCCGGGGGCCTTGTTCGTCACATCGGTTCCGTCCTCATGACCGATGGTGAAGCTGTAGTCAAGACTATTGAACAGTCCGCCACCACTGAAGAGGAAATTCCAGGCCTGCCGACGATAGGTGGCGTCAGCCCGCCCGGCAAAGCCGCTCTCGTCGTAGCCGATGACCTTTCCCAGGGGGAGATTCCAGATTGCCGCTTCGGGGTAGGCATAATGGAAGTGGACAATGCTGACGCCGGAGGCGAGATCGTCCGGCCGAATGGGCAGACGGAAATTCGCGACGTTCTGGGCGATCAGGTGCCGGTGCGGCAGGCGCGACTCCTCGTCCGTGATCACGGCGGCAATACGTGTCTGCCAGGCGACGGATTCCGCGGTGGTCACCTCCACTGCGTTCGGGAATTGGTACCTGTCCGTCAGGTAGGGGTTGATGATCTCCCCCATGACGTGGTTGTCGGCCCAAGGCTCGTTCTGGACCTCGAAGAAGAAATTGTCGAACGCGTTCAACTCACGAACCAGCCAGCGGACGAGCTTTTCCTGATAGGCCATGGCCGGACCATTGTCAAGCGTGTGCAGCCTCTTCCAGTCGGGGACAGCGAAGGCCTGGAGGTTGTTCTGCGGGTGGAAGGGATGCACCGCCCATTGCCGGTCCGAGTAGGTCGAGCAGAACAGCGTCAGTTCGACGACAATGCCCCGGCGGCCCGCTTCCGCGAGGAAGTCCTTGAGCCGCGCGAGGTACCCGGAACTGAACCGATCAAGGTCGAACTTGTTGCCGCCGCCCGCATAGCCGGGTGTGTCGCTGCGCGCCCACGGGGCCAGGAAACGCCCCGTCGCCGGCGCGAGGGTATTGCGCTGGATGCCGAACGCCCCGACCGGCTCGACGTAGCTGCCGGAAAAGATCCGGGTGTAATTCATGCCGTCGCGTTGGAGCGTCTCAAGATAGCGATGCCAGTCGAAATCGAGATTCAGCACGGCCCCGTAATGCTCGGCGCTGGTGATCAGGGCCATCGCTTTGCCCCGCCACTGGAAATAGTGCGACTTCTCCGGATGGACCCGGATCGGCGCCACGTCGGCCGCCATCACGAGCGACCCTGCCATCAAGACCAGTCCCGCAGCAAGATGTCGTCCAACCTTTTTCATGTTCGTCCCTCGCCTATGACTTGCCCGCGAGCTTCGCGCGCAGCATGGCGGACAGTTGCCTGATCGTGTCTGCGTACTCGGGCCGACCCGCGAGATTCTGATTCTCCTGCGGATCGCTGCGGTGATCGTAGAGCTCGTAGACGTTCGGGTCGCCCTTCTTGCTCCACTGGACGAACCGCCAGCGGTCCGTCCGCATCGCGACGCCCTGGTAGCCGCCCTTCGGGTACCAACTGCAGCCGGACTCCTTGATGGAGGCTTGCGGATTATCGAGCAGAGGTTTGAAGCTCTTGCCTTCCGTGCCGATCGGTGCGGGCAGACCACAGATCTCGGCCAGGGACGGATAAACATCTACAAACTCCACGAGAGCATCGCACTTGGCACCGCGGTTCGACTGGCCCGGCACCGCCACGATCAGCGGCGCGCGGGTGGCGCCCTCGTAGTTGTTGTGTTTGCCGCCCCACCAGCCGTGCTCGCCCATGTAGTAGCCGTGGTCACCCCAGAAGACTACGAGCGTGTTCTGCTCCAGGCCGGTGTCGGCGAGTGTGTCCAGCAGACGCCCAACCTGGGCATCGACATAGCTGACGGCAGCCAGATAGCCGTGCAGGCACTGACGTCCAAACTCCGGCGTGATCTTGCGGTCTTTTGGCACGTTGCCATACCAGTAGAAATCGTCCCCGGTTCGGGCGGCAAAGTTCGGCGCGTCCTTCGGCGGGTACTGATTGTCCGGCAGGCGGATGTCCTGCGGGTAATAGAGGTCCCAATACTTTTTCGGCGCGACCCATGGCACATGCGGATTGAGAAACCCGACTCCCAGGAAGAACGGCTGTTCGGGTTTCCGCGCCAACTCGCGCAGAGCGGCCACGCCCTGGCTCCCAATGTCGCCATCGGCCAACTCGCCGTCCGGGACCTCCGGAGCCTCGAACGCCGGTCCGGCGTAGAAGGCCATGCCCTGCCCCTTGGCGGGAATGGCTTTCCCGACCGCCTTCATCTCCGCACGGTACTTGCGGACCGCCGCTTCCCCTTGGGGTCCATAGCGTGGCTTCTTTGACTGCCACGACGGCACGCTCCAGGACATCGGGTCGTCGATCCCGACGTGATAGACCTTGCCCAAGCTGCGCGTGAAGTAGCCGTTGTTCTTGAAGTGCTGCGGCAGCGTGACAATCTCGGGCATCGTCTCGCGCAGGGCCGGACCGATCGTGAAGATGCGCGTCGTCGCTGGATAGCGGCCGCTCAGCAGCGAGATCCGCGAGGGACTGCACAACGCCTGCTGACAATAGGACCGTGTGAACACCGTGCCGCGGGCCGCGAGCCGGTCGATGTTGGGTGACTTCACCATCGTATCGCCGTAGCAACCCAACTGCGGCCGCAGGTCATCCACGGCGATGAATAGAACATGCAAACGCTTCTTCGCCGACGCAGAGGGAAGTCCGGCCCAGGCCGGGCTCACCACCCCCATCGCTGCCACCGCGGCACCGGCCGCCTCGCGCAGGAATGCTCTTCTGTTGATCGCATCGCCCATCGCTCATCCTCCAACATCATAGCGGAGCCGCAAAGACAGGGACACGATGGCCCTGGTTGAGTCTGCATGATACCGTCAGACCGTGCCGGGCTCAACCGGTGTCTGGAAGCAGGCGCGAGTGCCCTGTCCACGCCCGCGTGGACAGGGCCTAAGTTGCGCAATGGGACAGGCAGGCTTACGCGACCGTAAGCATGGTGCCCGCGGCACGTGAATTGCGAGGCTACTTGCCTTCCAGGACCGCCGGCTTCAGTTGCACGCGTCCCCGGCCGAGCAGGGTCCCCGTGGCGCGGGCGAGGTAGATCTGGGCAACCTCATAATTGGCATAGGAGCTGATTCTGCGGGACTGCGCGTCCGCCAAGCTCGAGGCGGCCCGCAGCACTTCCGTGCTGTCCGTTCCCCGGCCCAACTGAAACTGCAATTGCCGGGTCCGGTAGTTGCGGAGGGCCGAAACCACGCCCTGTTCGGCCGCCAGAATGCGCCGCCAGCTCTGGTCCAGATCATCCACCGCGTCATAAACCTCCTGGCGGATTTCCTGTTCCCGCTGCTCGCGATTCACCTGGTCCTGGATTTTCCGGAGACGGATTTGCCGCAGCCGCGCTTCGGCGGCACGATTACCCAGTGGAATCGTGGCCGACAGGCCCACCTGGTGGTCCTGCGTCGGATGGTGGAAGAGGTCTTGAAAAGCACCGCCGACGTTCCCCGCTTGAGCGTCGGCGGCGTAGCGGTACTCCAGGTCCAGCAGCGGCAGCAAATTGTTCCGGGCCTGGGCGATCTGGATGTCTCCGATGGCTAAACGAAACTCCAGCTCCGCCAGATCCATGCGGTTCTCCAGGGCCACCTGGATCAGGGCTTCCGGATCCAGATCCAGTCCTTTGGGCTCGGGTTGGCTCACCGTATTGATATCCACCGGCGCGCTGAGCGGCAGGTCCGGCCGGTTCATGATCCGCTTGAGGTTCCGCTCATAGTTCCGGACCTCCGTCTCGGTGCCGATCACCGCATCGAGCCAGCCGGACAGACCCGCTTCCGCATACACGATTTCCGTCTTCGCCGCCGAGCCGGCTTCGACTTTGAGGTGGGCATATTTCAGTTGGTTCTGGGCCAGCTTGTACTGCTCGCGGCTGACCTCGAGCTGTTTGCGCGCCGCATAGAGACGCCAGTACACCACGTCGGCGATGCCCAGAATGTTGATCGCCTGAAACTTCGTGAGCGCGTCCACGGCCCCTTTGTTGTACCCGGCGATCTCAATGGAATAGGTGTTGACCCGGGTGCCCGCGCCCCGCAGGAGCGACTGGATCACCGAAACGCTGGCCCCGATTTCGGAGAGGCCGTCCACCTCTGTCACCGGCACATTCGCGGCGACGCTCCCGCCGGTCCACAAGGGCGTGACGGTGCCCGCGTCCAGGGTCCGGCTGGACACCGACCCGCCCCCGGGCAGTTCGGTCGTACCGTAGCTGGCCGAGGTCCGAAAGACCGACTCGAACTGAGCGCGCTCGATGTCGATGGTTTGCTGGGCAAGCGCGGGATCAATCAGCCGCACCTTCAACTCCAGGTTGTTGGCCAGCGCCGCCGCACGGACCTCCTCCAGACTCAGTTTCACCATGGGCCTGGGCTGGTTCGGTCCCGCCACTTCTTTTGCCACCTCCTTCGTGGCCTGTTCGATGGAAACCGGCGGCGACTTGGACTGCTCCGTGAGCTGGACGGTCTCAATCTGCCGGGTCTTCGCCTGCAGGGCCGCCAATTCCGGCTTGGACCGCACCTCCGGGATCCCGCAGCCGATGACACACAGTGCCGGCCCCAGCACCGCCGCCCACTTCACAATCCTTGGGATTCGTTCGTCTTCGTCGCTGCTCTTCTTCATAATAGATGCACCTCACTCACGCCTTACTGCGGGCACCGGGTCGATTCTCACTTCTCGGCGGACGGAGAGATCTCCGGCTAACAGGGCCACGCCCGCCAGGAAGATCGCAGCAAACAACATGCCAGATGAGTCCCCTGGAATTCGCGTTTTGACGCCCGAAAGCGTAACCGAGAGAACCGGTGCGAGGCTGTTGGAGAGTCACACGTCCGGTTTTGGGATTGGCGCGCCCGGATTCGGACACGCATAGGCGTTCCCATACCAGTCTTCAGTTGTCAGTTCCCGGTGATCAGCTTCTTGCTGACGACCGACCACTGCCAACTGGCTACTTGCCTCATTCGTATCGCAGCGCCACCATGGGATCGATCCGCGCCGCCCGGCGGGCGGGGAGATAGCAGGCCAGCAGTGCGACGCTCGCCAGGAAGAGGGAGACACTTACGAACGTCGGCAGGTCCAGTGGCTCGACCTGAAAGAGAAAGGTTCCGAGCACACGGGTGAGGGTCGCTGCTCCGGCCAGACCCAATGCCAACCCCATTCCCACGAGCCACAGGGCCTGTCGCACGACGAGTTGTAGAATGCTCGCCCGCTGTGCTCCCAGGGCCACGCGAATGCCAAATTCTCGCGTCCGTTGTACCACGGAGTAAGTCACAACGCCGTAGACGCCCACGGCGGCCAGGATCAGTCCCGCGGCCGAAAAGAGCGATACCAAAGTCGTCTGAAATCGCTCCGGCACAAGAGAGCGGTCCAGCCGCTGGGTCATGGTTTGCAGGGATACGACGGGCCGATCTTTCTGGGCCGACGCGACGACCTCCCGGACCGACGCCGCCAGTGCCAGCGGTCGGGACTGGGTCCGCAGGACCAGATGGTTCGTCCAGAAGGATTCCTGGCCGACACTGTAGTAGACCTCCGGCTGGACCTCCTGCCGGAGTGTGCGGTTGACCACGTCTTTCACGACGCCGACGATCGTATGCTGTCTGCCCAACGTGTGGTCGTTCCCGATCCGTCGGCCGATGGGATCGGCTCCCTCGAAATATTGCTCGACAAAGGTCTCGTTCACCACCACCACCGGCGCCGAACCTTTGATATCCTGCTCGGTGAAGCCTCGCCCTCGGACTACGGAAATACCCATGGCACGGAAATAGCCCGGCGTCGTCGCCTGGTAACAGGCGGGACATTCCGTCGCCTTGCCTGGCACCGTCACGTCGTCCGTTCGACCGGCGCGCTCCGGCGGCAGATACGTGACCGCACCGACCGCCTCGACGCCCGGCAGAGCCGACAGCCTCTCCAGCAGGTCCCGGCTAAGCGGCCGGAGCATGGGACCGCCGAGTTTCACTACCAACGTATTCCTGGGGTTGAAGCCGAGCTGGACATGGTGGAGCAGAAAGAAGCTCTTGAGGAGTAAACCCGCGCCCGCCAACAGCACGAGCGACAGTGCGATCTGGGCCACGACCAGGGACTGTCGCATCCGGCCGGAGCACGAAGCCCCGGACCCGCGTCCTCTACCGGCGTCCTTCAAATACTCGTTCAGATCGCTCCTGGTCCCCCGGAGCGCCGGCGCCAATCCGAAGATCAGCCCACTCGCCAGGGAGACCAGACACGTGAAAGCCAACACCCGCCCCTCCGTCTGAATCTCCTGCACCCGAGGCAGAAAACCGGCGGCCAGCTTTCCCAATCCCGCGACGCCCCAGTGTGCCAGCAGCAATCCCGACGCACCGCCCAGGACCGCTAAGAGCAGGCTTTCCGTGAGCAGTTGGCGGATGAGCCGCCGCCGACCGGCCCCGAGGCTCAGGCGGACCGCCATCTCCTTGCCGCGGGAGGCCGATCGCGCCAGTAACAGGTTCGCCACGTTGCTGCCCGCCACCAGCAGAACCAGCAGCGTCGCCGCCTGGAGCACATAGAGCAGCCGGCGGACGTTTCGGACGAGGTGCTCGTGCAGCGCCGTCACGTGCGCGCCCCGGCTCTGTTCCCGCCCGGCCTCGGCCCGCCCGACGTCGCTCGTCATCGTCTCCAGTTCCGCCTGTGCTTCCAGACGCGTGACCTGGGGTTTGAGCCTGCCGATCACTAAACTGGAATGCAGGCCGCCTTGGCGGCCGGGTCCGTCGATATCCATCGGATAAGGCAGCAGAAAGTCGGGAGTGTTGAAGAGCCGGAAGCCCGCCGGCATGACGCCGACAATGGTGTAGGGCTTGCTCTTGCCAAAGAGGGAATCCGTCAGAGTCGTCGTCCGCCCAATCCACTGCGCATCGGCCCCATAGGACCGTTGCCAGACAGCATGGCTGAGAATGACGACCGGTGGACCACTCTCTCGGGCCTCCTCCGGCAGAAACCCTCGTCCCTGGGCGGGATGGACGCCGACGACGGAAAAGAACTCGGGACTGACGCGCATGCCGACCAGCTCGGCGGCGGCATCGGCACCAGTCAGCGTGAGTTCGTACCGGTCGTCAAAGAACGCCATGTGCTCCAGTGTCGTGCATCGGCCTTGCCAATCCAGGAATCGTAGGAGCGGGACGCCTCCCAGCTTGTCCGGCTTCTCCCTATCCGTCTCCCAGATCATGGCCAGCCGGCCGACGTCCGGGAGCGGCAGCGGGCGCAGCAGCACGGCATCGAGCACGCTGAACATCGCTGTCGTCGCCCCGATCCCCACGGCCATCGTGAGCCCTACCACCGCGGCAAAACCCGGATTCCTTGCCAGCATCCGCAGTCCGTAACGTATGTCTTGCCACAGCGTCGTCATTGTTCCGTCTCCAATAGTCGGTAGTCAGTAGTCGGTAGTCGGTTTGAGTCCGGCGCGACACTCTGGCACCGACAATTGACTACCGCCTACCAACTCCCCTCTTATTCGTGCCTCAACGCCACCATCGGATTGATCCGCGCCGCCCGGCGGGCGGGCAGGTAACTGGCTAACAAGGCGACACTCGCCAAGACGAGTGACACGCACGCAAACGTCGCGGGGTCGGTGCGCGTCACGCCGTACAGGAAGCTGGAAATCAACCGCGTGAGAACCAGCGCTCCGGCCAGCCCCAGAATCACGCCGATGAGCGTGAGCTTCAGTCCCTGTCCCACCACCGCTCGCAGGATGTCGGTCTTCCGCGCGCCCAGGGCCATGCGGATGCCGATGTTATGGGTCTGTTGCGTCATGCTGTATTGCAGCAGGCCGTACACGCCAATTGTCGCCAGGATCAGAGCGATGCCGGCGAACAGGCTCAGCAGGATCATGACGAAGCGCCGGGGGGCCAGCATCTGGGACAAGGTCGTCGTCAGCGGCTCCAGCGTCCGAATCACCGGGTCCGGCTCCAAATCGGCAACCTGCTGCCGCACCGCCGGGGCCAGGCGCATCGGGTCGCCGTCCGTTCTAATCAAGAGGACCGGCCAGTTCTCAAATTCAGTTTCCATGGCGTAGACCATCCCCTGCGCCGGCGCCAGGATGTCGAAGCTTCGCACCGTGTCTACCACGCCCAGAATGGTGTGGAGGTTGTGTCCGGATGCGCTATCCTCCGTGATGAGCCTCTGCCCGACGGGATCGACGCCGGGGAAGCACTTCTGCGCCAGAATCTCGTCGATGACGACGCCATCGGGGTCCTGATCGGAGAGTGTTTGGCCCCGAAGAAACCGGACACCCAGAGCCGCGAAGAAGTCCGGCGTGACGGACCGCCATTTGGCGGTGTGGCGCAGTCCTGTGTCAGTCTGTCCCGAAAGGGAGAAACTGACCCCATATCCTCCTTCACCCAGAACATCGGTCACGCCGAAGCCATCGAACAACGCCGCGGACTGAACATGAGGCAAGGCGCCCAGCCGTTCCAGCAAAGGCTGAAAGAAGGGCTTCCGCTGGGCCGTGTTGGTGTATTTCGCGTACGGCAGGCGAATCTCCAGCGCCAGCACGTTCTCCGGCCGGAAGCCCAGGTCCACGCTTGCCAAAGCCATCAGGCTGCGGATCAGCAGGGCCGACCCGATCAGCAGAATCAGCGAAAGACCCAGTTGCGAAACCACCAAGCCGCTGTGCAGGCGGCGCCAGCCCCGCCCGGTCGTGGTCCGGCCGGACCCCTCCTTCAAGGTTTCGCCCACGCTCACGTCAGAGGCCCGCCACGCCGGCATCATGCCAAACAGAAGGCCCGTCAATATGGCGACGCCCAGGGTGAAACCGAGGACCGTCAGGTCCACACTCGTCTCCTGGAGACGCGGCGTATCCGAGGGGCACAGACCAACCAGTCCTTTGACCGTGCCGAACGTCAGCAACAAGCCCAGCACACCGGCGGCCACACTGAGCAGGAGGCTCTCCGTGAGCATCTGCCGCAGGACCCGGCCACGCGAAGCGCCCAGGGCGACGCGCATCGCCATCTCGCGCTGTCGCACGGTGGCGCGAGCCAGGAACAGGTTGGCCACGTTGCCGCAGGCGATCAATAGGACGAATCCCGCCGCTCCCAGCAGCAGCAAGGGCAGCTTGCGATGGCCTTCCACGAGCCTATCCAGGAGCCGCTTGACGTCGAACTTGGCCCCCTCTAAATCGACCTTCGGATCGAATTGACGCAGGTGATCGGCCAACACCGCCAAATCCGCATCCGCCTGTGCCGGCGTGACACCCCTTTTCAGTCGCGCCAGCGGGAACACGGGCGGCGGATACGGACCCGTCGCACCTTCGGTGATTATCATCGGTGTCCAGAGCGGCGCGGGTCGCCCGAAAGGAAAAGTGAACCCGGGCGGCATGATGCCCACGATCGTGTAACCCTCGCTATGGAAGCCCGTGATCGCAGTCTCGCCCAGTTTGTTGGTGGTGAGGCTTAGCGTCTTGCCGACGGCGTCCGGCGATCCGCCCAAGTAGTCTGTCCAAAAGGCATGACTCAAAATCACCACGTGAGCACTCTCCGGCCTCTCCTCTTCGGGCAGAAAACCACGGCCGAGCATCGGCTGAATCCCCAGCAAAGGAAAGAGGTTGGCGGTGACCTCACCCGCGAGCACTTCGTGGGGCTTCTCGATCCCCGTCACGTAGAACCCGCGGCCACAAAACCCGGCCAGGGATTCGAAGACGTGATTGTTCTCGCGCAGAAAGGAAAAGTGCGGACGGCCGCAAAGAATGCGCGCCGCCCGGACGCCGTGCTCCCGGATCGTCACAAGGTCACGGGAGTTCTTGTAAGGCAACGGCCGGAGCAGCACGGCGTTGACGACGCTGAAGACCGCCGTATTGGCCCCGATGCCCACTGCCAGAATCACCACCACGACGACGGTGAACCCGGGACTCCGCGCCAGCATCCGCAGTCCGTAACGTACATCTTGCCACAGCATCGCCATCGTTCCGTCTCCCGTTCCCAGTTCGCAGTTGTCAGTTCTCAGTCTGCAGCCGCCAGCCAGCAGTGTTGCTGCTGACAACTGTCAACTGACCACCCGGCTCATTCGTACCGCAGCGCCACCATGGGATCGACCTTGGCCGCGCGTCGCGCGGGGATGTAGCCGGCCAGGAGCGAGGCGGCCCCGAGCAGGACCACGGTCACGGTAATGCTGACCGGATCGACCGGACCGACACCGTAGAGCAGGCTGGCCGATACTCGCGCCACGCCCAAGCCCAGCAATAACCCGACGATCAACCCCACTACCGTGAGCACCAGTCCCTCCCGCAGGACCATGCCCATGATGTTCCCGTGCGTCGCCCCGAGGGCCTTGCGGATGCCGATCTCGGACGTGCGCGAGGCAACCATGTAGCCCTTGACAGCGTAGATGCCCAAGGCCGCCAGGAACAGGGCCGCCGCTCCGGCCGCCAGTGCCAGGCGGGCGCCGAATCCCGCCAGCCAGAGGGAGGGATCGTCCCGGTGCTTCTGGGCGAGCGTCGCCACCGAGAGCACCGGAACACGTGGATCTATCCTATGGATCTCCTGAAAGATCCGCTGCTGCAGAACGTCTGCCGACCCCCTATCCGCAACATGCAGATAGAGATACGGGGACAACTGGTCCGGTTGGGTGGGTCTATAGGTTTGGCCATGGGACTCCCGGTCTGCGATGCCCGGCACGTGGGCGACGATCCCGACCACCCGGTAGGGATCGGAATAGTGGCCAAAGAACCCCCATTGGATCCAGCAGCCAAGGGCACTGCCATCCGGTCGGAGCTTGCGCGCCAGGCTTTCATCGACAATCATGACCTTCTCTGCACTCGGAGCACTGTCCAGACGGTCGAAGAGACGCCCCTGCAAAAGGGGAATCCCCAGCGCCGTGAAGTACTCGCGGCCCACGTCGGTCATGGCGGCCCACTGCGCGAGCTGCTTGCTCGATCCGCTCTCTTCCGCGCCCGGCAGATACTCGCAAATCGTCAGTGCCCCGCCGCCCCCGAAGGAGAATCGGGCCGACATCCCCAGCGCCTTGACGTCGGGCAGAGACGCCAGATGATCCGCCAGGGCCTCGCAGACTTGGACGCTGCCGGCCCGGTCATAGCCGGCGGAAAGCGGATCGATCTGGATGACCAGCTTGTCCTCGAGGTTGAACCGCGAATCTGGGCGTGCCAACTGCAGAGCACTGCGAGTAAACAGTGTCGCACCCATCACCAGCACGACGGCCAAGGCAATCTGGCCCGCCACCGAGAGACCGCCCCGCCTTCCTCGAACGCGTCCGCGCACGCCGCCGGATTCTCTCATCTCGCCGGCAATGTCACGCCGAGACAGACACAGAGCCGGCCGGAGTCCGAATAGCAGCGTCGCCACCAGGCAAAGACCCAGAGTGGCCGCCAAGACCCGAAGGTTCAAGCCTGGCCTGAAGCCGCTCAATCCGGGCTCCTGCACGGCCGCGATCCACATATTGAGGACTCTCGTGCCCCAGAAGGACAGCAGGAAGCCCAGGACCCCTCCCAACAACGCCAGCAGCAGCGACTCCATGAGCAACTGCCGGATGATTCGCAGGCGGCCCCCGCCCATCGCCATGCGTACGGCAATCTCGCGGTGGCGTCCGGCCCCCTGGACGATCAGCATGTTCGCCAGATTCAGGCAGGCGATGACCAGAATGATCGCCGACACCGCCATCAGGATCAGACTGATTATGGCTATCCGCAGACGCTCCTGCTCGGCGTCAGCGTCTATGGTGAACCTTCCCGGCCGGTGGAGGTAAAGCGAGGAATTGCTCCTCCAGTCCTTCGGATACTCCACCTTGAATCGCGGGGCCAGAGACTGCAACTGCGCCTGGGCCACCGGCATGCTCACCCCCGGCAGGAGCCGTCCCACCACGTGAAGCCACGGATAGTTCCAGTCCGCGGAGGCGTTGGCGGAACGAGTCCGTCCCCGGGAAAGCTCGGCCACCGAGAGATAGCTCCCCAGCGGCAGCCAGAGATCAGGACCGATGAGCGTGACGCCGGTAAAGCCCTCCGGGGCGACACCGACGACCTGACAGCGTATGCCGTTGACGCTCACAAACGCGCCGAGGAGCTTCGGATCGCTACCCAGCCGCTGCCAAACGCGATGGCTCAAAACCACGACGGGGGCGCCGCCCTGCCGCTCTTCCTCGGGCAAGAAAGCCCGTCCCTGCACCGGCGCCACTCCCAGAAAGGAGAAGTAGTTCGCCGAAACGAACACCGCCGACGCCTGCCCCACCGAATCCCCATGAACCAGGGTGACAGAGTTCGTGTGGCCATCCTGGGCCATGAGATCGCTGAAAGCCAGATGGCTGTCGCGGAGGGTGAGATAGGCGGAATAGCGGAGGTCCCGAATTGCCGCATCCCGAGCCTGACAGCACGCCAACTGCTCGGGGTCCTTCACGTTCCGCGGGCGCAGCAGCAGCAGATCGGACATGCTGAACATGATCGTGTTGGCCCCGATGCCGATCGCCAGGGTAATCAACGCAATCGCCGTGAACCCCGGCGATTTCCGGAGCATCCGCACCGCGTACCGCAGGTCTTGCCATAAAGTCATCATTGCCAAATCTCCAGTTGCCGGTAGTCAGTATTCGGTAGTCGGTAGTCGGTAGTCGGTAGTCGGTTTGCGCGTCGGCTCGTTGGTCTTCCGCCGACAACTGACTACCGGCTACCGACTACTCTCTTACTCACATCGCAGCGCCACCATCGGATCGACCCGCGCCGCCCGGCGGGCGGGAATGTAGCTGGCCAGCAGCGAGGCGGTCCCGAGCAGGGCCACGGTCACGATGATGCTGACCGGATCGACCGGGCGGATGCCGTAGAGCAGACTGGCCGACACCCGCGCCACACCCAAGCCCAACAGCAATCCGACAATCAACCCTACCACCGTCAGCACCAGTCCCTCCCGCAGGACCATGCCCATGATGTCCCCGTGCGTCGCGCCCAGAGCCTTGCGAATCCCGATTTCCGAGGTGCGCGAGGCGACCATGTAACCCTTGATCGCGTAGATGCCCAAGGCCGCCAGGAACAGGGCCGCCATTCCGGCCGCCAGCGCCAAGCGTGCCCCGAATCCCGCCAGCCATAGCGAGGGGTCATCGCGGTGTTTCTGGGCGAGAGTCGCCACCGAGAGCACGGGCACCTGCGGATCCACTCTGTGGATCTCCTGAGAAATCCGCTGCAGAAGGGCCTCTGCCGATCCCCTTTCCGCGGTGTGCAGGTAGAGGTACGCAGATAGCTGATCCGGTTGGGTGGGCGTATACGTCTGGGCATGGACCTCTCTGGCCCCTATACCCGGCACATTGGCGACGATCCCAACCACCCGGTAGGGGTCTGAATACTCCGTGAAGAACCCCGTTTGGATCCAACAGCCGAGAGCATTGCCGTCCGGACGCAGCTTTCGCGCCAGGCTCTCATCGATGATCATGACCTTCTCCGCCTCGGGGGTGCTGTCCAGACGGTCGAAGAGACGGCCCTGCAGGAGGGGAATCCCCACCGCCGCGAAATAGTCCCGGCCCACATCGGAGGCGGCGGCCCGCTGGGCAAGTGGTCTCCTCGACCCGCTGTCTTGGCCCCCCGGCATGTACTCGTAGACTGACACAGGCCCGCCGCCTCCGAAGAAGAATCCGGGCGAGGTCCCCAGCGCCTCCACGTCCGGCAAGGACGCCAGATGGTCGGCCAGAGTCTCGCAGACCTGCGCGGCGCGGACCCGGTCATAGCCGGCGGAAAGCGGATCGACCTGGAGAACCAGCTTATCCCTCAGGTCGAAACGTGGGTCCGGCCGCGCAAGTTGCATGGCACTGCGGGTCAGCAGCGTTGCACTCATCACCAGCGCGACGGCCAGGGCGATCTGGCCCAACACCGAGAACCCTCGCCGTCTTATCCGGAGGGGTCCGAGCACGCCGCCGGTGGATGCCTTCATCTCGCCAGCAATGTCACGCCGCGACAGGCACAAAGCCGGTCGCAGACCAAACAACAGCGTGGCGATCAGGCAGAAGGCCAGGGTGGCCCCCAGGACACGAACGTTCAAACCGGGTCTGAAGCTCCTCAATTCCGCATCTTGAACGGCCGCGATCCACACGTTGAGGATCTTCGTGCCCCAGAAAGATAGCAGAACGCCCAGAGCCCCTCCCAGCAGCGCCAACAGCAAGGACTCCATGAGCAACTGCCGGATGATCCGCAGCCGGCCCCCGCCCAGAGCCAGGCGGATGGCCATCTCGCGGTGGCGTCCGGCCCCCTGCACGATCAGCATATTCGCCAGGTTCAGGCAGGCGATCAGCAGGATAATCACGGATACCGTCATCAGGACCGCACTGAATATGGCCATCGATAGACGCTCCTGCTCGAGGTCCATGTCGATGAGGAACCGGCCCGGCCGGCGGAGACCCAACGAGGTGCTGTCCCGCCATTGCCTGGGATATTCCGCTTTGAAGCGAGGGACCAGAGATTGCAGTTGGGCCTGGGCCACGGCCATGTTCGAATCCGGCTTGAGTCGTCCCACGACGTGGAGCCACGGATAGTTGCGGTCCGGTGGGAGATTGGCGCGTCGTGTCGATCCCCGGGCAAGCTCCGCCACCAAGAGATGGCTCCCCAGAGGCAGCCAGAGGTCGGGGCCGATGAGCGTGACGCCGGTAAAGCCCTCTGGTGCGACGCCGACGATCTGACAGCGGATGCCATTGAACTCCAGAAATTGGCCGACAATCTTCGGATCGGCGTCCAGCCGCTGCCACAGGCGATGGCTCAGGACCACGACAGGAGCGCTGCCCAGCCTCTCCTCCTCGGGCAGGAAACCGCGTCCCAGCGTCGGGGCAGCTCCCAGAAAAGAGAGGTAGTTCGCCGAAACGAACGTCGCACGCCGCTGCTCGGCCGAATCTCCGCGAACCAAGGTGACAGGCCTTGGGTCATCGCTCTGGGCCATAACGGCGCTAAAGGCCAGATGGCTGTCACGGAGCGTAAGATACGCGGAATAGGGGACGCCCCCATATTCCGCATTGCGAATCTCGCAGCACACCAACTGCTCGGCATCCTTCACCTGCTTTGGACGAAGCAGCAGTAGATCGGACATGCTGAACATGATCGTGTTGGCCCCGATGCCGATCGCCAACGTGATCAGGGCAATCGCCGTGAACCCCGGCGATTTCCTCAGCATTCGCACGGCGTATCGAACATCTTGCCACAAAGTCGTCATCGCACAACTCCCACCCGCAATGCGTTGGCATAATGGAATGGTGCAGTATTAAGACGCTGCGATACAGGTCGCATTATCCATTATTCTATTATTCCAGTATTCCATCATTCCAGTCCTACTCATATCGCAGCGCCACCATCGGCTCAATGCTGGCAGCTTGACGGGCCGGGAAATAACAGGCCAACAGCGTAACAGCGGTCAGCAACAGGAAGACGGCCACGTAGGTGGTCGGGTCCCAGGGGCTCAGTTGAACCAGCAGACTCGAGAGCACCCGGGCGACCGCGATCGTGACCACCAAGCCCGCCCCCAGACCGATCAGCACAGGCACCAGGGCCTTCCGCAGCACCAGCCGCAGGACATCGCTTCGGTCCGCGCCCAGCGCCATGCGGATGCCGAACTCCTGCGTCCGTCGCGCGATGGAATACCGCGTGACCGCATAGAGCCCGACGGCCGAAAGGAACAGGGCAATTCCGGCCGACACCGACAGCAACGAGGCCACGAAGCGACGGATGAGCGTGTCATACCACAAGGCCTCGTCGAGCGTCCGGGGATTCGAGATAAGCTGCCCCCGATCGATCCGGTAGACGGCGGCCTTGACGGCGGCCACGAAGCCCTGCGGGTGGCGCGCCGTGCGCAAAACGATCGACACTCTCGGAAAGACCTTCTGGAAGAGCGGCTGATAGACCTGCATCCGGGCTTGCGTCTCGTATGCGTCTTTGACGTGCCGGACCACCCCGACAATCTCGGTCCAGGGAACGTTCGGGTCGTCGCTCTCGCTCAGCTTGAGGCGTTTGCCGATCCCATCCCCGTCGGGCCAGTAACGCAGGGCCAGAGTCTGGTCCACGATGACGACCGGCGCTGAGGCTTGGCGATCGCCGTCCTCGAAGAAGCGTCCCCGGAGCAACTGGATTCCCATGGCTTGGAAGTAGCCCGGACTGACCGCCCGATACAAGGCCGTCGCGGCCTGCTGCCCGGGTGCCGCCGAGGTTTCGCCCTCCACGTGGAAGCGCTGCGATTGCGTGCTGATGAAGAGCGGCCCGGTCAGCGCCGCCTTCTCGACGCCTTGAATAGCATCAAGCTGCTCCAGCAGTTGCTGATGAAAAACCCCTTTGGACTGATCGCTGGCATAGCGGTCGCCCAGCAGGTGCAAGTCCATGACCAGAACATTGTGGGAATTGAAGCCGCGGTCCGCCGTGAATACGCGGAGAAGGCTGCGGATCATCAGCCCGGCGGCCGTGAGCAGCACGATGGTCAGAGCCACTTGGGCCGCCAGCAATCCCGTGTGGGCGGCGTTGCGGCCCCGGGACCCGAGGACGCTGCGACCTCCGGCGGCGAGGGTGCGGGCCAGGCGGCTGCTGGAGCAGCGGATCGAAGGCACCAGACCACAGGCCGGAGCACCGAAGATGGACAGCGCCAGGGCAAGTCCGAAGACGTGCCAATCCGGACGAAAGAAACCGACGGGAAACGCGGCGGCGGGCAGTACGCCCACAGCCAAGAGCAACTGCACCACCCAAGTGGAGGCGAGCACGCCCAGACCGCCCCCGAGGAGGGCCAAAACCACGTCCTCCATCAGGATCAGCCGCACCAAGCGCAGGCGTGTCGCTCCCAGGGCCGAGCGCAGGACCATCTCCCGCTCCCGGGTGACGCCGCGCGCGAACATCAGGCCCGCCACGTTCGCGCACGCCACCAAAAAGACCATGAGCACGGCGCCCATGAGAATGGCCGGAATATGGCCGATGCTCGCCGTCATGGAATCGTGAAGCCGCAGGACAGTCGCCGAGGTAATGGGATCGTTCGAAGGGTACTCGGCCGCGATCCGCGCGCAGATGGCTTCCATCTCCGCCTGAGCGGCGGTCAGGCTCACCCCTGCCTTCACTCTGCCCAGCACTTCGTGATCTCGCTCAGCGCGTCCGCCCGGGCCCACCGTCGGGGCGATGGGCACCCACACGTCCGTGGCGTCTGCCCCATAGGGAAGGAAGTCAAAACCGGCGGGCGTAACGCCGATGACGGTGTGGCTCGCGCCCTCCACTACAAGAGAGCGACCGAGAGCGTTGGGATCAGCCCCAAAGTGACGTTGCCAGAAGGCGTGGCCCAGAACCACGACGCGCGCCGCGCCGGGCACGTCGTCCGCCGGGGCCAGCAGCCGCCCCGCCGCCGGCCGCACCGGAAAGACCTGGAAGAAATTAGCCGAGACGCGCCCGATGCTGCACTCTTCGGGCGGCTCGTCGGCGCTCACGCTGACGGGGCGGGAGCGAAACGTGTGGCAGCCCAGTTCCTCGAACGAAGTCGCCTCACGCCGCCAGTCCAGGAAGTCCAGGTGGGAGATCGCGCGGCTTTGCCCGGCCCGGTCGCGTCCCTCCACCACCACGATGCGGTCCGGGTCCTCATACGGCAGCGGCCGGAGCAAGATGGGGTTGAGAATGCTGAAGACGGTGGTGCTGGCCCCCACCCCAATGGCCACGAGCGCCACGACGACCAAACTGAATCCCGGGCTCGCGGAGAGCATCCGCAGTCCATAACGAACATCTTGCCACAGGGCTCCCATAGTTTTCTCCTACTCGTAACGCAACGCCGTCATCGGATCGATTCGCGCGGCCCGACGGGCCGGGAGGTAACTGGCCAACAGGGCGATGCCCGCCAGGAAGAGGGAAACGGATACAAAGGTCGGCAGGTCCAGCGGCTCGACCTGAAAGAGCAGCGTTCGCAGCACACGAGTGAGGGCCGCCGCTACACCCAGACCCAACGCCAGCCCGATTCCCACGAGCCATAAGGCCTGCCGCACGACCAGTTGCAGAATGTTCCCACGCTGTGCCCCCAAAGCCACGCGAATACCGAATTCGCGAATTCGCTGCGCGACGGAGTAACTCACTACGCCGTAGATGCCCACGGCGGCCAGGACCAACCCCGCACCCGAGAAGAGCGCTACCAGAATCGTCTGAAAGCGCTCGGGCACAAGAGAGCTGTCGATCCGCTGGGTCATCGTCTGCACGAATAGGACCGGCCGATCCTTCTGGACGGACTTGACGACCTCCCGAACAGACGCGGCCAAGGCCATCGGCTCGGACCCGGTCCGCACGACCAGGTAGCTCGTCCAGAAGGGTTCCTGGCTGGCACTGTAGTAGAGTTCCGGTTGGACCTCCTGGCGGAGCGTGCGGTTGACCACGTCCTGCACGACGCCGACGATGGTGTGCCGCTTGCCCCTCGTGCCGGCGTTTCCGATCTGCTGGCCGATCGGATCGATCTCCCCGAGGTATCTCTCGACGAACGTCTCGTTCACGACCACCACCGGTGCCGAGCCCCGGATGTCCTGTTCGGTAAGACCGCGTCCCTGAACGACGGAGATACCCATCGCACGAAAATAGCCCGGCGTCGCCGCCTGGTAGCAGGCTTTGCATTCTGTGGCTTGGCCCGGCACCGTCACGTCGTCCGTTCGACCGGCGCGCTCCGGGGGCAGATGAGTAACTGCGCCAACCGCTTCCACGTCCGGCAACGCGGCCAGTCTCTCCTGCAGTTCCCCCCCAAGGGGCCGGAACATGGGACCGCCCAGTTCTACCACCAGTGTATGCCGGGGGTCGAAGCCGAGCCGCACCCCGTGCAGCCGAAGGAAACTCTTGAGGAGCAGGCCCGCACCTGCCAGCAGCACGAGCGAAAGCGCGATTTGGGCCACCACCAGGGCCTGTCGCATGCGGCCGGGACGCGGGCCCCCGGGCCCGCATCCCCGGTCGGGCTCCTTCAGAGACTCGTTCAGGCCCGCCTTTGTCCCCCGCAGCGCCGGGACCAGGCCGAACAACAGCCCGCTTCCCAAGGAGACCAGCCCCGCGAAAGCCAGCACCCGCCCATCGAGGTGAACCTCCCGGACACGGGGTAGAAATCCCCCCGCCAACTTCGCCAGCCCCGCAATGCCCCAGTAAGCCAGGAACAGTCCGAGCACGCCGCCCAAAGCCGCCAGAAGCAGACTCTCAGTGAGCAACTGACGGACCAGTCGCCGCCGGCCGGCGCCCAAGCTCTGGCGAACCGCCATCTCCTTGCCGCGCGAGGCCGACCGGGCCAGCAAGAGGTTGGCGACGTTGCTGGCGGCCACCAGCAGAACCAAGGCCGTCGTCCCCTGGAGCACGTAGAGCAACCAGCGCACGTTCCGTACCAGGTGTTCGTGCAGTGCGGTCAGTCGCACACCCCGGCCTTGTTCCTTGGCCGCGCCGGCTCCCTCGATCGGACTGCGAATCGTTTCCAATTCCGCCTGCGCCGCAAGGCGGGTGACACCGGGCTTGAGCCTCCCAATCGCGTGACCGCCATGCAGACCGCCTTTGCGGCCGGGGCCGTCGATATCCATCGGGAAAGGCAGTAAGAACTCGGGGGCATCGAAGACTCGAAAGCCAGCGGGCATGACGCCGACAATCGTGTACGGCCGGCTCTGGCCAGAGATGAAGTCCGTCAGAGTCGTCGTTCTCCCGATCCACTGCGCGTCGGCTCCGAAGAACCGTTGCCACACGGCATGGCTGAGAATGATCACCGGCGGGCCCTCTTCCCGACCCTCCTCGGGCAGGAAGGTCCGACCGAGGACCGGCTGGACGCCAACCACCGAAAAGAATTCAGGGTCGACACGTAGGCCGACCAGAGAGGTCGTGTCCTCCGCGCCCGTCAAAGTGAGTCGCCACCGCTCGTAGAAGAACGCCATGTGCTCCACCGTCGTGCACCGTTTCTGCCACTCCAGGAACTTCAGGAGCATGACGCCTCCCAGCTCGTTCGGCTTCTCCCGGTTCGTCTCCCACATCAGAACCAGCCGGTCGACGTCTTTGACGGGCAGCGGCCGCAGCAACACGGCATTGACCACGCTGAACATCGCCGTCGTCGCTCCGATCCCCACGGCCATCGTCAGCCCTACCACAACCGCAAAACCCGGATTCCTCGCCAGTATCCGAAAACCGTGCCGTAGGTCCTGCCAGAGCGTTTTCATGGGCCTCTCCTATTCGTAGCGCAACGCCGTCATCGGATCGAGCCGGGCCGCCCGCCGGGCCGGGACGTAACAGGCTGGGAGGGCCACGGCCAAGAACACAGCCAGGGACAAGAGGATCGTGAGCGGGTCCAGGGGGCTCACGCCGTAGAGCAGACCACGGATGGTATGGCCCACCGCCAGAGCGAGCGGCACTCCCAAGCCGGCGCCGAGGGCCGGCAAGGCCATGCCGCGTTTCAAAACCAGCAGGAGCACCTCGCGGCACCGGGCCCCCAGCGCCAGGCGAATTCCGATCTCGCGCGTGCGCCGGCTCACCGCGTAGGCGACCACGCCGTAGAGCCCCAGGGACGCCAGAATCAGACCGAGCAGGCCGACTGCCCCCGCGATTCGTGCCAGGAACTCCGCACCCGAGACGCGGACGCGGATGTAGTCGTTCATGGTGCTAATGTCCGATTTCGCGGGCTTGATCCCCAACGCTCGGAGTTGGGCGCGCACCGGCCCCACCAACGTCGCGGCCGCGGCCTTGCTTTCGGCCAAAAAGGTGGCCTCCCAGTGGAGGTGCTGCGCCAGGGGCAGGAAGAGATAAGGGATGAGTGCATCGGTAATATTGACGAGCTTGGTGTCACGCACGACGCCGACGATCTGCACCAGGTCCCCGGTCGGACTGGCCAGCCGCACCCATTGGCCGAGCGGATCTTCATTGGGCCAAAAGCTCTTGGCCATCGTCTCGTTGACGAGCATGACGCGGGGGCCGGACTTGTCGTCGCGTTCGTCGAAGGCCCGACCGCGCAGGATCGGGATGCCCAGCAGCGCGAAGTAATCCGGATCGACCGCGTTGAATCGCACGGACCAGCCTTCCTGCGGGGTGGAGGCCGGACGGTTCGGCAAGAAGACCTTCTGTGAGGGCCCCCAGCCCTGGGGACTGAACGGCACGACGCCGGCCACGCTGGCCCGTTGGACTCCCGGCAAAGCCAAAATCCGTTCCTTGAGCTCCCGGCAAATCCTTCGTCCGTATTCTTCGGGGCCGGTTCCCAGACGAACGAGGAGGATCTCTTTCCTCTCGAAGCCGAGATCGGCGCTATAGGTCGCCAAGAGACTCCGCGTCAGCAAGCCCGCCACGGTCACCAGCACCAGAGCCACGGCCGCCTGCCCCATGACCAAGAGGCTCAGACCACGGTGCCCTCGCCCCGGCTGTTTCCACGTCCGTCCCCGCTTCATCGCGGAAGCGAGATCCGATTTCGACGCGTGCAAGGCCGGAGCGAGGCCGAACAGAACGATGCTCAGGAGCGAGACGGCGCAGGTGAACAACACCACCCGTCCATCCCAGTGAACGCCCCGCGCGATCGGGACCGCCGCGTCCGGGGGCAGCAACGCCGGCCAGGCACCGACGAGCCAATGGGCCAGGAGCAGGCTGAGCGCCGCGGCGATGAAGGCAAGCACCAAGCTCTCCGCCAGCAATTGCCGCACCAGCCGCCACCGGCTCCCTCCGAGAGCCGCGCGCACCGCCAGTTCCAGGCCGCGCACTTCGGCGCGGGCGAGCAACAGACTCGCGACATTGGCGCACGCCAACAGCAGTACCGTCCCGACGCTGCCCAGCAGCAGCAGCCCCAACGCTCCGGTCTCCTCAAACTGGACGGTCGCTTCGGTCTGAACCACGGCCCCCAGCGGTGCGTGCGAAGCCCCCTCGTGCAGGTCGAGGCGACGAAAGATCGTTTCCACCTCCATCTGCGCTTGTTTTACCGTGGCGGTTGGCTTCAGGCGCCCGACGAGGCTCAGAGAGCGATCCTCCCGCGCGGCCTCCAGGCCGTCGTTCCCGACGGGGAACCAGACATCGGCCGGATTCGTACGTTCCAAGCCGTTGAAGCCCGGGGGCGCAATCGCCAGAACGGTCATCACGTAAGCCTCGAGTTCAATCGGTTTGCCCACCAGGTCCGGATTCCCCCCAAACCGCCGCTGCCACAGCCGATGGCTGAGTACCACGGTTCGTGTGTCCTTGAGGGCCGCCTCGTCCGTCTCCAAGAAGAATCGGCCCAGGTACGGCTTGACTCCCAAGACCTCGAAGAAGTTCCGGGACACGAATTCCGCCGGCAGATCTTCCGATTCATCGTCGGTGACCAGGACCGTGCCCCGGCGTTCACGGGTGGCCAGGTCCGACACCGATTGCATTTGTTGCCGCAAACCGAGGTAGGCGGGGTAAGAGAGGTCGCCCTGCTTGTAACGCGGCGTGCTGCCGAAGATCCGGATGACGCGCCCGGGATCGGCAAACGGCATGGACCGCAGCCAGATCCCGTCCACCAGACTGAAGACGGCCGAGTTCACCGTCACCCCGAGGACCAGGGACAATGTCGCCATGGCCGTGAAGCCGGGGCTCCCCGCCAGCCTGCGAAAGCCGTATCTGATATCTTGCCATAAGGTCGTCATAGCTGGACTCCAGTTCCCAGTTGTCAGTTGTGAGCTGTCGCTTATCTGCTATCTTGCCGGCAACTGACAACTGTCAACTGACCGCTCATTTCATTCGTATCTCAACGCCACCATCGGATCAATCCGCGCGGCCCGGCGGGCCGGGAGGTAACAAGCCAGCAGGGCGACACCAGCCAAAACCACCGCCACGCACACGAACGTGAGAGGGTCGGTAGGACTGACGTCGTACAAGAGACTGCGGATAATTCGCGTCGCAGCCAAGGCACCGGCAAGACCGATCGCGAGCCCGATGCAGGTGAGCGTCAGGCCCTGTCGCAGCACCGCCCTGAGCACATCGCCGCGCCGGGCGCCGAGGGCCATACGGATGCCGATCTCGTGCGTACGCCGGGAGACCACATACGCCGTGGTGCCATAGACCCCCATGCAGGCCAGCACCAGACCCACGAGGGCAGACCCGCCCAGGCACAGCAGGGAAAGACGGTGCGGGGAGAAGAAGGCGGTGATTTCCTCGTCCAGGAATCGGAGGTTCTGGATCACAATCTCGCGGTCCACTGCCAGGATCTCCCTTTGTACGGCAGCGGCCACGTCCTGCCGGCCGGTGTCGGCGCGAACCAGCAACGCCATCTCGGGGAAAGGACCGCCGGATTGGAGTTCGGGAATGTAAACCTCCTGGTCCGTTGGCTCGCTTCTTCCCAGGTGCGTGGCGGTTGCCACGACGCCGACGATTTCACGCGGAACCGGCGCCGAATTGCTGTCCCGGGGGGCCTGTATAAGGTAGCTGCCGACAGGGTTGCCATGGGCCCAGAAACGCCGGGCCAGGGCTTCGCTGATGATCGCGACCGGTGGTGACGTCGCGCTGTCCTGCTCCGTGAAATAGCGCCCCTGGCGCACGGGCATCTGCAGGACGCGGAAGTAGTCGGGCGATACCCACCACAGGGGAAACCACATATAACTCTTGTCCGGCAGCCGGTCGTCCGCTCCCGGATTTCTATGTCTCTTCTCCTCCGAGAAAACCCCTTCGATCTTGAATGCCCGATGATTGCCGGTCCCGCCGACAGGGCTGGGTCCGGAAGCCGCCAGGCGGACGCCGGGCAAGCGGCGAATGCGCTGCAGGACTTCCTGAACCAGCGCGGACTGCCTCTCCGGTTTCTCATAGGCGGGCATGTCATGCAAGGCCGCGTATGCCGTAAGGACGTTCTCCGGGTGGTAGCCGAACTCGATGTTCAGGACGCGCGCGTAGCTGGAGAGCAGCAGGGCGGCGCCGACCAGGAGGACAAAAGCGATTCCGATGTCCCCGGCTACGAGAATCGCACGCAAGCGTTGGAAACGGGGACCCGCCGCCGGTGTCCGGCCCGCCGACAGCGACCTGCCCAAGTGGAGCGCCGAGGCGCCGACAGCGGGCAAGATACCGAACAACGCACACGTCAACAGGGAGATGCCCGCCACGTACAGGAGCACCCGGCCGTCCAGGTGGGCCTGCACGAACCATGGGATCGCACCCCTCGAGCCGGCTCCCAGATACCACGGAATGGACTGACTCCTCACGACCGAGAGGACCTGGATGGCCCAGTAGGCGAACACCAGACCCAGCAAGCCGCCGAACCCCGCGAGAAGGGTGCTCTCGGTGAGCATCTGCCGTACCAGACGCAGACGGTGCGCGCCCAGGGCGGCACGCACGGCCATCTCCTGTTCCCGGGTTGCCGAACGGGCGATGAGCAGGCTGGCGACATGCAGGCAGGCGACCAGCAGCACGGACGCGGCCAGGCCGAGTGCCATCAGGAGGGTTCGGGGTTTTCCCACGACGCTGATAAATCTGGCGCAGTCTTCGTTGATGGGAGTGACCAGGATTCCCTCGTCGGCGATGGCGTCCGGATACTCCCGCGCGAGTTGGGCCGCAATCAAGTCCATCTCGGCTTGGGCTTGTGCCAGAACGGTCTCCGGCTTGAGGCGGCCAATGGTCACCAGTCCTCGATTACGCCGATTGGTGTCCAGATCCGGGGCCAGGGCCATCGGCATCCATAACCCGCAAGCCCAGCCTTGGAAAACCCAGCGAAAATGGGGCGGCAGCACGCCGACTACGGTATACACCTGCCTGTCCATGGTGATGGTCCTGCCGATCACGTTCGGATCGCCACCAAACCAGCGCTGCCAGTGCGTATAGCTCAAGATGGCCACGCGTTCGCCGCCGCGTTGCTCCTCTTCCGGAAGGAAAGTGCGTCCCCGTATCGGCTGCGCGCCCAGCACCGAGAAGAATCCCGGTGATACATAGAGCGCCCTGGTTTTCTCGGTCTTATCGGCGCTCTGCACGCGACAATCATTCTGGCCGGCCCCGATGAGATACTCAAACACATGGCTGCGCTCCTGCCAGTCCTGAAAACCTGCATAGGACGTAGCATTCCTTGCTGTTTTCGTCTTGTTCGTTTCCCAAACGCACACGAGGGTGGCAGGGTCCTCGTAGGGGCAGGGTCGAAGCATGAGGGCGTCGGTCATGCTGAGCATGACCGTCGTGGCCCCGATGCCGATCGCCAGAATCATCACCACCACGACCGTAAAGCCCGGACTCCGCGCCAGCATGCGGAAGCCGTATTTGCCGTCTTGCCATAGCGTTCCCATATCTCTCTCCTTTTCGCATCTCGTTGTCGCGGGACAATCAATTCTCCCGGCTACCGCTTCCTTCCGCGTACAAACTACTAACCGTTTTCTTTCTCCATCCAGCCGTCTTTGAGGCGGACGATCCGTTTGCTGTAGGCGGCGTACTTGTCGTTGTGGGTCACCTGGATGATCGTCGTGCCCTCGCGGTTGAGTTTTTTGAACAGGTCCATGATGGCTTCGCCCTGGCTGGAGTGCAGGTTGCCGGTCGGTTCATCCGCCAGCAGGAGCCTGGGATTGGCGATCACGGCCCGCGCCACGCCGACCAACTGCTGCTGACCGCCGGAGAGCTGGCTGGGGAACAGGTCCTTCTTGCCCACGATGCCGAAGCGGTCGAGCGTGTCGCACACGATCGAGCTCCGCTCGGAACTCTTGACATTCCGATAGGACAGCGGGACATCCAGATTCTCGTAGACCGTCAGCGTGTCCAGCAGGTTGCAAATTCTGAAACACGAAGCCGATGTACTGCTTGTTCAGGGCCAGACGCTCCTTGGGCTTGAGGTTATGGATGGCATGGTCGAAGAGGGAGTATTCACCCTCCCAGTCGCCGTCCAGCATCCCGAGGATGTTCAGCAGCGTGGTTTTGCCCGCCGCCGAGGGCCCCATGAAGGTAACGAAGTCGCCCTCTTCGATGTCCAGATTGATCTGCCGCAAGACGTAATTCTTGCCCGCCCGCGTTTCGTAGCACTTCTCGATGTTGCGCAGTTGAATCATAGCGTAGTTCTCAGTTCACCGTTGTCAGTTCTCAGTTCCCGTTGGAATGATGGAACAAGGGAATACTGGATTGGTGGAAAGCACTCCATTATTCCAATCCTATTCATACCTCAACGCTTCCATCGGATCGATCCGCGCCGCACGCCGGGCGGGTATCCAGGCGGCCAGAACAGCAACGGCAATTACGAGTAAAGAAGTTCCCACCAACACAATCAGATCTGCCCGATCCAATCCGAACATCACGCTCCTCAAAATATATCCCACACCCAAGACGACAGGCAATCCTATACACACCCCAATCACGGCCAGAGTCAGACCTTGACGTAAGACAGTGATCAATATATCCCTAACACTTGCACCCACGGCCATACGTATGCCAATCTCATGCGTACGTCGGGCCACGGAATACGAGACCAGACTGTACAACCCGGCTATCGCCATTATAAACGCCGAAAATCCGAGTACTCCTAACAACCAGGAAGCAATCCATTGCCCTAGCAATTCAAAATGAACCTGCTGCTTCAGGGTAGTGACACCCAGAGGGAGAACGTTCCGGTTGACCGTCTGCATGACGCGACGAATCGGTTCGGCTGCCCGTTCCGCCTTACCCTGCGTTGCGACCAGGAGTGTCATTTCA
>CAYHAJ010000188.1:0-3900 GCA_964354535.1 uncultured Pirellulales bacterium
ACGCGGGGAAAATCCTGGTGCCGGGTCGGGGGTAAGGGGGTGGTGTGCGCCGAGGGCGGCCGGGAAATCATATTTGGTCACATCCTGTCGTGAATTCGGCCGTCCGCAGGGTTTACCGACCCCGATGAAATATGCGGGCTAGGCCGGACCGTGGCTCCGGCACCGCTGTATGCGACCCTTCCACCCAGCCCTGGCCAAAGGTGTCCGCGTCCATCCGCACAGGGCTCCTCCGGAAGGAAGATGCGAAATGTGTGGCTGTGACACTCCGCTTGCCCAGATTCGCGCAAGACCGGAAGAAACAGCTCACTTCTGCGGGCGCACTGCGCCTACTTCCCGATGCAGGTCCTCGATTCTGGACTGAAGCGAACGAAGCGCCTCCGGCAGATTCGCGGATTGGTACCATTGGCGCGGACCAAGGAACTTTTCCAGATCCGCCACCGTATTCCGCAGATCACCAACTTGCCGCTCAAGGTCGGCGATCCGGGACTCCAGGGTTGCGTCCTGTTGGGGATTCCTGTCGCAGCCTGAAACGAGTACGGCCAGGGCCGCCAGGACGAAAAGCACGGTTGTCCTCATGACTTCTCTCCTTTCCGCGAAGTACCTCCGCTGCTTGTGTCGCGATGCCCGCACGACTATTGTGCACTTCCCCGCCGGATAGATCAAGCGTGAAGCCGTGCGATCCGTATTGAAGACAGAAATAGGATTTGCCCCGACAGCCTCGGTCTTCATCGTTTCGTTCGGCTATCGAGGTTCTGGCTGGGGCACAGGCCGGCTGGTAGTGACGCCGTAAGGCGGTCTCGTCGGATGCCCCTACGAACGCGTTGCCTTTCTGGATCCGGACACCCCCTCTGTCACGGTCCGGCCGTACGCCCGGTTGGGAACTGGCCTGGGATTTCGGTTGACCCCGGCGGCGGCCGCAGGTAGGGTGGGGCCGTCGGTGAAAAGCGGATAGAACTCTTCCTTCAAGGAGTGCGCCATGCAAGCGTGTCTGGTGACGGTGGTGAACCTCCTGAGTGTCTGCCTGTTGGCCTCGAACGCTCCCGCGACGAGTGCGGGGACGCCGGCGGAAGGGGCATATTACCGGGAGTTGGAGCCGGGGGCCTATATGCGCCAATGGCTGGTCTGCGGGCCTTTCCCGGTCTCCGACGGAGGCGCGGGGCCGGCCGAGGAGGAGGTCCAGCGCGAGGCTTTCTACCGGGACTATCTCATCCAGCACGGCGGGGAGGAGAAGATCGAGCCCAACGTGCAGATGGTCCACCAGTACGAGGGCAAGGAATGCCGATGGCAGAGGGTGGCCAACGAAGCGCCGATCGTCGATCTGGCGGAATTCTGCGGGGGGAAGGACTTCGCGGTCGCCTACGCTTGGGCGGAGTTCGACCTGCCGGCGGCGAAACGCGGCCTGCTGGGCGTCGCCTGCGGCGGCGCAGTGCGGGTTTGGCTCAACGGGGAGGCGATTCACGAGAACTGGATGTCCCGTTCGCTTGAGCCCGATGCCGATCTGCTGTTCGTGCGTTTCCGCGCCGGCCGGAATCGGCTCCTGCTGAAGGTCCAGAGCCGTGGGGGCTCGTGGGGCTTCGCCTGCCGGCCGCTCGATGCCAAGACGCTCGGCGAGAAACTGCTGATCGCCGTGGCGGACGGCGAGTGGGGCATGGTGCAGATGTGCCTGACTTTTGGTGCCGACGCGAATGCGAAGGACCAGTACGGCTTCACCGCGTGGCACGTGGCCCGCATGCGGGGCCAGCAGGAGATTGCGAAGCTGCTGCTGCAGAAAGGGGCCGACCCGAACGTCCCCATGCCCGCCGGGGGGACGCCGAAGGAATTCCTGGACGCTCTGTGGGGCGCCCTCAAAGAGAACTACCCCATGTTGGAATACGCCGGGGCTTTCAATGAAAGTTGGTACGAGCAATGCAAGAGCCAAATCAAGGATGCCAGGAGCCTGGAGGAGGCGCTGCCCATCATGGATGCCTTGCTCGTCCGGCGGCTGAACGATTACCACACGAGCCTCTCCTGGGGCAGCCGGCCGGACCGCGCCGGGCCGCCGCTGCGGGTCACCCTGGCCGAGGAGCAGATCGTCGTAACGAAGTGTCCCCCGGATCTGGGCGTGGCCTGCGGCGACATCGTCCTGGAGATTGACGGCGCCCCGGCGAAGGAGCGTTTCGACCAGGAACTGCCGCGTGCGTTCGGCGCCACGTGGTACGCCCGGGCCGATGGGGCTTGCGGGACGATCCTCGAAGGCCAGCCGGGCTCCCAGATCAAGCTGAAGCTGCGTAGCGCGAAGGACGAGGCCTATGAGAAGGTTCTGACCCGCGGCGGCGGCGGGGGCGGTTCCGGGCCGGAGCCGGTGCTTTCCAGCCGGGTCCTCCGTGACCAGATCGGCTATGTCCGCATTCGCGCCTGGGGCCGCTTCGCGCCGGACGAGTTCGACAAGCTCTTGGAGCCGCTGCGGGACAAGCCCGGGCTGATTCTGGACGTGCGGGACAATGGCGGCGGCTCGGACCGTCTGGCGGAGATGGTCATCGGCCGGTTCCTCACGCAGCCGGTCGTCGCCAGCATCAGCTTCCAACGGCGCTCGGGGACTAACCTCTACGAGAAACTCATCCACCTGGCGAAGCCGCGCGGCCCCTGGTGCTATGGCGGCCGGGTGGCGGTCCTGACCAACGCGGGCTGCGCCAGCGCTTGTGAACATTTTGTCTCCGGGATGTTTGAAGCCGGCGCGCTGCTCGTCGGCACGCCCACGACGGGCGCCTGCGGTTGGTCGAAGGAGATCGCGTTGCCCGGTGGCGCGCGCCTACGCTGTGCGCTGACGTTTCCGCTGCACGGCAAGGTCCCCTCGCCCCTGCACGGCATCGAGCCCCATCATCTCGTCACGCCCACGATCGCGGACCTTCGAGCCGGCCGGGACACCGTCTTGGAGAAAGCCATGGCCCTGCTGAATACCTCGCCCGCGAGCCCACCGCCTGGCACCACCCAACCGTGAACGCTACGATCACGGTTTCACGACCAGCTTTAAGGGGTCAGGTACTTTTTCTGCGCGGTTTTCTTCTTTACGTCAGCGGCCTGCGGCCTACAATCATCTTCATGCCGAGAGCCCAGCGGATTGCGTTAGGCGGGTATGTGTACCACGTGCTCAATCGAGCGAACGGGCGTTTGCGTATCTTCCGCAAAGACAGCGACTTCGTGGCGTTTGAGAAGATCCTGGCCGATGGCGCGGCGCTGTTCTCCATGCGTTTGTGCGGCTATTGCATCATGGGCAACCACTGGCACCTGCTCCTGTGGCCGCAGCAGGATGGCGACCTGTCCCATTTCATGCGGTGGGTGACTCTCACGCACACCCAGCGCTACCACACGTCCCATGCCACGGTCGGCATCGGACATCTATATCAGGGGCGCTACAAGAGTTTTCCCGTGCAAAGCGATCCGCACTATCTGAAGGTGCTGCGGTACATCGAGGCCAATCCGGTGCGTGCCGGCCTGGTTCGCGATGCCGGCCAGTGGGCTTGGTCCAGCTTCGCGGTGCGCCAGGGTCGAGAGTCTGCGGTGGTGTTGGCTGACGGGCCGACGGAATTGCCGCCGAATTGGGCCCGGCTGGTGCAGGTGGCCTTGAACCCGGCCGAAATGACCGCTATAGGGAACAGCCTCCAACGCGGAGCCCCGTTTGGCGACGCTCGCTGGGTCACCGCGACGGCCACCAGCCTGAAACTCGCGTCCACTATGCGGCCCAGGGGACGGCCCAGAAAAAGTACCGGACACCTTTAATCTCTGTGGGGCAAGAAGGAAAACCAAAAGTATGCATGAGTGGCAAAGTCTGTCCGAGGTCCTGCGGGAATGCAACTGCCATTTCGCGATTGTGCCGCGATAGTAGGGAGATGTTTGTATTGCAGGTTGTCCCATCGGATTTGG
>CAYHAJ010000189.1:0-13508 GCA_964354535.1 uncultured Pirellulales bacterium
GCGGCTGGCGGCGGGTCCACTGCGTGTTCCAGAAGATGGTGGTAAAGCCCGGCGGCACGTCGCTGCGGACCGCCGCCGGCGGAGGCATCAGCAGCACGCTCTTGCCGGCCTGCAAGACACGCAGTGCCTGCTCGTCCAGCCGCTCGGCAATCAGCACGTCCTGCGGCGGCGCCGTATCCAGGCGGGCAGGATAGACCCAGATGTCCCACTGGTTGCGGTACGGCGTGCCCTGCAACGACAAGCTGACGACCAGCTTCGCCGGGGCAGCCACCTTCGCAAGCTCCAGGTTGATGCGGCCCAGCCTGGTCCTGCTGCCCAACGGGACCGTCACCACGGGCAGCTCACCCGAGGCCACCTCTCGGCCGTCGGTGTATTTGATCGACCAGACGGGAAGCGCATTGTCGATCGGCGCCGGTCCGTAGTGTGCGATCTGGGCCTCGGCCTGGAAGGTCTCGTCGGCGGTCCAGGTGCACTTCTTCATCCGCAACAGCGGCACCGTCTCGCAGCAAAACTGGTGGAAGGCCTCCGGCTGAATATATCCCTTGCCGTCCCAGAAGGCGTCCAGCACGCCCACCAGCGCCGTCCCCTGGCCGGGGAAATCGTGGAGGTCCAGCAGTTGGAATCCTCCAAAGCCGGGCGTCCGCAGGGCCGACTCGATATCCTCCTTGTACAACAGGGCCTGCAGCTTGCCCGAGGCCAGGAGGAACTGATGGGCCTGGTGCAGCATGCCGTGGCGCTCCAGTTGGTCCTGGAAAATTTCGAAGTTTCGCGCTTTGAGCAGCCCCTTGTACTTCGGCATCTCCGCGAGGTTCGGATACACGCACCACTGTCCGATCTCGTGACTGACAACCGGCGCGTTCTTGTGCTTCTCGATGAAGTCCCGGTAGTCGGTCATCGTCTCGGGGGGCTTATCGTTGACGCGGCTCTTGACACCTTCGCCCCACTGCTGAATGCGCGGCGCGGGCGTGCTGTAGTAATCGTTTTCCGGCAGCAGCGGCCAGCCCGCCCCGGAGGTGTACAGCCGGCGTGAGTCCTTCTTCTTCCAGTAGCTCACGAAGTCGCCCAGGAAGCGATTCTGGTTCTTGCCGCCGGGCTCGTTGCCGTACGCCAGAAACGCAAAGGACGGGTGGTTGCCGTACGCTTTGACCATGGCTTCGCTTTCCTGGTAGAGCCATTTGTCGAAGGGGCCGCCATTGCCGACGGTGGCCCAGGCGGAGCACTCGACGTGATAGTAGAAGCCCAATTCGTCGGCCGCGACGAACGCTGCTTCGGGCGGACACCAGGAGTGAAACCGGATATGATTCAGGCCATGGGCCTTGCAGACGCGAACGATCCGCCGCCAGGATTCCACATCAGTCGGCGGATGCCCCGTCAGCGGGAAGATGCAACATTCGAGCGTGCCACGCAGGAAGATCGGCGTGCCGTTGAGGGCGATCCGCGTCCCCTGTGTACCCACTTCGCGCATACCAAATTGGACCGCCGTTTGGTCCCGGTGGCTCGCCGCATCGTCTTTCAACTCCACGGTCATGGTATAGACAATAGGCCGGAACTCATTCCACAACAGGCAATCGCTACCCATCGCGTAGGTGCATTCGGCACTGCCGCCTTCGGGCGTCCACGAAACCGGAATCGACTGAAGTTGACCGGCCCTCGTGACGCGAATCGACAACGTGCCGGCGCCGGATGCGCCCGTACTGTTGCCCATGGTCACTCTCACCTTGACCGTCTTATCCTTGATACTGGGATACACACGGACATCATCGATCCAGACCGGGTCGGTTGCCTGCAGCTCGATCCGGCCGGCGATGCCGTTCCAGTTACCCTGGGTGTGATCGGAGACGCTGTGAGCGTTGTTGCCGACATCCACGATCATGCGGTTATCGACGCGGACCGTCAGGCGGTGCGAGCCGGGAGCCACGTCACGACCCAGCTCATACACATGGGGCGTGCCGAGACTATCCTGCGAGCCGAGGCCCCGGCCATCGAGCCAGACCGTGGTCTTCCAGTGCGACCGCTCCAGCAAGAGCGTGACGCGTTTGCCCTGCCAGTCCGGCGGGATATCGATCTGCCGCTGATACCAGGCGGTGCCGACATAGTGCCGGTCCGGCTGGAGCCAGAACGGCATCTTGAAGTTGCCGGGCGTCTGATATTGCTTATAGTAAGGATCGCTCTGCCAAATCTTATTGAGGTTGCCCGTCCACTTCGTCTCCATGGACACGGGATCGCCAAACCCCTGGGCGGTCAGCACACCCGGCAGGACGATCACGTCCGACAACTCCCGCGCAAAACACTGGTCCGCCTCCCCGCGATCCTCCCGATCCAACTGAAACGACCACGTCCCCGCCAGACGGACCGGTTCGTAGTGACACCGTAAGGCGTTATCTTCGGATGCCCTCATGGGTACACTACAAACCGCCACAAGGACCACCGACATCGCCAACAACAACTTGGCCACCACACACTTTGTCATCTGTGACTCCTCGGTACACGAGCCTTTCCACCCAGGGCCGAACACGGCATGTCATTCTCTCCGGCGGCCAGCTCTCTGGCAATGGTTCTTCCGCCAGAACTGGGGCGTCGTGCGAGCCGGGCACCGGCCCGTGCCGGTTCGGCCATGTGAGTGCGATGTTCGTGAGAGAACTCGCCGCCACCATAGCGGCCGCCAGCGGAGTCAGGGTGAGCGCCGCCACAGACACACGTCCGGCCGAACGCCAGGAACCGACCGCCTATTGAGTCGGGCAATCGCAGGATGATCTGCTCTGCCGATTCCTTCCCGCTACGGAGAGCACCCATTGACACAGATGTGCACAGCATCGAGGGACTCAATGCGCGCACGGCCTGCTGGGCACATCAGTTTTTTTTCGCCACGCGATAAACTCGCCACGGTGATTCAGCGACACAACTCCGGTTGCCCATCCAAGGATTGTGAAGGGCGTACGTCTGGACCCCCGCCCGCAGAGCACCTTCTATGTCGGCCTGATCTCAGGTCGAAGATCTCTCCGAGCAATCCCAACGTTGCCCATAATGCCGGGACATCCACATGGTCCACATAAAAAAAGTGTACCAGAATCCGATGGAGTTGGATTTGTGGTATAATAGGATCGCGGTGAACGATGGACGAGGCCCACTAGACGCCGGTTCTGTTGATCGGAGGACTATAGATGACGCGAGGTGTGCGTCGGTAGAGTCGATTCATGGCTTGATCCGAGACGACAGGAGTACTCGGGAGGAATGGCAATGCTTGGTCAAGGTCTATATGAGGTGGCTGAGGTCTCAAGGTTCACCGGATTGAATGCCAATCGGGTCCGAACGTGGTTCAAACAACGCTCGGATGGTTCCGGATGCGGTCCTATTTTTGCGGCGGACTACGAACCCGTGAACGGCGACTTCGCAGTCAGCTTCTATGACTTGATCGATGTGCTGGTTGCCGGTGAATTCAGAGACCGATATGGCGTGCCAATGCGAATTGTGCGCCGTGCTCACAGTCTGCTTCAGACGCAACTGGGCACGAAACACCCGTTCTGTCACAGTGACCTCTATACGGATGGGCGGCGTATCTTTCTGTGTGTTGCCACCCAACTCCATGAAGAGGTCTTGAGCGATGTCGTTTCTCGCCAACAGTTCTTTCTCCATATCAAGGAAAAGCTCGATCACGTCGACTACAACGAGGTCACCAAACTCGCCGCCCGCTGGAGGATACTGAAGGGTGTAGTCATTGACCCCATGGTTGGTATGGGCAAGCCGACGATCGAAAATACTGGCATAACGACCTATGTCGTCGCAAATCAGTATTACGCCAATGCGAAGAACACCACCTTGGTGGCGGATCTGTATGGGATACGTGAGACTGATGTGGGCGACGCTGTCGAATTTGAAAATATATATGGTGGACGGCGTGCGGCGTGATCTTCTTCTTTGACATGAATATTCCCCGATACGCGGCCTACATGCTTGGTCAATTCGACCGAGATCACGAGATGCGAGCCAGCATAGATTATTTCAAAGAAGGGACTGCTGACACAGAATGGATGCCGGTTGTCGCTGCGTGGAACCCCAAAGTGGTTGTTGTCTCCGGCGATGGGAGAATCCTCAGGAATAGAGTCGAGAGACGGGTATTGAGAGAATGTGGACGCACATTTGTCTGTCTTGCGCCGGGTTGGACCAAACTGCCTTGGGCCGAACAGGCATGGAAGATTGTGAAAGTCTGGCCTGATATCGCTAAAAGCGTTGTAGAAGCACGCTATCCCATGGTTCTTGATGTGTCACTTGGCCTAAAGGTTCAGTCTAGAGGTCGCATTGATCAGTTGTGAGCGAGCACTCACGCGTGTTTGAGAAGCATGATCAGGATGGATACCAGCCGGCGTTGCCGGGGATTCGGAGGAAGACCCTCTGTTATGGCGCGCGGACGTTGATGACGGAGTTTGTTCTGGAGCGGGGCAGCACGCTGCCACGACACGCGCATCCCCATGAACAGACCGGCTATCTGGTCGCCGGGCATATCCGGCTGACCATCGAGGGCGAGGAGCACGATGTCCGGCCGGGGGACAACTGGTGCATCCCGGGCGGGGTCGAGCACGGGGCCCAGATCCTGGAGGATTCCGTCGCGGTCGAGGTCTTCGCGCCGGTCCGCGCGGATTACCTACCGCCTGGCCGCGCGGAGGCGGTGCTCATGCCACAGGGCCCACAGGCTCAAGAATAGGGCCGCGGCGACCAGGGCGACGACGACCTGCAGGGTCTCGTTCAGGGCGGTCACTTGAGAGACCGCGGGAGCGCCGGTTGTCTCTTGGGCGGCCGAACGGCCCGCGTGAGTAGCCACGCGGGTGGCCCACATGGCCGCCAGCGTCGCGGTGCCGACCGTCTGGCCCAGGGTGCGGGTCAGCGACAGCAGACCCGAAGCCACACCCAGGCGTTCCGCGGGGACAGCACCCATGATGGCGCTATTGTTGGGAGACTGGAAAAAGCCGATGCCCAGGCCGATGGGGACAAAGCGCACGATATAGCCGAGGACACCGGTGTCGAGGTGCAGGGTGCTGGCGGCCGCGTAGCCAAGCACCAGGATCGCCAGGCCGATGGCGGCCAGGGGGCGGGTGCCAAAACGGTCGGAGAGCGAGCCCGCCCAGGGGGCCACGAGGGCGACCGACGCCGGGACCACCGCCAGCAGCAGGCCAGCGATCAGGGGGTCGTACCGCCGCACGTCCTGGAGGTAATAGGGCATCAGCAGAATGGTGCCGGCGCTGGAGATGAAGGCGAGAAAGCCGGTAGCTAAGTTGATGCTAAGCAAGGGATTACGAAAGAGCCCCAGGTCGATCATCGGTTGGCGGCTCCGCGTCTCGACCGCGAGGAAGACCGCCAGAGACAGGGCAAAGGCACTGAAAAGAGCGAGCACCGGTATCGTGGCAAAGCCGTTCGTCTGCCCGATGGTCAGCCCGAGCAGGAGCATCAGCAGGGCCACGAAGAGGCTGGCAGCGCCGGGCAGGTCGAACTTCTGTCCGCCCGGCACCCGACCGGCGGGGATGAAACGCAGGGCCATCGAAACCCCGACGATGCCGATGGGCAGGTTGACGAAGAAGATCCAGTGCCAGGACAGGGCGCCGAGGATCAGCCCGCCGATGGTCGGTCCGGCGATGATTCCGACCGAGACAAAGAGTCCACCGATGCCCAAGGCCTTGCCCCGCTCGGAGGCAGGGAATGCCTCCGTGATGATCGCGTTGCCCAGGGCCATGATCATCGCCGCTCCCACGGCCTGCACCACCCGACACGCGATCAGCATCGCGATATTCTGGGACAGTCCGCACAGGACGGAACTGACGGTGAAGATGCCCATCCCGGCGGCGTAAAGCGGCTTTTTGCCAATCATGTCCCCCAGCCGGCCGATGCTCAGCATCAGGGTCGTCACGGTCACCAAGTAGGCCAAGACCACC
Source organism: uncultured Pirellulales bacterium (assembly GCA_964354535.1). Classification (GTDB taxonomy): domain Bacteria; phylum Planctomycetota; class Phycisphaerae; order Sedimentisphaerales; family Anaerobacaceae; genus PLanc-01. Next base: position 5,922 of record CAYHAJ010000189.1, read on the forward strand.
CACTCCACCACGGCGAAGTCCGTCCGCAGGTCCCGCTCCAGAATGGGCAGCGCGATATTGACGATGCTGGCGTCGATCGTCGCCAGGAAGATCCCGATGGCCACAGCGGCCATGACATACCACTTGCGAACCGGGTCGCTCCGACAGTGCTCACTCAATGCGGTCAGACCGATATCCATTCTACAGAAGCTCATTTCCAACGCAAAAGGGGGCATTGTACGTCGCGGGGGGAGTTCCTGCCATCGGCAGGCAAAAAAAAGGGGTGCTGCTCTGGGTTCTGCCGCACTCACGAGAGCGCGGGGGGCCTACCCAGCAGCACCCCCTATTAGGGCGAGACCCGGCCATGGGTGTTGATGAAGAAATTGTGAAATTTATGCCGCTCAGGCGGAGGGGAGCGAGAAGGCGGGTTCAGGTGTGTCACGACGATTCGATGGCAAGCGTCGGGCCCGGGCTGCCTGCAGCACAGACCCGACGCTGGGCTGAGCCTCTGCGGCTTGGCCCTGCTCATCCTGGCAGCCATGAATTGGTGAAGGGAGAATCTGGGTGTAGACGTCCGGGACGGCACGCTTGGCGGCGGCCACCCGATGCACACCCGGGCGAGGCCTCATCCCAAATGCCGGTATAGAAACCTGCTGGGTACGCCCGACCAGCGCGGCGGCACCGTTCTCCAAAACCACCGCATTGCTCGGTAGGCCAAACGCTGTTCATCGTCATAGGAAGAGACCCCCATGGCACGCGGGAAGTAGAATACGGGGGTTTCCAGCCTGGTGCTGCCCCAGTTCTCTTTGAAACGGATCAGACCATGCGCCTGGGGCGATGCTTTGCCCAGATCTACGATCTTCCGGTGGTCCTGTGCGGCCGCCCGGATCGCATTCCACATCAGGCACTGCCCCACGCCGTCACAGCGCAAGGAGTCCTCCGTGGCGATGTAGGCGAGGAACGTGGTCTCCCGGAAGCTGAAGGTACACAGGCCTCCGACGCATTCCTCCCGGAGATAAGCGAGAGAGAACCGCGCCAGGCCGAGCGGCACCAGGCCTCTCCAGATATTCTGGAAGTACGCCGGGCGGTGGGGCGGCAGGCCCAGCCGTCGGCGGTCCTGCGCCAGGAGCCGACAGAAAAGAGCGACTTCCTCCTCCGTTCGGGCGTCTCGCGTCGTGATGCCGTTCCGTTCCGCACGCCGGATCTTCTGTTTGACGCACGTCCGGTGAAAGCCCTGCCAGAGGGCCTCCAGGCCTTGCGCCAGATCCAGGTAGTACGTGCGGTGGTAGTACACCGGGGTCATCAAGCCGGCGCTCGCCAGGCGAGCGGCACTGGTGAAGGTTTTGATCTCGATATAGGAAGCCTTCTCCTGCTCCGACAACTCGAGGACGCGCGGAAAGAGGCCGGCGAATTCCTCCGGTGAGTCGACCATCGGGTCGGCGTAGAACGTGAACGGGATCGACACGAGTCGGCGGCCCGTGAGCCAACTCCTGACCAGAAAGAGCGCCAATCCCCCCCGGCACTGTCCCTGCCCGTCCAACAGGGACACGCAGTACGGTCTCGTGTGTCCGAAGGTCGCCGCGAGGGTATAGGTAACCGCGCTGGGCGTGAAGTTCGCCGTGACCGACTTGTTGCCGGTCATCGTGATCGTGGTGGGATTGGCCGTTCCCGACAGATCGCCCGACCAGCCCGAGAACGTATAGCCCGTGTTCGGCACGGCTTGGAGCATGACCGTCTCGCCGGAAGTGTAACTGGTCTGGTTGGGTGTTCGGGTGACCGAGCCGTTGGTGGCGGTCACAATCAAGGAATATCCGCTGTGGATCAGCAGCACCTTGGATTCGAACGGGGGCAGGGTCACCGACCCGGAGACTGACGTGCCATCGACATTGCGATAGACTTGGCTGCCCAAGTCATAGCTCTTGACCGTCGTTTCCGTATTCGTCAGCAGCAGGTAATCCTGAGGCGCCGTTCCAAAGGCCGTGGCGATGTTCCGGCTGTTCTTGTCAAATCCCGCCGACAGCCAGGAGCTCCAGGTGTAGCCATCACGGCCGGACAAAGTGATAGGATTGGTGCCCGGCCAGATGGCGTTGCGGTCAAAGGTGGAGGTGGCGCGACTCAGGTCGCCGAGGGCATAGAGCGACTTGGCGCTGCGCGGATAAATGATGACGTTGTCGGTGAAGCTGTTGTAGGCCATCAGATCCTGCTGGGCGGGATGAGCCTGGGTAATCGTATTGAGCTCGGGGTACCGGCGGTAGTACTCCGTCCCGCTCCAGCCGCTCTGATTGCTCTTGCAGGCCTGCAATTCCGTCCACATGGAGTCCAGCCACGAATTGGTGTTGGACCAGGCGTTGAAAATGATCAGCGGTCCGGCGGCGGGCTCGACGATCGTGTTGTTCTCGAGGTGATTGTCGCGGCCGCTATGGATGAAGATGGCGGCGGAGGAGGCCCCGCGGATGGTATTGCGGTAAATGCGCGTGCCGCTCATGAAGTCGTCCAGGTAAATGCCGTAGCTGTACAAGCCGGTGCGCCAGGCGCCGCCGCTGTAGCCATAGCCACCGCTGCCATCCAGGTAGTTGTGGTGAATGCTGTTGCCCCGCTGCACCCAGCTTCGGCCCCCCATGTAGATCACCCCGGTGTCCTCTGTTTCCCGATTGACGCTCGCGGTCCGGTTGTAGGCGACCACGTTATCGTTGCCGTTGAACTGGACGGCGATATGCGGCAGATGGTAGAGATGGTTCCAGGACGCCGTCGAGGCCACCGTGTTGTTCATATAGACACCACAGGCCTGTTTTCTGCTCGTGCCCACGTCATGAATGGTGTTGCCGGTCACGACGTGATTCGAGGCCTTGAGCGCATGGAGGGCGCCGGTATCGGCCACGACACGCACGCCGTGGGAGGCCACCTGACGGATGGTGCAACCCTGGACCGTAACGTTGAAGGTATCCTTCACACTCACGCCTTCGGCGCCGCAGTGGCGGACCGTGCAGCCATCCAACGTGACGTGACCCCCCTGGGACACGTAAAGGCCGATCCCGTCACATTCCTCCACGGTCAGCCCGCCCACGCCATAGGCGCCGAGCAATCCGACATAGCCGGCCGTGGACAGAGTGGAAAGAACTTCGGCGGTGAAGAGAGCCAGGTAGCGGAGGTACGTCCGATGCGGCAGCATCCGCCGTTGGCAAACCAATAAGATGAGGGCCAAGTTCAAGTATCCCGCCAGGGCCCCCGGCTCCCAGAACATGCCGGAGTTCCGAGCGCCGAATCCTTCCGGCCCCGAGATGTACGTATGAACCAGAAGGCCGAGGCGCGGATAGACAGCGGTGCTGTTGTCGTGCAGTCCGTAGGCACAGACCAGAGCGCGCCAGGGCTCGACAAATCCGAGAATCCAGAACACGAGCGACAGGGCACATAGGATTCCCATCGCGCGAACGAACACCAGGCTGAAGCGCGGCACAAGCACGCAGACGGCGCCGGCAATGGCCAGTCGGACCATGAACCCCATGACCGTGATATAAGGGAGGAACTCGAAAGAGAGGCCTTGCGCCACGAGGATGGCCCCATAGACCAGGAAGGGCACGGCCACCCAGGGGGGCACCCGCAATCCCTGGCGGAATGCGGCCACCAGCAGCAGACCAACCAGGGTCGCCACGTGCATGGTCTCAGACCCACCCATCAGCACGTCAAAGCCCGGGTTGCCCGAGTCCGCCAGAAGCAGAAGCACGAGCCACAAGTCCCCAGTCGATCCGAGAGTGGCCAGTCGCCTGCTCCGAGGTAGTGAACCGCCGATGCCCTTTTGGGGTGAGGGCGGAATACCCGGCCCCAAGCGCCGCCTTCCTCCGGCGTATAGAAGCTGCCCCTCAGTCGTCATACCGGAGTTCCTGAACTGCACGTGGAGAAGCGACGGTCTCATAGATCTCGACCATGGTATTCACGATCTTCTCGACGGAATGCCGTTCCGCGGCCACGGCACGAGCCCGCAGGGACAGGTGCATGGCCAAGTCCTCATCCCGGAAGATACGCCGCACTTGTTCCGCCAGCAGGGCTTCGTCCCCGGCGGGGAAGAACAGGACCGAATCGCCGTCACACGCCTGGCTCGGCACGCCGCCGACAAACGCCGCGACGGCCGGCGTCCCGACCAGCATGGCCTCGGCCAGCGCGTTCGGGCTGTTCTCGATGAACGAGGGCAAGACAAACACCCGCGCCCGCTGCAACTCCGTCACCATGTCCTGGACCTCGAGATGAGAGAATCCGATCACCTGCTTCTGGAGCCGGCCCGCGTGAATCAGATCCGTCCGGTAGCGTGCGTAGCCCATGCGGCGGGAATTCAGCCAGAGCCGGCGGCCGTGGGAGGCCTCCGGGTAAAACTGCGCCAAGGGCGTACGCACGACGAGATCGGGAAATTCCTTCTTCAAAAGGGCGGCCGCCTGCACCAGTACATGAAATCCTTTGAGCGGACAGGCGGCGGAGGCACAAAAGATCTGATGGGGCGCCGCCTGCCGGATGTCCCACTGGGCCTGGTAGAAAGGTTCCCGGATTACCTCCTCGCAGTGATAATAGCGGGCCGCGGGATTCAGCCGGCGCAGGTGCGCCTCGTCCCACCTTGTGCGTCCAATGAACGCGGAATTGCCGGCAGAAATTTCCCGCTCCCATTTCGCACGCCGGACCCGCCGGGCCTTCTGCTCCAGCAGGCCATCCCGGCGCACCCAATCCCGCAACGTCCGTTGAAACAGAAGCGTCCGCACCGGCACGCCCGCCAGGTCGTGCCGCGTGTACACGTCAATAATGCCCTGGATGGAGATCACGGCCGGCGCGCGTAGGTGCCCGCGGCCGGTCAGCAGACCGTGAAAGTACTCGGTGCCGTGAATGTGCAATATTTGTGGCTGGAACTCCTCGACGGCCCGCTGGTACTCTCGAACGAGCGGTTCCGGCAGGCGGCTCCCGTCGATCCGGCCCGCGGGCTGGGGGATAGTGTAGCACCGAACCCCGTTGACCATGACGCTGCCCCGGCTCGCGCCGCGCACGTTCGAGGCTACGGCCAGTTCTACGCGTCCGTCGGCCACCAGGGCCCGGGCCAGGGCCGGCATCCACCCGCATCTGGGGGAAGGCGCCCGCCCCAGGGCCACCGCATGGTCGGGCAGGGGACAGTGGGTCAACCAAAGGACTTTCATACCCGCCGTCTTCCCGTAATTGTTGACGCCGTAGATCCTCACGCCCCGGGTTGCCGCGATCCGCTTCACGACCGCCTCGATCAGCGCGTTTCCTTCAAAATCATAGACCAGAACATGCTTCTCGCGGAACTCCCCTTCCGCCAACTGCTCCCATTCGTTCCGGTCCAGAAGAAAGACCGGGTCCAGGACCTGCTGTCAGTCGCGAGAAGGTGTGCATGCACTTGCCGTTGGTGCCGGACCCGGAAGACCTCCGGCGGCGCCTGCGCCCGGAAGTTCGCAATCGGGTCCGCAAAGCCCAGAAGGCCGGTCTCGCGGTGGTCGAGGGCGGGGCAGACCTGATTCCGGACTGCTATGACGTGTGGACTCTCCGGATGCGGCAGTTGGGAACACCCTGCTATCCCCGGCGCCTGTTCTCCAACCTTCTGCGCCTCTTCCCCGACGAGGCGCGGGTGTTCGTGGTCCGAGCCGGCCGGCAGACCCTGGGGGCCGCTTTCACCTATCACTTCCACGGCTTGGCCCAATGCCGTTGGGCGGCCACGAATGTGGTGTTCAACGATCTGGCGCCCAATATGCTGCTGTACTGGTCCGCCCTCAAACACTATTGTCAGGCGGGCCTGCGCTGGTTTGATTTCGGACGCAGCACGATCGGCAGCAGCCAGTATGAATTCAAAAGACGTTGGGGGGCCCGCACCCTCCCGCTGTATTACCAGTATTGGAGTCCTTCCTCCCAACCCGTGGAATTGATCGGACCCGATCACCCCCGCTACCGGCGCAAAGTGGCTGTGTGGCGAAAATTGCCCCTGCGCGTCACGCGTCTGGTCGGACCCTACTTGAGTCGGAGTCTGGCCTGAGTCTCGAGACACGAACCCGGGCTTCGGATTTTCGTAGAAAGGGAAGAATTTCTGTTGCGTCCAAGCCGGGGACGGAGTATACTTTTTGTTTCCTCGCTTATTCTGGTGCAGGACGGGGGGTTAGCGATCCGCTACTTGCCTCACCTGGAATCTACGGTAGTGCTCCCAGCTTACGAGAGTTGACTAACCGGCGAGCGAGCAGAAAACCGGTAGTCGGTTGTCGGCGAAGAGACGACAGCCCCCCATTACTGGCTTGGAGTTGCCGACTACTGACTACCGACTACTGGAGTGTGATGGCTTTTTGACCGATAACGTTGAAGAACTATGGAAAAGATCAGCAAAATCAGAAACATTGGGATTTCGGCGCATATCGATTCGGGGAAAACGACCCTGAGCGAGCGCATTTTGTACTATTGCGGGCGGATCCACCGGATGCAGGAGGTGCACGACGGCGACGGCGAGGGCGGTGCCACCATGGACTTCATGGACCTCGAGCGGGAGCGCGGCATCACGATCAAGTCAGCCGCCACGCAGGTCGCCTGGAAGGGCCAGTGCCTCAACCTGATCGATACGCCCGGCCATGTGGACTTCACCGTCGAGGTCGAGCGGTCGCTCCGCGTGCTCGATGGGGCGATCATGATCCTGTGCGCCGTGGGCGGCGTGCAGAGCCAGTCGTTCACCGTCGATCAGCAGATGAAGCGCTACCGCGTGCCGCGAATCGCGTTTATCAACAAGATGGACCGCTGCGGGGCCGATCCGGAGCGGGTCTGCCGGGATATGCGGGAGAAGCTCGGCCTGAACGTCGTGCCCATCCAGTTGAATATGGGCATCGCCGACAGCTTCGAGGGTGTGATCGACCTGATCACGATGGAGGCCGTGACGTTCGAGGGCGAGGATGGCGAAGAGGCCGTGCGCGGCCCCCTTCCGCCGGCCTACCGGACCGCCGCCGAGAAGGCCCGGCACCAGATGCTCGAAGCCTTGAGCATGTACGACGACGAGATGATGGTGCGGCTCCTGGACGAGCAGCCCATTGCCGAGGAGATGATCCGCGAGACCATCCGCGAGGCGACGATCAATCGGGACATCGTGCCGCTGATGATGGGCTCGGCGTTCAAGAACAAGGGCGTGCAGCCGCTGCTGGACGCCGTCTGCGATTACCTGCCGAGCCCCATGGAGTGCTCCTATTTCGCCCGTGACCACAACAACGCCGGCACCGAGACGCCGCTGGCCGCCGACCCGGACGCCCCCCTGGTGGCGATGGTGTTCAAGATCACCGATGAGCCGTTCGGGCAATTGAGCTACGTCCGCGTCTACCAGGGCACGATCGTCAAGAGCGGCCAGTACCGCAACGCCCGCACGAATCGCACGCTGCGCGTCGGGCGGATTGTCCGCATGCACGCCAACACCCGCCAGGACATCACCGACGCCGGCCCGGGCGATATCATCGCCCTGCTGGCGGTCGAGTGCGCCAACGGCGACACGCTCTGCGGCGAGGGCATCAACTACTCGCTCGAAAGCATCTACGTGGCCCATCCCGTGATCAGCCTGTCCGTCACGCCCGCCAGCAACGCCGACCAGGAGCGCATGGC
>CAYHAJ010000190.1:0-39851 GCA_964354535.1 uncultured Pirellulales bacterium
CGCGGGGAAAATCCTGGTGCCGGGTCGGGGGTAAGGGGGTGGTGTGCGCCGAGGGCGGCCGGGAAATCATATTTGGTCACATCCTGTCGTGAATTCGGCCGTCCGCAGGGTTTACCGACCCCGATGAAATATGCGGGTTAACGGCTTGGGGTCCCAAACGCTCGGCCAGTTGGGCCAGGTATAGACTTTGGGGCATCACAGGCGTTCCAGGCGAGTCGGACGTGCCCAGCGGCAGGCTCGGCTCCTTGTCGAACGGCCGCGGCGTCGGCACGTTCGGGCCGAGGCAGCCGATCATCCAGTTGATCGCCCCCGGCGGCTGCTGGACCACGAAGGTCTTGGCGGTGCAGTTCCAGGCGACCGACCAGCCCAGACCCCAACCGTGACCCGAACCCATCGAGCCGCGATTCTTGAAGTCGATGCCGCCCTCGGGGACCCGGCAGTTGTCGAGGAGCATCCCCGTGGTCCACCGCTGGTGGCCCTCCATGTGACCGTTGCCCCGGAAAGTGCAGTTCAGCAGCACGATCGGACCGGCCTGTCCGCTCCCGGTCGCCACGTGCCAGATATTGTCGCCGTTGCCCGAGCAGTGGTCCAGCAGGACCTGGCCGGCATTCGGGGCAAATTCCGCGGGCTTGGAGGCCCCCACGTTGGGGACGGTCCGATTGACCGCCACCCGCTGCAACGTGATGCGCCGGCCGCTGAGACTGACGCTGTTCATCGTCTCCTCAATCACGAGATCCCGGGCCCAGCAATCCTGGCCGCTGATCCGCAGCGCTGTGTAGGGGTGCTTTTCATAGCTGATTTCCATGGGCGGAGACTGGATGTGGAGAGACTCGACACCGGCTTGGGCGACCAGCCCAGCAGGCTGGGTCTTCACTACCACGGTCCCCGGCGGATTCAAGTACCGGGCGTCGTAGGAATCAGAGAGCGGGACCTCCAGCGTGACCCGATTGCCGGAGAGGGCCGCGATCCGGCGCTCCGTGGTGATACTCGTGCCCGCCCGAATCCAGGTCTGAGGACGACCGTCGCGCACCAGGTCGTCCATCCGCATGAAATGGACCCAGGCCGGCGTCACCGGACGGCGGATGGCAATCACGTCGCCCACCGCGAACCCTGCCGCGCTGGCCCCAGTGAAACCCACTGCCCCGGAGGGCACATAAGCATCGGCAATAGTCGTTTCGACCCCGCCGGACTTCTGGACTTCCGAGGCTCGATCTCGCCCACCGCGCGGCCTGCCCACCACGATGGCGCAGTGGCGTCCCCCGGTCATCTTGATCGTGCTGGCCGTGGGCCCCGTGGACCTGCTGCCGCGCAGCACGACGCCGTCGGCCGCAATGGAAATCGTTCCTGCGCAGGCATAGGCTCCCGGTCTTAGCAGGACCGCGCCGCGAAAGCCGTTCTCCGGACTCATAGCGGAGACCGCATCGAGGGCAGCTTGGATTGTCGCAGTGTCATCGGGCCCGCCCGATGGCTCAACGGTCCGCCGGACAGGCACTGTGGGCAGGGCGACCCCGCCGCCCATGTAACCGGCACTGGAAAAGTCCATGATCCGATCACCCGCCCGCGTCGTCTTGTAGACGAGCTTGCCGTCAGGGCCCACGCGAACCCATGCGCTCTGGGCTCCCTCAGAACCTGCCGTACAAGCCAGCCATCCGAGGGCCATCACACCAATCATCTGCATTCGTTTCACGTTGTATCCTTTGCCAATTACCTGGTGAAGCGGCCTACGAAACCGCCGCCGTCGGCCAAGTCGACGGTGAGCGTGTCGCTGCGCTGAAGGCTCTTGTTCTCCAGAACGACCGCGTCAGCCTTCTCCTTATTGTCCCGGACCAGCGACGCCTGGTAGGGGCCTTCGCCCAGGAAGGATAACGGCACCCGAATCGTCCGGGCCGGCCCGCCGCTCATTACCGCCAGCATCCACAGCTCCCCGCGGCGGCGGGCGAAGATCGACAGTTCGCCGATCTTCGACTCCGGCAGAACGATCGTCTCGTCCCACACGGCCTGGATGCTCTTGATGACCTCGACCGCCGGGTTGTCCAGCACGCTTTGCGGATGGGCCGCGATCGTCAGGATGGGGCTCTGGAAGGTCGCCAGGCAGGCGATCTGATGCGCCCAGGTCGAGTCCATCCGTCGTTGGGTGAAGATCATCGTCGTGTAGTCGGTCGGGCCGGCCAGGTAGCGGGCGAACGGCAGGATCGTCTCGTGGCGCGCCCGCTGCTTCAGGCTGCTCGATTCCATCCCGCGGACACCCTCATAAAGCATGGCGTTGGGCCAAGTCCGCAGCCGGCCCGTCGGCTTGTTGGCGCCGTGGAAGTCGATCACGCACTGGTACTCGGCGGCCTTCTGCAGCAAGGCCTCGTACAGATCGATATTCTCCTTGGCCTCGTGGTCGAAGAAGTCGATCTTGGCCCCGGCCACTCCCAGCCGGTGCAGACGCGCGAAGAACTCCTCCCGTGCCTCGGGTGTTCGCAACTGATTGCTGTGCCGCCAGAACAGCACCCGTACGCCTTGTTGTTTGGAATACTCCGCGAACTCCCGGATCTGGTCGTCGGACCAGCCGTAGGCGAAGCCCTCCAGAATGTGGTACTGGGCCCCGATCTGGCCGGCCATGCGGGAGAAATCCTTCATGCGATCGAACTGGCTGGCCCCGCTGCTGCGGACGTAGTTGCGGTCCACGTAGTCCCAGACGCACAGACTCGGCTGGACCCAGGGCGTCTTCATCCCTTGCGGGAAGTACTTCGGGTCGGCGGGTGGGCACAAATCGGGCAGAATGTCGCTGTTGACCAGCGTGTTCAGGTCGCGGGCGACGAGCACCACGCGCCAGGGTGTGGTGATGGTGCTGGTGACTGAGGCCGGCGTGGCAAGACGCTTGGCTTCTTCGCGTCCGTAGCGCAGCTCGTACGGATAGTTGATGGGCTGTCGGTGCCCGAGGCCGATGATCCAGCCCCGCCGGCCGTCGCTTTCGAGCCCCATGCCGGAGTAGTTGACGAGGTCTGCTTCCGTGATCGATCCATAACCGGCACTGCCGGGCAACTGGAAGGTCACTGGCGGGCCAGCCCACTGTCCGGCCTTCACCTCGGAGACATCCTGCCGATCATATTCCGCCTCGTAGTGTCCATCCAGGTCGTGGTACCAGACTGTCGAGCCGGTCGGAAGGATGAACCTGGAATACTCGTTCGGCACGCGCACGGCATCGGCCGCGCCGGCGATGACGTGGCGGTAGGCCACGCCGTCATTGAACGCCCGGATCTCCAGGAGGTAGGGCATCTGGCTCAGGTCGTGCGTCAGGGAGACCTTGACACCGCGGCAGCGATTGACCGCCATGCTGTGGGCGCCGTGCCAGGGATAGGTTTCGTCGATGCTGTAAGGCTCCAGGCCGTTGAAGACAACACCCGAGGAAAGGTCGAAACCATCCACTCTCATGTCCAGAGGTGACGGCTCGATGACCGCCGTGTCTTCCAGCGTCACCGCCCAGGTCAGTCGCTCCGGGTTGGAGCCGAGAGTGAGCTTGACCTTGCCATCCGGGCTGGCGACCTGGACCTCTTTCATGGGCACCACTCGTTGGGTGCGCCGCGTCCTCGGCTGGCTTTGTTTCTGGCCTCGTTTCTGTCCCTGTTCCTGGGCCAAGCCCATCTGGGCCAGAGATAATGCCACGACCAGTCCCATGGTGATTACGATGCCGCGGTTCTTTCTCAGCATGATGTCAACTCCAGCAACAGGTTCTCATTTCAGACTTACAGTTTCAGGCGAAAGCCGATGCGGTTCAGTCCGGCGGTAATCGCTACGATGACGACGGCACAACCGATCGAACGGGCCATCGCGTGGGCGAGGCCCGGCTGGGCGAGTTGGGAATACCAGCCGTCGAGGCCCACCAGGTTGAAGAAGGACCAATGCATCTCGGAGAGCAAATAGGCCAACAGGACATTCCCGCCGGCGATGGCAAACGGCTTGGCGAGCTTGGTAGTCAGGCCCTGGGGACGGACGTCGGCCAGCAGGTAAAAGAGCAACCACAGAGCGCCGGTGATCGCACAGGCCCAGAGACACCATGACGGAGTGGCATTGTTCTTGTTGATACCGTAGAGGCCGTGCAGGAGTAGCGCGCCGGCGGAGCAGCCAGCGATGAACACCAGGGCAAAGGTCGCGCGGGCACGGACGGTGGTGAAATCCGCGGACAAGAGAATGGATGCCAGCAACATCCCGCCGACAGCGATGGCTCCTTGGGAGCCAAGCGTTCCACCGATGCCGACGATGCGGGACAGCCAGAAGCCGTCAAAGGCCCCGGCCTTATCGGCGGGATAGAGGCAAAAGAGCAGGACCATGCACCCCAGCACCGGGGTGCGGCGCGTGCGAAAGACGACGAAGACGAGGGCGGCAACCAGATAGGCCCAGCCGATCAGACCGAGAATACCGTACCACGACGTATGGACGGAAAAGGGCGACAGGGTGATGATGCGGTGGCCGTCCCGGCCGCGGAAGGCGAAGGCCAGGAACACGAGCGATACGAGACCGAGGACCCGAAGAGCGACAGTGATGACACGGGACATCCTCTCGCGACGCGGCAGAGCGAGCGTACTGAACGCGGAGATCGCGGCAAGGAACATCAGAGTGGACCAGAGAGAACCGGACCAGCCCATCTTCTCCGAATCGGGAGACCCATTGACAATCATGATGCCAATGACCAGAAGCGACAACGTGCGGAGGACGATGTGCAGAAGGCACTTCCAGAACGGCTCGCCCCGGGCCAGACGCGCGTGGAGAGCGATGGGCACGGACATGCCCACAATGAAGAGGAAGGCGGGAAAGACCAGATCGACGAAGGTCATGCCGTCCGGGCCCTGATAATGGCGCATCCACGCGGGGACGATCCGGCTGCCCACCCCCGCGATGTCATTGACGTAGATCATCGTGAAGATGACCAGTCCCCGCAGCGCATCGATGGACATGATGCGCCGCGCGGGCACAGTGTCTGTCTGTAGATCGTCTTTCATAACACTCTCACAGGGGCGGGCTCCGAACCCCTGGGAACGACCACAATGGTTTCATCCTGGCCGGTCGGGAATACCAGCATGGCGCCCGACAAGTCCTCAGCCTTCTTTCCGTTGCGATAGAGGGTCACGTCACTCCGACCCCAGGGATTAGCCAGGCGGCACGGGCCGCCGGCCTGCGCGTGGATCTCCACCAGGGGGATCTTGCCGTTCTGGAAAGCCGAGCTGACGAGAAACGCGCCGCGCGCCCGCAGCCGGAAGGCGGCGTCCCAGTCCTTCGGCCAGTCGTTGAAGATCCGGATCGGCTCCTCGTTGGTGATAGACGCCGGGGAGCTTTCCAGCATTGTCTCATGGACGCCCATGGACAGACCGGCGATATGTTCCGCGTCGATGGCGCCGGGACCTTCGCGCAGCCGCAGCCGGTTGCGGAAGATCTGCGCGCCACCGGCGCCTTTGGCATCGATGAAACTGTTGAGCGCGTTGAAGCCCAGAAAGCGGGCCTTGAGCTCCGGCTCCGGTCCGATCGGTTCGATGGCCCCGGGACCGCCATACACGAACGATCCGTAAGCGCGGGAGGGCCGGCTGCCGGGGGCGCGCTCGGCGCGTCGCCCGGAACCGGGCAGATTGTCATTGATTTCCTGCCAAATGGGGCGCAGGCCGGCGTCCACGTCCAGCAATTGGGAGACATGGACCGCCAACGGGAAGATCATGCGCATCGCGCTGATTTCGTTCGAGGTGTCCGACGAGTTCCAGGCGCTTTCGCCGCTGTTGACGTGACGGATGTGGTACTTGCCGTCGTTGCCCTTCCGGAAATTGGGAAAGTGGCGGTAGAACTCGGCCGCTCCTTTGATCAGCGGGTAGGCCTTGTTCCGGAGCCATTCCTTGTCCTGCGTGAACTGGTAGCGCTGATAGAACAGATTGGCAATCCGAGAGGCCACGCTCAGGATGTGGGTGCAGTGGCCGAAAATGCCGTTGATTTCCGGTGAGCCGAAGCGCTCCGGCTGCACGGCGGCCTTCGTGGGCACGACGAAGTGCCCGTGGTCCCAGGAGCCGTCCGCCTGGAAGTTCCAGCGCGAGGCGTGCCGGTTCTTGGTCTCGGCATACCACTGGAACTCCTTGGAGCGTGCTTCATAGGGCTTTCGCACCAGGAACAGGTCCTGGAACTCCTGGGACAGATTCTCCGGCAAGGGTTCCGGCCCGTTGAACCAGCAAATCTCCGGGATCCAGATTCCCTGCGAACCCCACTGTTGCCGCGCGGCCAGGGCACAGGCATCTTTCATATTGAAGTACATCGTGTACAAGGGGTCCATCAGGTCCGGACGGTTGGCGGGCGTCAGGTTGCTGTAGTAGGCCAGGGTGTTGGCCGACCAGAATTGCGAGCCCCAGCGGCTCATATCGCCGGTGGTGCGCCAGAGCATCCCATTGAAATGAGGAGGATAGGTCCCCCGTGAGGTGCTACCCATCAGATAGAGGAAGTAGGTGTAGTGGGCTTCCACAAAATCCGCCTGGCCGGAATCACTGTGCATGTACACGAACCCCTTGGCCCAGAAGTCCCGCCACCAATCGGCGGTCTCCTGACGCAGTCCGGCAAAGCCCTTGGGCAGCGCCGCTTCCAGCTCCCGGATTGCCAAACCGGCCACGTCGACTTCGGGGTCGAAACTTGCGGCACTGGCGATCAGGATCGTGAACCTGCCCTGACCCGGCGCCGCGGACAACTGCACGATCGCATCGTTGAAATAGCGTGCCTTGGACGCCCGCCCGATCGCTGCAATGGCCACCGCCGAAGCGTTATAGAAAGCCGGCGCGTCCTTGAACGTTTCCTGGTACTTCTGAGTCAACGTGATCCTGCCGTCGGAAATGCCCAGAATGGAGGTCGCCCGGTGTTGAGCGGTCTGGAACTCGACCGCGTGCTGTTGGGCCAGCTCGTAGTTGCGCCCCGTGATGCGCTTCACCTGGTAGCGCAGCATGCGCAGATCGATGTTGATTGGCTCCGGCATGGCACGTTGGTCGTCGATTTCCACGGCCATGACGTTGCGGTGGGGCCAGGCCAGCACCCGTGCTGTGACGCCTCGGCCCTGGGCCGTCATGACCGCATCATACAAGGACAAATGCTGCTTGAACGCCTCGCCGACAAACACGTCCTCGCCCGCCGCGACCAGGCTGATATCCACATAGCCGCAGCCACTGGCGAAGTCGGAGTCTGCCTCGGGAAAGCTGACGGTCCGACCGTCGGCCGCAAACACGTCCACCCGGTTGATTTGGAACTTGAGCGCCGATGGCGTCGTCCAGACCAGGCTGCCCATCCGCCCATTGCCCACGGGCATGCCCTCCTCGCTCCGGCGGGCGGGCTCGTTGTAGTCCAAGTCCGCCCGTGAGACAAGGCGGCGGTAGTCGACATCGAGTAGACTGCGGGCGGCGCTGGCGGTCTGCGATATTGAACATACGATACAAAGAAGAACGCTTGTGACCAGCAATCTGCCCACGATGGCCTCCTATGAACTATTCCTGCTCACCGCCAAGGCGATCTTGAACGCGACCGCGTGCTCGCGAAGTCCTCCTCCCCCGCAGCGCCGCTGCGCGTCGGGCAACGAGAAAGGCTCCTTCTTGCGATCATTATGCCGAGCCGGCACACGGATGCAAAAAGGAGCCCTCGTAGTTTGTAGCGTGCCCGTAAGGGCATCGAAGATAACGCGTTAGGGCGTCCCTACGAACCTGCTATTGCTGCTGACGTCGGCCGCCGCCCCTGGTTCCCATTTTCTGCAGTTGGTCCATCGTCATGCCCATCGCCGTGACCTTCTCTTCCATTTGCTTCTCGCGCTCGGCGATGATCTTCCCGAGCAGCTGGGCGGTCTCTTTGGCCTTCTCCTTCTCGGCGGAGGCCTGCGCGTCCTTCAGCGCGGTCATGGACTGGTTGTACTCGGCTGCCAGTTGCCTCATCCGGAGCCGGTCCACATCCTGCTGGATCGCCGCCATGATCGCCTGCTGCTGCGTCGAGCGCTCCTTCATCTTGGCGCGATCTTCTTCCGTCAGGTCCTGGAACGACCGGCCCTCCATCGCCTTGGCGCCGGCGTCGGCGAGGGCCTTGAGTTTGGCCACCTGCTCCTGCAGGTCGGCAATGGCTTTCTGCTGCGCTTCGCCCATCGCGCCGAATCCGCCGCGTCCGCCGCCGCCCCCGGCCTGGCCGAACGCCGCCCACGCCATGACCATGGTGAGCAGAATGCCAACGACAACAATCGTGCTTCTCTTCATGGGACTTCCTCCTGATTAAGATGATGGTTCGCCATGGGCCCCAATCCCACAGCGGGACAGGGGGGTCCGGCGTTTTCATTCGGGTACTGCTGGTCCAAGCCCGACGCGCAGCGGCGCTACAGGGAATGACGCTCGACGACATCCTCTTATTGCATGGTCACTGCACCGTCAACATTGCCACCGAGTCCTGGTCTCTGACGAAAATGCGGTTGCCCGCGAGCACCGGGTGGGCATAAATCGGCGTGCCGGCGACCTTGATCTTGGCGATTTCCTGATACTGCTTGCCATCGGGCTTGAAGATGACCATCTCGGAGCTGCTCGGCAGGGCCACCAGACAGGAGCCGCCGTCCACGAGCGGCGCGAAGCCCTGGCGATCGTGTGCCGTCGCATCGGTCCAGGCGGTTTTGCCGGTCTTGGCGTCGAGGCAGTACAGGTTGCCTTTGTCGGAAATGCCAAAGAGACAACCATCCCGCAACACCGGCGAGTTGAACTGCGGGGCCAGGTCCGCATTGCTCCACAGCTCGGTCGCGGCGAAACCATCCCCCTTCTTCTCCACCTTCACGGCTTTGGTGCCCCGGCCCTTGCCCATGAAGATGACCGTCTGTCCCTCGACAATCGGCGTCGCGGCATTGTAGGTCATCTTCACCGGCACGAACGGTTCTTGCCAGAGGAGCTTGCCGTCGGCCACGGCGATTCCCACGATGCTCTTCTCCGTCGGCGTCACGATCTGCTTGACACCGTCCGCCGTCAACAGGGCGGGCGAGCCATAGTCCGGGCCCTCGGCGCCCCAGCGCCACTTCTCAGCGCCGGTGGCCAGGTCAAAGGCGATGATCGCGCCGTTGCCCTTGCCGCCGACGTGCGCGATCGCCATCTGGTCCACGATGATCGGAGACATCGAGGTGAAGAACTGCGGCACCACCTTGGGGAACGGGTCCTTGCGCCAAAGGACCTTGCCGGTCGCGGCGTCCAGACAGGAGACGACCCCGGCCACGCCCAGCGTAACGACCTTGCCCTCCGCCACGGCGGGCGAACTGCGGGGCCCCGGGTGCCGGGCTGCCGCTCCGGTCACGGCCTGCGCCGCGTATTTGTCTTTCCACACTTCTTTCCCGTCGGCGGCATTGAGGCACAGGATTACTTCTTCGTCGCCCTGGCGCGCGAAGACGTAGAGCTTGTCACCCACCAAGGCCGGCGTCGAATCGCCCGCGCCCACGGTCGTCTTCCACTTCGACGTCAACTCCGTGGGCCATTTCTGGGGGGCGGTGAACCCGGCGGCCTTGCCGTCCCGATTGGGCCCGCGCCATTGGGGCCAGTCCTGGGCGATCACGGTGCCCGCGCAGACCAGAACGGCGCAGACCGTCACCCTCACTCTGCCTTGATTTGTCTTCTTCATGGTAACCTCCCGCTCGATTTGCCAAGGGACGCCGCAGCGAGTTGCACACATGGCAACTGATCCCGCTGCAGCTTTGCCCAAGCATTGTACCTCGGTGGGGTCTGTGCTGCGATAGACCCTGGCGCGAAAAATGTGCAATTTTTCTCCGATTCGCTGCCACCGGCCCGCCCTTTATCAGCACTGACTACGAAAGAGACCAAAGTGTCCTGATCGGGCACGGCTCCTGAAATGGGGTCTGCGCGGGCGGCGTCATCATGGGTCGCTCCGACTTTTTTATATGTCCTTAGCCTGATGGCCCAGTCGAACGGGTATAATACTGATGCCGTAAGGCACAGTGCGCCCGTACAGTAGAGGCGCCGGTGAGATCCGCCTGTAGAGCGGGCCGTCGCGCTCGCTCCGGAACGTCGTGCGAGGACGCACGAGCGACTGGGTAGGGATGATATGGTTTACCCGCTGCCAGAGATGTCCTGTTTACGCCGGATGGCGGTGCTGGCCGGCATTATTCTGGCCTGGAGCGGGATTCAGGCCGCCTCGGCCGCGCTGGAGGCGGACGCCTACCGCGAGCCGTTCAAGACCGGGCAGTATGAGAAATGCCTGGCGGCGGCGCAGAAGGCCATCAAAGACGGCGCCTATTCCACCCAGTGGCGGCTCCTGGAGATCGAGTCGTTGCTGGCGTTGGGCCGGTACAAGGAGGCGGCGGACCGGGCCGACGCGGCCATCCGGGAATCCCGTACGGATATTCGCCTGTTGGCACTCTCCCATGCGGCGTACCAGCAGAGCGGCCAAGCGCAGCAGGCCGCCGAGATGCTCCGGATGATCTACCGCATCGCCAGCTACCGCCGCAGCGAGTATCTCAGCGGAGCGGAGGTGGTCGCGCTGGGCCGGTCCCTCTTGCTGCTGGGCGCCGAGCCGCGGGTCGTCCTGGAGAACTTCTACAACGTGGCCCTGCGGAACGATCCGAATTGTCGCGAGGCGTACCTTGCCATCGGCTCGCTGGCCATGGCCAAACAGGACTATAAGCTCGCCGCCGACCGGCTCCAGGAGGCGTTGAAACGGTTCGGGGATGACCCGGATGTCCACTATGGATTGGCGCAGGCGTTCTACCACAGCGACCGCAAATCGATGATCGCCGCCCTGGATGCTGTTTTTCAGGTGAATTCCCGGCACGTGCCGGCCTTGGTCCTGCTGGCCGAGCACCAGATCGATTGCGAAGACCGCACGGCAGCGGCCAACGTGCTGGACCGGGCGCTGGCGGTCAACCCCTGGAACCCGGACGCCTGGGCGTACAAGGCCGTGCTGGCCCATTTGGCCAACGATCCCAATGGGGTCAAGAGCCACCGGGCCAGCGCCTTGAAGTTCTGGCCGACCAATCCGAAGGTGGATTACTTGATCGGGCGCAAGCTCTCACAGAACTATCGTTTCACCGAAGGTGCTGGCCGCCAGCGGCAGTCGCTGAAATTCGACCCGAACTACCTGTCTGCCAAGATCCAATTGGCCGAGGACCTGCTACGGCTGGGCGATGAGAAGGAAGGTTGGGTCCTGGCCGGCGAGGTCAATAAGAAAGATCCATACAACGTGGAGGCGTACAACCTCGTTCACCTCCATGATGCGATTTCGGCATTCGAGACTCTGTCGGCGGACGGCTTGCTCGTCAAGATGGACAAGCGCGAGGCGGCCCTTTATGGCGATAAGGTGCTGGATCTGCTCCGGCAGGCCCGGTCGAAGCTCTGCGAGAAGTACGGGTTCGAGCCGAATGGCGCGGTCGTGGTGGAGCTATTCCCGAATCAGCAGGATTTCGCGGTCCGCACGTTTGGGATGCCGGGCGTAGAGGGTTTTCTCGGCGTCTGCTTCGGCAAGGTCATCACGGCCAACAGCCCGCGCGCCTCAACCATGTTCAACTGGCAGGCAATGCTCTGGCACGAGTTCTGCCACGTGATTACCCTGAGCCTGACCGCCAATCAGATGCCCCGGTGGCTGAGCGAAGGGATTTCCGTCTACGAGGAGTCGCAGCACAACGCCACGTGGGGCCAGCAAATGAATCCCCGGTATCGGCGCATGATTCTCGATGGTGAGTTGACGCCGATCGGCAGCCTCAGCGCCGCGTTCTTGAGTCCCAAGACCCCGATGCATCTGCAATTCGCCTATTACGAGTCCGCCCTCGTGATCGAATTTCTGGTGGAACGGTCCGGCATGCCCGCTCTCAAGGCGATTCTCGCCGACTTGGCCAAAGGTGCGGAGATCAACGCGGCCATCGCCAAGCACGCCGGACCGCTGGACAAGATCGAGAAGGAATTCGAGGCCTTCGCCCGAAAACGGGCCGAAGACCTCGCGCCCGGAGTGGATTGGGAGCAGCCCGCGCGGGAGCAGCTTGATCCTTCCGATCCGGAGGCAGTCGCCCAGTGGTTGGCCAAACACCCCAACAGCTTTTGGGCCTTGAGCTTGCAGGCGAACCGTCTTCTGGCCGAGCGCCAGTGGGAGCACGCGAAGGCACCGTTACAGAAGATGATCGCCCTGTATCCCCAGGATGCGGATAAGGGTAACGCTTATCAACTCCTGGCCGAGGTGCACCGTAACCTGGGAGAAACGGAGCAGGAAGCCCAAGTGCTCGGCGCGCTGGCGGGCTTGGCGTCCGATGCTGCCGAGGCGCACAACCGGTTGATGGAGATCGGCATGGAGCAGAAGAATTGGGCGCAGGTCGTCGAAAACGGCGAGCGGTACCTCGCGGTCTACCCCATGCTCTCCGCCGTGTACTGGCGCCTGGGCCGGGCCAACGAGGAGTTGGGTCGCGAAGAGCCGGCCGTCCAGGCATACAGCAATCTGTTATTGCTCGATCCGGCCGATCCGGTCGAAATCCACTACCGTCTGGCCCGGCTGCTCCAGCCGCGGGACCCTGCTGCCGCGAAGAGGCACATCCTGGAGGCGCTGGCCGACGCGCCCCGTTTCCGCGACGGTCACAAGCTGCTCTTGAACATGCCGGTCCAGGGAGAATCGAAATGACACAAGCCCATTATGCCATGGACAGAATGGTGCGTGGTACGCACCCTACGGGTTATGCCGCTTATCGGCTCGTCCTGTTGTTGGCTGTCCTTGCCATTACTGCTACCACGGCCACGCTGGCGCAAAGGGGCCGCCGGGGTTACGGTGGCGGAGGCGGCTACGATGATCGGCGGGGCGTGCCCAGTTGGCAGCTCGATAAGGAATTCTCGCAGGATGCTTTCACGTTCGTGCGGATTCAGTATTCCTCGGGCTACGGCGGGCGCGACTACGGGGGCGGTTATGGTCGCCGGGGGCGGGGCGGTTTTGGCTACGGCCGGGGCGGCGGCAGTTGGGCGACGGACTGGCCCGACAGCGATCTGAACTTCTCCTATCGTCTGCACCAACTGACTTCGATGGAGGTCAATCCGGACGGCATCATCCTCGAACTGACGGACCCGGAACTGGTCAACTATCCCTTCATCTACATGCTCGAGTGCGGCTCCCTGCTCTTCAGCGACGAAGAGGTGGAGGCGCTGCGCCGCTACCTGCTCAACGGGGGCTTCCTCATGGTCGATGACTTCTGGGGCGAAGCGGAGTGGTTCAACTTCTATCGCGAGATCAAGCGGGTGTTCCCCGACCGCGAGCCGGTCGAGCTGGAGATCGATCACCCGATCTTTCATACGGTGTTCGATCTGAAAGAAAAGCCCCAGATTCCCAGCATCAATGTCGCCGTGGCGGGCCAGCCCTACGGCATCACCTGGGAGCGCCCGGACGCCAAGGAGGTCCATTTCAAGGCCCTCTACGACGACAAGGGCCGGATGATGGCGATCATCTGCCACAACACCGACCTCGGCGACGGCTGGGAGCGGGAAGGGGAAGACGAATGGTACTTTCATGAGTTTTCCGAGAAGAAAGCGTATCCCCTGGGAATCAATATCGTGGTCTACGCGATGACGCATTGAAGAAGAGAGTTGGAAGTCTGAAGTGGGAAGTGTGAAGAATGTCATTGCGAGGAGCGCAGCGACGAAGCAATCTCCATCCTCGGAGTGGGAGATTGCTTCGTTTTGCTCGCAATGACATGCTTCACCCTTGAAATCGATTTCGAAAGGATAGCCGTTGAACAACGAAACGTACGAGTCCGAGCGGCAGGCAGTGGAGCAGATCAAAGGTGCGCGGGAGCGCATCGGCGCGGAGCTTTCCAAGGTGATTATTGGCCAGCAGGATGTCATCGAGCACCTGCTGATCGCCGTGCTCTCCGGCGGGCACTGCCTGGTCACGGGGGCTCCGGGCTTGGCCAAGACCCTGCTGGTCAAATCGCTGGCCCAACTGTTCGATCTGAAGTTCCAGCGGATCCAGTTCACGCCGGACCTCATGCCCGCGGACATCACCGGCACGGAAATCCTCCAGGAGACGGACGGGCAACGCCAGATGATGTTCATCAAGGGCCCCATCTTCGCGAACATGATCCTCGCGGATGAGATCAACCGCACGCCGCCCAAGACGCAGGCGGCCATGCTTGAGGCGATGCAGGAGCACCACGTGACGACCGCCGGCGTGGGGTACGAGCTGCATGAGCCGTTCTTTGTCTTTGCCACGCAGAACCCGATCGAGATGGAAGGCACGTACCCGCTGCCGGAGGCCCAGCTTGACCGGTTCATGTTCAACGTGTCCATCGGCTATCTGCCCGAAGATGATGAAGTGGCCGTCGTCCGCCAGACCACCACGACGGAGCCGGCGCCGGTGACGCAGGTGTTCAGTGGCGAGGACCTGCTGCGATTCCGTGCGGTCGTGCGCCGCGTTCCCATTGCCGAGGACGTGGTGCGGTACGCGGTGCGGCTCGCCGCCGCCTCGCGTCCGAGTGCGGACAACCCCCTGGCCTTCATCAACGAGTGGGTGACGTGGGGTGCCGGCCTGCGGGCCTCTCAGTACATGGTGCTCGGAGCCAAGGCCCGGGCGCTGCTCTATGGGCGGGCGCACGTCAATTTCGACGATATCCAGGCCCTGGCCCATCCGGTCCTGCGGCATCGCATCCTGATCAACTACCGGGCTGAGGCCGAAGGCGTGAGCGTGGACAGTATCGTGGACCGTCTGCTGAAATCCGTGAAGGAAGGCGGCGCAAGGTGAGCATGTAGGGTGGGGCTTGCCCCACCATAATCGTCTCGGTGGGGCAAGCCCCACCCTACGAGTTGCCGAGATCGGCAAAGGAGAACGGGGCAAGGTGACAAATTGCGCGGTTCCATCCCGGTTTGACGCTCCGATCGGTCGAGCCGAGGGCCTGATCGATCCGGCGGCCTTGATGAAGATCAAGTCGATGGAGCTGCGCGCCAAGGCGGTCGTCGAGGGCTTCTGGAAGGGGATTCACCGCAGTCCCTATCACGGCTTCTCCGTCGAGTTCACGGAATATCGCCAGTACGCTTTCGGGGACGATCCCCGCTACATCGACTGGCGGGTCTATGCCCGCAGTGACCGGTTCTACATCAAGAAATTCGAGGATGAGACGAACCTGCGCTGCCATCTGCTGATCGACCACAGCCGGTCCATGGGCTATGCCTCCGGGGACTACAACAAAGCCCAATACGCCGGCACGCTGGCGGCGACGTTGGCCTATTTCCTGTTCACGCAGGGCGATGCGGTCGGTCTGGCGACTTTCGACGATCGCATCCGGGAAGTCCTGCCGCCCCGCAATCGGGCGAGCTACCTGCGGCGGTTGATCCTGGCCCTGGAGGCGCAACCCCGGGGCAGCGCCACGAACCTGGGGCCGCCGTTGCAACGATTTGCCCAGATGCTGACCCGGCGGGGGATGATCGTGCTGATCTCCGATCTGCTGACGTCGATTGATCGGCTCGAAAGTGACCTTGGTTATCTCTGCGCGGGCGGCCATGATGTCGTCGTCTTTCACATCCTGGACCCGGCGGAGGTGAGCTTCAGTTTCGACAAGCCGGCCCTGTTCCAGGATGTCGAGACGGGACGCGACATGTTCATCGATCCGTCCGCCGCACAAAAAGGGTATCAGCACCTGCTGGATGGCCATCTGACCCGGACGAAGTCGGTCTGTCAGAATCTTGGGATCGACTACCATCTGTTCGCCACGGACAGACCTTTCGATTTGGCCCTGCTGGAGTTTCTCCAGCATCGAATACGCTCCCGAAAGCGCGTGAGACGCATCCACGGGCCAGGGGCTGGACCGGGCGCCGGCCCGGCGGGAGGAGCGGTATGAGTCTTCTGTACCCGTTATTCCTGGCCGGGATCGTCGCGGTGGGTCTGCCCATCCTGCTGCACATGATCCGTCGGCACACGCGCGATCGCGTGACGTTCAGCTCGCTGATGTTCCTGCGGCCCACGCTGCCGCGTTTTCGCAGCCGCAGCCGGCTGGAGCACGTGCTGCTTCTGATGGTCCGTTGTGCGGTGCTGTGCCTGCTGGCGTTTGCCTTCGCCCGGCCCTTCCTGCCCCGACCCGCCGCTCCGGGCGCCGCGGCGTCGGGCCAGCGTGTCGTACTCCTGATCGACACCAGTGCCTCCATGCGACGCGCCGGCGTGTGGGCCCGGGCCGTTGAGGAGGCAAAGGCGGCTCTGCAGGACGCCGGTCCGGCCGACCGCCTGTGCGTGATGGGCTTCGATCAAGGCACACGAACGTTGATCGGCTTCGACCAGTGGCAGACGATGGAGCCCGGCCGGCGCACCGCCGTCGCGGCGCAGGAGATCGCGCGACTGTCACCCAGTTGGTCGGCCACCGATCTGGGCCAGGCCCTGGTCACGGCGGCGGACGCGATCGAGGACGATGAGATCAATGACGGTGAGCCGTCCCAGGCCCAGCGCCGGATCGTGCTGGTCAGCGATCTGCAACAGGGCAGCAAGCTGAACGCCTTGCTCGCCTATGAATGGCCGCAGCGAACGGAGCTGGCGGTCAAGATGATTCCCTGTGAGGGCGCAACAAACGCCTCGCTGCAATTGGTGACGAATCGCGATTCCCTGGCCCCCGCGCGCGACGATGATCTGCCCGACATCCGCATCACGAACTCGCCCGAGGCGACCACCGACTATTTCCAGTTGCGTTGGGCCGAGGTAGCCCAGCCGTCCCCGGCTGGGTCCGCGCCAAGCCCCGCCTTGGATGTGTACGTCGCGGCAGGTCACAGCACGGTCGTTCGCGCCCCGGCTCTGCCCAACCAGCAAGCCGCGGCACGGCTGGTTCTGACGGGCGACGACCAGGATTTCGATAACACCCTCTACGTCATGCCCGAGCTGCGCCGGCAGGTGAACATCCTGTACGTGGGCAGCGACGATCCGAACGACACCGATGGGATGCTGTATTACCTGCGCCAGGCGTTCGGAACCGGCAAGGCGCTGACCTCGCACATTGTGCACCGCCCGGGCGGCGCGGTACTGGACGCAGCGGACACCGAGATCGCCCATCTGGTCGTCGTCACGGACACCCTGAGCCAGCCGAACATCACGCTTCTGCGTCGCTACCTGGAAGCGGGCAGACCGGTTCTACTCGCCATAAAGTCCGCCGAGACGGTTACGGCGTTGTCGGGCCTCGCGGGGGCCAACCGGATCGAATCACAAGAAGCCGAGGTCGCTCGGTACACAATGCTGGGCCGGCTGGAATTCGAGCATCCGCTTTTGAAGCCTTTCTCCGATCCCCGCTTTGGCGACTTTACGCGTATTCATTTCTGGAAGTATCGGCGCATCAACGTCGCCGATTGTCCCGGCTCCAGGGTTCTGGCCCGTTTCGACAATAACGATCCGGCGTGGTTCGAGGTTCCGGTCGGCCGAGGGACGCTGCTCGTGTGGACCAGCGGCTGGCAGCCCTCGGACAGCGACCTGGCCCTCTCCTCGAAATTTGTCCCGCTGCTGTACAGCACCCTCGAATACGGCGGCACGCTTGCCGAGCAGAAATCACAGTACTTCGTGGGGGACTCTGTACCGATATCAAATCCGATACCGTCGGGAGCTGCGAGTATTCAGATTCGTAAGCCCGACGGCACCAATGTCCGCGTGGATAAGGACCACCAGACCTTCACGCAAACGGACCTTCCCGGTATCTACACAATGGCAGATTTTGAGTCCCCGGGTGGCAGCGTCAAGACCGAAGGTCTTGGCGATGGTTCTTCTCCATCCGCGGAAAGCCATCGCCAGGCTGCGCTTGACGCTGCCACGCGACGCAATCCGCAATTCTTCGCGGTCAACCTGCCGGCGGCCGAGAGTCGGACCGACCCCATGCCGGTCGAGGAGTTGGAGAAGCTTGGTGTTTCGCTGAAGCCGACCGCCGCCGTTTTGTCCGACGCCGCCCGGCGGGCGGCCCGCCACCACAGCTTCAGCGAGATGGAGTCGCAGCAGAAGCTCTGGCGGTGGGCGCTGGTGGCGGTGTTCGTGTTGTTGTTGCTGGAAACCTGGCTGGGCGGCTGGCTCACTCGTCCCAGTCCTTCGCCTGAAAGGGAGCCGATATGATCGAGGAAGCTCTTCGCAGACAACTCGAACCCGTCGTGGACCGTCGGCGACGCCTGGCGTTGGCGTGGCGGTTGTCGGTTTATTGGCTGGCTTGCGGGCTCGCGGGTCTGGCCCTGCTCGGCGCCGACCGGGTCCTGGGCTGGAGAGCGCCGCTGGCGCTGGGAGTCTTGTGTGTCGCTGCCGCGGGAGCCACGTTGTGGGCGATCTACCGGTCCCGCCGCCTGCGGCCGGACTATCAGGCCATCGCACGGAATATCGAGCAGGAGAATCCGGATTTGAAGGCCCTGCTCCTGGCGGCCATCGAGCAGAGGCCCGACGGTCCCGACGGCCAGTTCGGCTATCTGCAAAGACAGGTCCTTCTGCAAGCGGTCTCCCACGCCACCGATCACGACTGGACGCAGACGATCTCGGCCCGCAGACTGGCGCTGGCCAACGTCGGTTGGTTCGCCGCTCTGTCCTTCCTGCTCTTTGTGCTGTTGCTGGCCTGGCCCGGCCGTCAGCCGAGTTCGCCCGCCGGGCTGGCACTGTTCAACGGCGGTTACAGCATCACCGTGACCCCGGGCGACACCGAGGTCGAGAAAGGCTCGCCGGTGGTGATTCTGGCGCGGTTCGACGATCGCGAGCCGTCGGACGTCAGTCTGCTGTACGGCCCGGCGGGGCAGACGCCGGAGCGGATGACGCTCACCAAGAGTCTGGACGATCCCGTGTTCGGTGGCATCATCCAGGATGTGAAGGCTGATCTGCGCTATCGCATCGAGTACGCCGACAGGTCCACGCGCGACTACACGATCAGCATTTACGAGCGGCCGGAGCTGGTCCGGGCGGATGCCAAGATCACCTATCCCACCTACACCAAGCTGCCGGAGAAGCTCGTGGAAGACACCCGGCAGGTCAGCGTGGTGGAAGGTTCGGAAGTGACCCTCACATTCACGCTGAATAAGCCCGTGACCACGGCCCGGCTGGCCCCCAAGAGCGGCATTGCGCCGGCCCTCGCGATTGACAGCCAGTACCCGAATGTGCTGACCACGTCGATCACCGCGGCGCAAAGCCAGCAGTTCGAGCTGCAGGTGGCGGACGCGCAGGGGCGGTCGAACAAGCTGCCGCCGCGATTTGTGATTGACGTGCAGAAGAACCTGCCGCCGGTGTTGACGCCGGTATTCCCGGGCAACGACGTGGTGGTGTCGCCGCTGGAAGAGCTTGCGCTGGAGGCCAAGGTCGCCGATGACTACGGCCTGATTGGGTACGGCTTAACGTATAACTTGGCAGGCGCCGAGAGCCAAGATGTGAAACTGAATGCGGGCGACGCCTCCAGCGAACAGCCCCAGATTCACTACCTGCTGGCGCTGGAGGGCCTCAAGGCAGAGCCGGACCAGCTCTTGACGTACTACTTCTGGGCCGACGATGTCGGGCCGGGCGGCAAGACCCGCCGGACTGCCAGTGACATGTACTTCGCGGAGGTCCGCCCCTTCGAAGAGATCTTCCGCGAGAGCCAGTCCTTCCAGGACCAGCAGAATCAGGAGCAGCAACAGAACCAGGGCGAGCAGCAGAACCAGTCCGGCGATCAGCTTGCGCGGCTGCAAAAGCAGATCATCAGCGCCACGTGGAATATCAAGCAGCAGGCCGAGCGCTCGGGCACAATGGAGGGGCACAAGGAAGACCTGGACGTCGTGCGACAGTCCCAGTCCGGCGTTCTGGAGCAGGCCCGCCAGGCCTTGACGCAGGCGGAGGACCCAACGGCCGCCAAGTCCCTGCAAGCCGCCACTGAACATATGGAGAAATCGGTCGACCATCTGACCAAGGCCTCGGAGTCGACCTCGACCATGGAACTGACCCCGGCCTTGGGCTCCGAGCAATCGGCCTACCAGGAATTGCTCAAACTGCGGCAACGCGAGCACGAGGTCGCGCGCGGCCGCAATGCCGGACGGGGCAACAACTCCAATTCCGAGCGTACGCAGCGGCAATTGCAGCAGTTGGAGCTGACGCAGCGGGAGAACCGCTACGAGACGCAGCAACTGGCCCAGTCCCGCCAGCAGGGCAGCCAGCAGCAGCAGGATCTGCAAATGCTCAACCGGCTCCGCGACCTGGCGCGCCGGCAGAGCGAGATGAGCGACAAGCTGCGCGAGGCCGAGGCGGCCCTGCGCCAGGCCCGCAACGAGCAGCAGCGGCAGGACACGCTCCGCGAGCTCCAGCGTCTGCGGGATGAGCAGCTTCAGTCCCTGCGCGATGCGGACGAGATCGGACGGCAAATGGACAGCTCCCAGAACCGCCAGCGCATGGCGGACGCCCGGCAGCGGCTGGACGACTCCCGCGCGAACATCCGCGAGTCCGCCGAAGCGCTGGAGCAGGGGATGCTCTCGCGGGCGCAGACCAGCGCCACGCGTGCCCAACGCCAACTGGAGCAGATGCGCGAGGAATTGCAGCGCCAGACCTCCAGCCGGTTCGCCAACGAGATGCGCGAGATGCGGGACCAGGCCCAGCAGCTCGATCAGCGACAGGATGAGATCGCGCGGGAGATCGGCCAGGAGCTCGATTCACGGCAAAAGACGCTTGCGGGACCGGAGACAAGCCGCGAGCTGGCGGACAAGATCGAGCAGCAGCAAGAGAGCATGAAGAAGCTGCTGGAAGAGATGAAAACCACCAGCGACCAGGCGGAAGCCTCGGAGCCATTGCTCTCGCGAAAGCTCTACGACACGTTCCGCGAGGCGAGCACGGGCGACACCGACAAGGCGCTCGACGCGACCGGCGAGCTGTTGCGGCGGAACCTCCTGCCCCAGGCCCAGCAGATCGAGCGGCGGGCTGGGGAGGGAATCGACCAGCTCCGCAAAGGGGTTGAGGAGGCGGCCAAGAACGTCCTTGGTGACGAGGCCGAGTCGCTGCGCCTCGCCCGCCAGCAACTCGATGAGCTGATCAAGCAGGCCGGCGGGGAACAGACCGCTCGCACGGGCCAACGTGGGCAGCGGCCGGGGGACGCGAATCAGCCGATGGACGCGGCGGAACGTCAGCGGCAGGCGAATGCACCGTCAGGGGATCGAGGACAGCAGCCACAAGAAGGAGACCAGAGAGCACAGGACGGAACGGAAAGAGCGCAGGACAATGCTTCTGCAAATCAGCAATCCGAGCGTTCCGGCCAAGCGCGGCAGGGGGGCTCCCCGCGCGATGGGGCACAGCAACAGGGTTCCGAGGGCCAACAGGCCCAGGCTAATGCGGGCGACCGGCAAGCCGATCCGCAAGGTCGAGGCGGTAATCGGCAAGCCGATCGACAGGGCCAAGGCGGCGACCGTCTCGCGCTGGATGCCAATCCGGGAGCGGAGACAGCCGACGGATGGGGCAGTACCGGACCCCGAGGGCCGTTCACCAATGAGCGGTATCGACAATGGTCGGACCGCCTGCGGGACGTGCAGGAGATGCTCCCGCAGCAGGACCTCCGGGATCAGATGGCGCGCATCTGGGACAGCGTGCGGTCCATCCGGGCCGACTCCCAACGGCACGGCAAGGAGCCGCAGTGGGACCTCGTGCAGAACCAGGTCATCAATCCCCTCGTCGAGCTGCGACAGCGCATCAGCGAGCGGTTGGCCCAGCTCCAGTCGGACAAGGCGATGGTGGCCATCGACCGCGATCCGGTGCCCGACCGCTTCACCGATCTGGTCCGTACGTACTTTGAGAACCTGGGCCAAGGTGCGCGATGATGATGCCGCCGGCAACGATCACAATTCCCGTGAGCCCGTGGGTCTGGCCCGCCGGAGCATTGCTCCTCGCGGTCCTGGTGCTGCTGGCCTGGTCATATTGGCGCGCTTCCCGGGTAGGCGGCGTGTCCCGCATTGCCTTCGGTCTTAAGCTGCTGGGCGTGCTGGCTCTGGCATTGTGCCTGGTCGAGCCGCTCTGGAGCGGCCGCCGCGCCAAGAGCGGTGCCAACGTATTTGCCGTGGTCGTGGACAATAGCGGCGGCATGAACATCCGCGATGCCGACGGCGCCCCCAGTCGTGGCGAGACCCTGCAGGAGATTCTTAAGACCGGCGAGACCGGCTGGCGCGCTGCGCTCGCCGAGAATTTCCAACTTCGCCAATACCTGTTCGATTCCCGGCTGCGCCGCACGACGGATTTCTCGGATCTGGCTTTTGACGGCAAGGCTACCGCAATCGGCGCGACTCTGCGGACTCTCGGGGAGCGCTACCGGGGCCGGCCGCTGGCGGGCATCCTCCTGATGACCGACGGCTGCGCCACCGACGCGGGCGAGCCGTCGTATGATCTGTCCGGCCTGCCGCCAGTGTACCCGGTGGTGGTTGGTGACGGTCAGCCGCCGAGAGACCTGTCCGTGGCCAATGTCTCGGTCAGCCAGACGTCGTTCGAGGACGCTCCTGTGACGATCCAGGCGGAAGTCGAGGCCGCCGGATTCGCGGGGCAGACCGTCGCCGTCGATCTCGTCGGGGACGCGGGCAACCTGATCGAGCGCCAGCCGTGGAAAGTCGCGAAAAGCGATGAGAAACAGATCTTTCGCTTCCGCCTGCGCCCGGACAAGACCGGGGTCCTCTTTTACCGTCTCCGCGCCGGTGAAGAGCTATCAGGTAGGGTGGGGCTTGCCCCACCGACTCCATCTGACGGACAGAGCAAGATGGTGGGGCAAGCCCCACCCTACAGTGGCGGCACTGCCTCGGAAGCGACATCGGTCAACAACGAGCGGACCGTTGTCGTCAATCGTGGCAAAGGTCCCTACCGGATTCTTTACGTGACGGGCCGGCCCAACTGGGACCTCAAGTTCCTCAAGCGGGCGGTGGAGGAAGACGAACAGGTGCAATTGGTGGTCCTGCTGCGAGTGGCCCGGCGCGAGCCGAAATACAACTTCCTCGGGCATCGCGGCGAGGCGACCAATCCGCTGTATCGAGGCTTCGATCCCCAAGACAAGGAGAAAGTTGAGGAGTACGACCAGCCGGTTCTCGTCCGCCTGAACACGCGTGATCAGGCGGAGCTGCGCGAGGGGTTCCCCAAAACAAAGGATGACTTGTTCGAGTATAGTGCGGTCATCTTCGACGACATCGAGGCGGAGTTCTTCTCGCACGATCAGATGGACCTGGTCCGCCGGTTCGTGGCCGAGCGTGGCGGGGGTTTCCTGATGCTGGGTGGCAAAGACTCCTTCCAGCGTGGCCACTTCGACCGCACGCCCATCGGCAGCCTCCTGCCGGTCTACCTGGACGCGCTGCCCGCTGTTGATGCGCCGGCGGCGGCGCGTCTGGATCTGACGCGGGAAGGCTGGCTGCAACCCTGGGCGCGCCTGCGCGACAACGAAAAGGATGAGCAGCAGCGGCTCTCCGAGATGCCGGAATTCCAGGTGCTCAACCGCATGCGCACAGTCAAGCCCGGCGCCGGCGTGATCGCCACCACCGGCGCGGAGCAGAAGTCGCCGGTGCTGGCCGTCCAGCGGCTGGGCAACGGGCGCACGGCGGCGCTGGCCCTCGGCGACGTTTGGCGCTGGGGCCTGCGCAAGACCGAGATGCACGAGGATATGGACAAGTTCTGGCGACAAACCTTGCGCTGGCTGATCGCCGATGTGCCCGGCCGAATTTCGGTGCAAGCGACCCAGAAGTCGGACGAGACGAACCAGCCGGTGACTCTCCAGGTCCGCGTTCGCGACCAGGCCTTCGAGCCGATGGATAATGTCGCCGTGACCATGGAGATACGTGAACAGGGTGGCAGCGTCAAGGCCGAAGGGCTTGGCGATGGCTCCACGAACTCCCAGGGAAACCATCGCCAAGCTGCGCTTGACGATGCCACCCGAGGGGGTGTCACAACATTGACGGCGGAGCCCGTGAGCGCCGAGCGAGGTCTGTTCGAGGCCGTCTATCTCCCGCGTACCAGCGGGGGCTATCTGGCCCAGGTGACGGTCGCGGGCACAGATGGCACGAAATTGGGTGAGGCCCAGACCGGCTGGACGGTCGATCTGGAGGCACGGGAGTTCCAATCCGTCAAGGCGAACCGGCCGCTGCTCGAACGGATCGCCCGCCAGACCGGGGGTCGGATCATCGAGGCCGGCGGATTGGACAAGTTCGCCCGGGACCTGCCGCGCCGCGAGGCCCCGATCAGTGAGACGTGGGTCCGGCCGCTGTGGGACCTGCCGGGAATGCAGCCGGCGCTCTTCCTGTTTGCTTTGTCCTGCTTCATCGCCGAATGGGCCCTGCGCCGCTGGAAGGGAATGCCGTGAAGTCCGCAAATGCGAAATTCCAAGCTCCAAATCCGAAGCCGGGCCGCGCGGAAATTCCAAATTCCAAGCTCCAAATCCCAAACAAATGCGAAATCCCAAATCCACAATTCCAAACCAGACTTCGCGCGGCCCCGCGTTTTGGTCATTGGAATGTTGGATTTTGGATTTGTTTGGGATTTGGAATTTGGTGCTTGGGATTTCTGCCTCCCGGCAGTTTCGCATCTGGCGCTTCCGGGCAGGACTCGAAAACACGGCCCGCGGTGATCGTGGTCGTCGGTGCGGCCGGGACGCCGGAATACGCCCCGCAGTTCAGTGCCTGGGCCAAGCTTTGGGAGCAAGCCTGTACGAAAAGCAACGCAACTTTCACGGCCGTTGGCTTGGATGAATCCGGACCCTCATCCGATTGCGAGCGTATCCACGAGACGCTGGTCGGACAGTCGCAAGAGACTGCCGCTGCATTGTGGATCGTTCTGATTGGTCATGGGACTTTCGACGGCCGGACGGCCAAGTTCAACTTGCGGGGACCGGATCTGTCGGCGAATGACCTGGCCGAATGGCTCAAGCCGCTGCGCCGGCCTGTCGCCGTAATCGACGCGGCATCGTCAAGTGCCCCGTTCCTCAAGGAATTGTCTGCGGCGGGCCGTATCATCCTCACAGCTACCAAGAGCGGCTTCGAACAGAATTACGCGCGCTTTGGCCAGTACTTCGCCGAGGCGATCATCGACCGCAAGGCGGATCTCGACAAGGACGGCCAGACCTCTTTGCTCGAAGCCTTCCTCAGTGCCTCGCATGCGACCGGGCAGTTCTACGCCGCCGCCGGGCGACTGGCCACCGAGCACGCTTTGCTCGACGATAACGGCGACGGCCTGGGCACGCCCGCCGAGTGGTTTCGCGGCATCCGCCCGGTGCAAAGAGCGCGGGACGGCGCCTCGCTCGACGGCTACCGGGCCCATCAGCTTCACCTGCTCCCCAGTCCCGGCGAAGCCGCCATGCCGCCGGAGGTGCGAGCCACGCGGGACCAGCTTGAACTCCAGGTGATGGAGCTGCGCGACGGGCGCGCGAAGCTCTCCGACGACGAATACTTCTCCCGACTGGAGCCCCTTCTCCGCGCCATCGCCCAGATCTATGAGCAGAGAGACGAATCCGGCGCATCCAACCAATGACATGAGAACCCTACCGCTCCGATGTCGGCGTTCGTTCGGTTCTCCTCTTCTTCTCCCGATTCACCAGCCTACTTCCCCACTCGACCTGCCGTTTGCGCAAATCTTCGAAGATCGCATCGACATCGAAGCTAAATTCTTTCGCCAAACGCGCGCGTCTTCCTGACTTCTTCGACAATTGGATCATCGTACATGGTGTTAGCTCCCCATCAGCAATCGAACAACTGCCGCCGGCGATCCCACCGCTCGTGCGTGATCTGCTGATGCGCTGCCACCAAAAGATCACGGCTCGGTCGTGAAACCAGATAGCTGATAATCGTCGTTTCGATGTAAACAGACTCCATTGCTGCACCCATCGCTCTCTATCCTACCCCTGCCCCTTCAACGGTGCCTGTGTATGAAGAGGATAGCTCCAGGTTTCGGGCAGGTCAAGAGTAACCCCGGACGAGACAGATTGCGGCAAAGAAAGACGGAGGGTATTCCTAATCCTGGACCTCCACTCCTTTATCTGGAGCCAGGCAGCGCGGGTTGTTTTGAGGTCAGCAGGAGGGTCTTCGAGCCGCCGCCGTGCCAGAGGTCGTACTTGGGATTCGCGTGGTGGGCGAAGAACGCTTCCAGGCATGCTGCCAGTTGATCCCGGATATTGGCGTGCTCTGTTCGATCGATCAGGTTCACTCGCTCGCCGGCATCGTTTTGAAGGTCATAGAGTTCGTCCGGTCCGCTGGGGAAGCGCCGAGTGTACTTCCACTGTGGCGTGCGAACCATCCGGGTGTTCTCGAACTCGAAGAAGATCACGTTCTCCCACTCTGGCGTCCGCCCGCGTAGTGCCGCCGAGTAGTCGCGGCCCGGACTCCGAGGCTGGTCGGGAATCCTGTCTCGCAGGCCAAGATAATTCAGGACTGTCGGCAGGAAGTCATAATTCGACACCATCAGGTCCGACTTTCGGCTCGCCGGGATGGCGCTGGGGTGACGGAAGATCAACGGGATGTGACACGCCTCATCGTAAGTTTGCAGCGGACGGGAATGATCGGCCATGCCCCACATGCCGTGATGACCGGTGCAAAGGCCCTGGTCGGCGGTGAAGATGACGAGGGTGTTGTCCTTCAGGTCGAGGCGGTCCAGCGTTTCCAGGACCCGGCCGACGCCATCATCGACGCCGCTGATCTCGGCCGCGTACCGGCGCATCGCCGTGAGATCGCCGAGGTAGCGGCGGTTCTCCTGGAGCCAGGGGTGCGCGGGCTCACGGGGGAATGATGTGAGCTTCTTATCCGCATAGTACGCCGCGTGGCGGTTGCGGGCGGGCCTTTGGAGACTTGCCCCCAGGCCGTAGGGGCCATTGTAGGGGAGGAACAAGAAGAACGGCCGATCCTTGTTCCGCTCGATGAATCGTACGCCGTGGTTCGTCCAGAAGTCGGTGAGATACGTCGCCTCTTTGTGAATCCGGCCGTCCTCGATCACCTCGGCGCCGTAGAAGGTGCTCGTGTGGCCGTCGGGTTTGGTGACCCAGTAGGTGAATCCTTCCTGGGGTTTCTCGTTGCCGCCCAGGTGCCATTTGCCCGTGAGCCCGCACGCGTAGCCCAGGCCCGCGAGGATCTGGGGCAACGTTGTGAACTCCTCGATCATGTTGAACGCGCCCGGGCCGATCTGGGCCTCGTTGGCCCGCAGGTAGCAGTGCACACCGTGTTGCGAGGGGAGCAGGCCCGTCAGATACGTCGCCCGCGTGGGCGAGCAGACCCCGCTGGAGCTGAAGCAGCGCGTGAACATGACCCCCTCGCGCGCCAGCCGGTCGATATTGGGGGTGAGGATCTCCGGGTTGCCATAGCAGCCCAGCGTCCACGACGCTTGATTGTCGGTCAGGATCAGGATGACGTTGGGTCGTCTGCTGGTGGAGGTCTCTCGGGCGAGAGCACCTACGCTCCGTGACGCAACTCCCGCGCCAACGATTTTCAGAAATGCGCGTCGCTTCATATCTGACCCCGTTGCAGCAACCTGGCCTTTTGCGGGTCAGTATGCGTCGGGTCAGTGACATCTGTCAAGCGTTGCAGTGCTGCCGCAAAATTAGAGAGTACGCGGACGGTGGCGGTGGCGCTGTTCGGAGCAGGGGCGAATGATTATTCGCCCCTACGGGCGACGGGTGGCAGCGTCAAGGCCGAAGGCCTTGGCGATGGTCCTACGCACAGCACAGCCGCCATCGCCAAGTTGCGCTTGACGCTGCCACCCGGATATCGGATGGTCTGGCGCTCGCCGCGGGCTGTTACCGCGCGGCGCCCGCCACTTCTTCGGCTCTCGTCCTTCCTAACTCCCGGTCCCAATCGACTTTGGCGGCCCACTCGTCGAGGGACGTCGGGCGGATGCCGGACTCGCGCGACATGGCCGGAATGTCCGCGTTGTAGCCGACGGCGTCGAACCATTCGAGCATGATCGCGTAGTCCTTGCTCCACTGGCGCACTTCCTCGATGGGCGTCCGCACGAATTCGATCTTCCGGCCGATGGCCGAGCTGAGGATTTCCGCCGTCTGGGGCATGGTCCGGGCGTCTCCGGCGATGTCGAAGGCCCGCCCGTTCAGGGCCTTGTGGTTGTCAAAGGCCCAGGCGCCGTACTTGCCGATATCTTCGACCGCGATCATCTGCAAGACGGTCGTGGGCTCCAGCCCCATCAGGAGTTTGCCTTCCGCGAGGCTTGGTTTCATGATGGGAGAGAGGAAGTTCTCCATGAAGAACACCGGCCGGATGATCGTATAGGACGGGAATTCCAGCCGTCGCACCGTTTCCTCGATCCGCCATTTGTTCTCGAAATGCGGGATGCCCGTCTGCCGGTGCGCGGAGGCGACCGAGGAATAGACGTAATGCTGCACGCCGGCGTCTTTGGCGATCCGGGCCAGGCGCTTGCCCTGCTCCTCCTCTTTTTCTACCCCCGCCTCCCACGTATTCTGGACGGCGTAGACACCCCATACTCCTTCGACCGCACGGGCCAGGGAAGCCGCATCATCCAGATCGCCCCGGACGATCTCAGCGCCGAGCCCCGCCAGCACTTGCGCTTCCTCGCCCTCGGGTTTGCGGGTCATGGCGCGGACGCGATAGCCGCGTGCCAGCAATTCCCGCGCGACGGCCCGTCCTTGCTTGCCTGTGGCCCCGGTCACCAGGATGTTTCTGTTCTCGGTCATGTTCGTATCCCTTTCTCACAACGAAGTGGAGTCCAGCAGAACTCCACAACCAACCTTCGACGAACGATTCCGGGCATATTCTGTATTCCCTTGTACGCACGCCCTCGACACCAGTGCGGCGGCCCAGCCGTGCGGGAAAGAACCGGGGGAAGACAGACAATCAGGGGGGCTGAGGCAATAGTCAGGGGGTGATCCCGACAATTCGAGCGTGGTTAGATCGCGCGAACGCGTCTGATGATCAGGTTTCTCGCCAAGATGCCAGGATCGCGAAGGGTAAATGCATTATAGGCCCGTCTTCTGGGCGCTCTTCGCGTCTTGGCGAGAGGATAGATTCTGGTGGTGGCCGAAGGCCAGACTTGGCTTGATGCGCGAGCGAAATCCTACCGCTCAGGCGCGGCCGCTCGTCCGGTGCCTCTCTTTCTTTGCCGACGCACGAGCCGGGTTCCCAACTGGGCCTGCCGTTGGCGCAGATCTTCGAAGATTGCGTCGACGTCGAAATTGAATTTCTCCGCCAAACGCTCTCGTGTCTTTCTGACCTCGTCGACAATTGGATCCTCGTACATTGCGTCATGTCCACATTGACTCACAGAATACTCACTCAACCATGGCTCCAGTAGATATAGAACTGCTGACTATCCAAATCATAGTACAAGTCGTAGCCTGTCGGACCATCCTGAGAGAAGTAGTCATAGTACCACCCGTGCCGGATTTCGTAGACGCTCTTGAACCAAGGCTGTGAGAGCATGCCGGTTCCCTTGGCCAACAGGGAGAGACTGACTGTCTTGATGTTCTGAGGAGTGGGGACCAGCGCATGATCTGCCAGAATGCGATAGTTCTTCCCCTCCACCTGAAATTCAAGGTAACAACCCGGCACCAGCCTTGCGAAGGTAGTCCAGGGCCTGGTCAGGAGACGCGGTGAATTTGACATTCATGTATTTGGCGAAAGTGCCGCCGGTCCAGCAACGCACGTTGGTGACACCATCCGGCAGCTTGGGCAACTTGCGCAACGACAGAGCTGTGTTTGCGCGTTGAATCGCCGCCGCATCCGACACCGGCTCGTCTGAGCGGTCACACGAGGGGAGCAGTCCGCACAGCAGGCTGCAAGCCACCATCATACGCCATGAAGACCCCGACCGTGCCATGCTTTCCCTCAATCACCTGGGCAGGAATGTCTGTACTAACGATTCGCTATTTGCATTCTACGATGCGACTCACGATGATGGTAGTGACTACCAGCGAGGAGTACAAGTCCCACCCACTCGTGCCTGATCGCAAGATGACGCGGTGCGTGGTACGCACCCTATGGGTACTTTTGTCACCCCCGCGGAAGCGGGGTCCAGGAAGGCTGCGGCGTTCGTGGATTCCCGCCTGCGCGGGAATGACAAGACATAGGCACCGTGCCGTGGACCTCCAAGAAAGGCGAGCGAGGACGCTCGCCCTACGAGGAGATCCCGAATCCGCCACCGAATGCTGGTCTCACCCCTGGTGTTCGGCTCCTGCTCTTTGCATCTGCTTCGAGTCGCGGCTATACTGTTGCGACGGCAGCAGGCCACCAGATAGATGGGGTGCCGCCCTGACTCTGAGGAGAAACTCATGTCCACTACCGGGATGCGATCAGTTCGATGGTCACGTACCCTGACCCTGATAGTGCTGGGGGCCTGGCCGGTGGCACGCGGGGCCGGGTCGGCTGAGCCACCGGTGGGCGCGGTGCCGTCTGGGCCTGTGAAGATGACGGCGCAGGAGGATCATCGGCGGATGATGGACCTGCTGGGCATCACGTCCCTGCGGCGGGGGGCGGATGGGATGAATCGCCAGTCACCCTATGCGGCGAATTATGATGAGGCCCAGGCTAACCCCTACCCCAATCTGCCCGATCCGCTCGTGCTCAAGAACGGGCAGAAGGTGACGACCGCGCAGATGTGGTGGGAGCAGCGCCGGCCGGAGATTGTCGAGGATTTCGACCGGGAGATCTATGGCCGGGTTCCCCAGGACCCACCCAAGGTGAACTGGGAAGTGACCGAGACGAAGCGGGAGACCAAGGGCGACGTGCCGGTCATCACGAAGGAGCTGGCGGGCCACGTGGACAACTCGTCGTACCCGCAGATCACGGTGGATATCCGTCTGACGATGACCACGCCGGTTAATGCGCCCGGGCCGGTGCCCGTGATGATGGAGTTCGGCTTTGTCTTTGGACCGGGCGGCTTTGGTGGCCTGAAAGGGGCGGCACCCAAAGGGACGACGCCCAAGGCAACCACACCGCCGGCGGGCCGAGGCGGCTTTGGCGGTGGATTCGGTGGCGGTGGGCCCAGTTGGCAACAGCAAGTCCTGGCCAAAGGTTGGGGCTATGCCATCCTCATCCCCAGTAGTATCCAGGCGGACAATGGGGCGGGTTTGACGCAGGGGATCATCGGGTTGGTCAACAAGGGCCAGCCGCGCAAGCCCGATGACTGGGGCGCGCTGCGGGCCTGGGCGTGGGGGGCCAGCCGCGCGTTGGACTATTTCGAAACCGACAAGGCTGTGGACGCCAAGCAGGTCGGCATCGAGGGCCTCTCGCGTTACGGCAAGGCCGCACTGGTGGCCATGGCCTATGACCAGCGGTTCGCCATCGGTTTCATTGGCTCTTCGGGTGAAGGCGGTGCGAAGCTGCACCGCCGCAACTGGGGCGAGTTGGTGGAGAACCTCACGAGCAGCGGCGAGTACCACTGGATGGCGGGCAACTTCCTCAAGTACGGCGGACCGTTGAACGCGGGCGACCTGCCCGTGGATGCGCACGAGTTGATTGCTCTGTGCGCCCCCCGGCCCACGTTCATCAGTTACGGCGCTTCATCGGGACCGGGCGCGGAAGGCGGATGGGTGGACCAGAAGGGCAGCTTCATGGCGGCGGTCGCGACGGGGCCGGTGTACCGGCTCCTGGGCGCCAACGACCTGGGGACGGCCGAATTCCCGCCCGTCGAGACTGGGCTGATGGACGGGGAACTCGCCTTCCGGCAGCACAGCGGCGGGCACACCACCGGCCCGAACTGGCCGACGTTTCTGGCCTGGGCCGAGCGCTACATCAAAGCTCCATAGAGAGTGTGT
Organism: uncultured Pirellulales bacterium; assembly: GCA_964354535.1. GTDB lineage: Bacteria > Planctomycetota > Phycisphaerae > Sedimentisphaerales > Anaerobacaceae > PLanc-01. The sequence goes on from CAYHAJ010000190.1 coordinate 31,640, forward strand.
AAGAAGCCAACGCCCATGAATCATCGGCAGAGCCTGCCCCCGCGCAGGCGGGGGATGCCAATGCCACCAAGCCATGAAGTGGATGTGCCTCGACGGAACTCCGGAAGTTTTCCTCTTGCACGGCATCCAGGGCGTCGTGAGAATGAATCGCGATGAATCCGCGCAAGCCTCGACAAGAAGATCTGAAGGTGTTCATCACTTCGAGAGAATCGAAGTGTGACGAGTGCAAAGAAGACCTCGGCAGCAAGGCATGGATCATGCTGGCGGGACAGAAGAGGGCGCTCTGTCTATCCTGTGCGGACCTCGATCATCTGGCCTGCACCAAATACAGCGGCCGAGTCGGCCGGTCGGCGGCGGCGAAGGCTCTGGATGAGTATGCCGTTCGCTTGGCCGTGGTCGCCCATGTGCGCCACGTCCAGACGCCTTACGATGAGCTGCTCATGAGCGGTTGGGAACGAGGGGAAGCCAGGCATCAAGTCGAAGACGCCGTCCGGGCCGTGTTGGCTGAATGGCGAAACAGCCCCGCCGAAGAGCAGAAGCTCTGAGCGGAAAGAAAGGGACATCCGGCCAAGGAACCGGAAGTGATGAACCATGGAATGGGGTGACCAACTCAAGCTCGGCAAATCGTCGGCCTTCGTGAAGAGGAATCTTCGCCGCCTACCCTCGACGGCGGCCGCTTTCGAAGCGGATTTTTTCCTTGATATCGCCTCCTCCCGAAAACGCTCTGAACGTTGGATGGGCATGGTCGTCGAGAGAGAATTCGGTGGCGTGCCGGCGACGGAAGATGTGCGTTTGGGACGGCCCACCGTCAACGACTTGGCAAGCCTCTTGGCCCACGCCATGCTCCGCCCATTGACTGGAGGAGACCGCCAGCGGCCCCGCACGATCTATCTGCGAGACCGGCCCCAGTGGCAGGAATTGCTGCCTCATCTTCGGCAATTAGGAATCGAAGCCGTCTTGTCCGAGGATTTGCCCGGATTCGATGAAGCCGTCCTTGAGTGGATGCAGCACACGAAGCTGGAGAGACCTCTGTCCGTGGGCGAGATCAAAGCGGTCCTTCGCCGGCCTTTTCCGAAGAGAAAGCCAACTCGGTTCACCGACGCCATGAACCTCATGAAATGGACAGAGGCGATGGTCAAGGGAGCCTATCCATCTCGTCGGGATGGTGCCGCGTCCTATGCCCCGATGCCGGTCGTGCCGATCCCTTTGTCAGCCGACGAGCTGGAGATGATCCTGACCAGGACCACGATTGCCAAGACCAAGAGACTGCGTCCTCGCTTGGAGGCGACGGCGGCGGAGAGCGAGGCCATCGAGTTGAGCATCGGCGATTGGAGCAGGGTTATCTTGGCCTTGTGTGCAACGAGAGGAGAAGGACCGCCGCTCCAGAGACGCTCGTTGGAGATTGCGCGCAGAATAGTCAACGAATTGGCCACAGCCTTGGGAATTGACGCTCCCGAGCTGCAACCATAGAATGTTTGCGGAAGATCGTTATGTTCGAAGTCGAAGAACCTACTTTCCCCCTCCGTTTGACCCAAGCCCAGCGGCATGTCATTGCAGATTTGCTGCCCCATCTTCAGCCCGATCTGCGCCTCGACCAACCCGATGGACGAACCGTCCGGCTCACCTTGGCACAACTCAGAGAAATCGCCCGCGTCTGCCAGGCCGCCATTGCTCGCGCGCCCAACGGCTTGGAGCGCAACTCGCTGCGTCTGGTGGTCGATACCACCGAACAGGCCGTGGAGAAGTTCAGCGCGGGCAAGATCTACCGGATCCCCTCCGGCGAACGACTCTACCAGTTCAAAATCATGTTGCAGGACATCCAGCCGCCGATCTGGCGGCGGATCCTGGTGAAGGACTGTTCCTTGGACAAGCTCCACGAACACATCCAGACAGCGATGGGATGGACGAACTCCCACCTGCACCAGTTCACGATCGGCGGCGTCCTTTATGGTGATCCCGACCTTCTCTGCGAGGACTGGGAAGACGAAGTATCGCCTATCGATTCGCGGGACACCAAAATCAGCACGATCATCCCCGAGAACGGCAGGCGACTGCGTTTCGAGTACGAATACGACTTTGGCGACGGGTGGCGGCATGAGATTCTCTTCGAGGGCTGCTCGCGTGCGGATAAGGGGGTCCGGTATCCTCTGTGCGTGGAGGGCGCACGGGCCTGCCCGCCGGAGGATGTGGGCGGAACCTCCGGCTACGAGGAGTATCTGGAGGCGCTGGCCGATCCCGAGCACGAGGAACATGAGTCCTTCCTGCACTGGCGGGGGCGGTTCGATCCGGAGAAATTCGACGCGGAAAAGGCCACCAAAAGAATGCGCCGGGGCCTACCGGACTGGAGACGTGAGCAGGGGATGTGAACGACATCGATTTCGACAGACCAGGAGGTTATCATGGGACCTATCGGCGAGAAGCTCGCGCGGCGGTTCGACAAATGGAGCAAGCGTTTCTGGCGGGAGGCGAAAACCATCCCCGTCCCCAAGGACGTGCATGATGTGGAGACGCTCGTCCAGAGCGGCTATGATCCCCTGCACGCGCTGTATATCTCGGTCCAGAACATTGCCTCCGTGTTTGCGGAAGCGGTTTCGACGCTGCCGGAACTGAAGCCCTACTATGACGTGATGGCCGCTGCTGAGGATGAGTATATGCCGTCCGGACCGCCGATGAGCCCCCTGACGCGCAGCTACTTCACGACCTGGGCCCTCTGCGATTTTCGGTTTGGCGCCGGCCAAGAGACCATCGGGACGTGTCTGCTGGACACCAGCGAACGGTTGGAACTGGACCCTGGCTTCGTCGAGGCGATCCGCCGGTTCCAGGAGTCCCGCATGGGCATCTACGAACACGCCGGGACCCAGGGTGGGCGGCTGCGGCTGCGGGAATTGGTGACGGGTCGGGATTTCGATGTCGTAGGCACCAGCGGCTATGGGGGTAGGCCCGGCGAACTGTGGTACGTGCGGTTGTGCCCACCGATCTTAGATCTGGTCGAGTACCATGTGACCTTCACCACGCCCTACATTCTCACCGAAGCTAACAAGTCGGATTGGACGGCCTACTTGAACCGCGCGAGGCTGCAACTGCAGGACACCGCGGCCGACCGTCGGCTGTATGAACTCGTGAAGTATGGTCTGAGTATCCATCATTGGAACGAATTTGTCTTCCAGGCGTACCATCATCACCAGAACAACGCCATCTTCCTGGCGGGCATCCCGGACGTGAAGGCCAGTCTGCCCCACGCATAGGAGCACGATGATGAAGCGAACGACGCGGAAACAGCAAAAGCGAGTCTCCCTCCCCGATGAGGTCAAACGAGAGGTCGAGGTGATTGTCGAGCGCTTCAACCGGGAGAATTCCGCCCGCGCTGACTGCTACTACGAAGCCCAGTTCCAGGGGCCCTATCGCTACCTGCACCGGGCGGACTACGGCCGGTTGGGACCGATCTGCCGGCTCACGTACACGGGCCAGATGGATCAATGGGAATTCGCCATCTTCAAGTGGAGCTCAGAGAGGTACGACCCGAACGAGTGGATGTTTTCCGGCAGCCAGTTTGTGGACGGCACCATCGAGGGCGCGATGCGGGCCGGCCTGGAAGCCTATCCCGTATGACGCCGCGTTTCAGCATTCGTTCGAGTACGTGGACAATCTCAAGCGGCTCCCCCAGCCGCCTCGGTAAGCACGGATCTGGTCCACAGTGAGGTGCTTGTGCCATAAAGACATCCTTCCACCCCGTCGCCTGGTCCGTCGCGATTTCTATTTGGCCCGCTTCTTTGGCGTCCGCCGCAAGGAGCTTTTGCGTGGCGTCTGGGCGGCCGTCTGGGCGGCTGTCTCTTCTTTCTTAGGCGCGGCCGCGGGCTCCATCTCGATGCCGAATACCTCGCCCAAGTCCGCGTCCTCGATCACACGCGCGGTCTTCTTCTTCGCCTGTTTCAGCAGGCTTTCGGATTTGTCGCGGACCGCCTGGGCGATCAGGTCATCCATCTTCACCTTGCGCAGAACGAAGAACAGGCCCGGATCTTCGTCCAGTCGCGTCCCGATGCCGTACAGGACGGCGGCGACGTGCTTGCACATGTATGCGTAGTCGGGGCAACTGCAATGAAAGTCGATCTCCTGCGGAGAAGGAAACAGGCCGCTGCCTTTGGCGGTGAACAGCTCTGCCAGGCCTTTGGGGAACCGTCCCGCCAGCAATTCCTGCAGGGACGCAAGCTGCCCCGCGCAAGCCGTCTTGATTTCCTTCCAGACCGGCGCGCCGATGGGCTTGATTTTGATAGTGACCCGGTAGGGACTTCCTTGGCTGCCTTGTACCAGCGCATCGACCTGACCGGGCTTGATCTGCAGATCCAGGACCGCCCCGTGCCGCAGATAGCTGCGCCCACGTCCAATCCGATTCGCATAGTCGGCATACTTGCCGAGATTGCCATTCCAGGCCTTGCCCCACCAAGTGTGGACCAGGGTGTTGCCTTCGATGACCACCGGACGAATGCCCGGGTGCTTCTTCTTCAACTGTTCGAGCTTACGGCGTGCCCGGGCCCGTTTCTCGGCCACCGACACGTAGCGGGGAAAACCGCCGTAGCCATCATAGTATCCCATAGCGTCCCCTTTATAACGATAACGTGAACAATTTCATCAACTCCTGGTTGTCCATTTCCGTGATCCACGCCTCGCCGGAGTCCGGGATGATCTGCCGCGAAAGCTCGGCTTTTTCGGCCAGCATCGTGTCGATCTTCTCCTCCACCGTGCCCTTGGTGACGAACTTGTGGACCACCACATTCCTGTGTTGCCCGATGCGAAAGGCCCGGTCGGTCGCCTGATCCTCCACGGCCGGGTTCCACCAGCGGTCGAAGTGGACCACGTGGTTGGCCGCCGTCAGGTTCAGGCCCACCCCGCCCGCCTTGAGCGACAGGACCAGGAAGGGCGTGTATTGGTCGCTCTGGAAGCGCTCGATTATCTGCCGGCGCTTGGGCACGGGCGTACCACCGTGCAGGACCAGACCCTCGTGCCCGAAGACCATTTGGAGGAACTCCTGCAGAGGTTCCGTCATCTCCCGGAACTGCGTGAAGACCAGCATCTTCTCCCTTTTCTCGAAGACCGTCTCGCCGATCGGGCGGAGCCGCTGGAACTTGCCGCTGTCGAGCTCGGCGAACGCGCCCTGCCCCAGGTACTGGTCCGGATGGTTGCAGAGCTGTTTGAACTTCATCAGGGAAGCCAGGATCAGGCCCTTTCTCCGGATCCCCTCCGGCTCCTCCTCCAGCATCCGCCGGAGTTCTTTCACGAGATCCTCGTACAGGATGACCTGCTTGCGGCTCAGTTCCGCGTAGGTCTTCATCTCGATCTTGTCGGGCAGGTCGGAGATGACGGTCTTATCCGTCTTGAGCCGGCGCAGGATGTAGGGGCCGACCACCTTCTTCAACCGGGCGTAACCGCTCGCGTCGCGGTTGAGCTTGCGGCTGAACCCGCTGAACTCTTCCGCGGTGCCCAGCAGCCCGGGATTGAGAAAATCGAACAGCGACCAGAGATCGGACAGGCGGTTTTCGATCGGCGTGCCCGTCATGATGATCCGGTTCCTGGCGTGCAGCTTCTTGACCGCCCGGGTCTGTTGGGTCCCGGGATTCTTGATCGCCTGGGCCTCATCCAGCACCACGAGGTCCCACTGGGCATTTTGGAGCCAGGCGTACTTCTGACACAGGCCGTAGGTAGTGATCACCAGATCGACCTCCTCCAGGGCCGGGCCACGGCGCAGCAGATCTTTGTCGGCGCCGCCGGACGGATGGGCGACGAAGTACCGCAAAGAGGGCAGGAAACGCTCGATTTCGCTGGTCCAGTTGCCGATCAGCGAGGCCGGCAAAATCAGCAGACTCGTTCGGGGCTGCGGCCGCACTGTGTCGGCGGACCGGATGCTGAGCAGGGCCAGCAACTCCACCGTCTTTCCCAGGCCCATGTCGTCGGCCAGCAAGGCCCCAAGCTGCAAGCCGTCCAGGAAGCACAGCCAGTTCACGCCTTGACGCTGGTACGGCCGGAGCGTCGCTTGGAACCGGCCGGGCACGCGCACCGCGTTGATCCGCTGCGGCTCCCGCAGCCGCCCGACAACGGATTCGAGCCATTGTCCGTGGGAGATCTCGACCTCGACGCCCTCTTCGGACAGGCCCAGGGCCCGGTCGGCATCCAGTTGCAGACGCATGGCCTCGCGCAGGGTCAGATCCTCCTCGGCCATCAGTTGCTGGGCCTTCTCGTAGGCCCGCAGGGTCTGTTCCAGCTTCTCGCGGTCCACTTCCACCCACTTGCCTTTGATGAACGCCAGGCCCGCGGATTCATCCAGCAGTCTCCGGGCCTCCTCTTCCGAGATCGGCGTATCGCCCAGCAGCAAGCCGGCATGGAAATCGAGAAGGGCGTCCATCCCCAGCGCGGAGGGCCGGGCCGCGCCGATCTGGAGGCTCAGGCGCAGCCCCGCCGCCCGGTTCTTCCACCAGTTGGGGATGCGGCACAGGATGCCCGCCCGCTCATAGATCGGGATCTCCTTCAGGACCGTATACGCCTCGGCGGCCGACAGGGCCAGCGGATGAAAAATCTCCCCGCTGTCCAGAAGCTTCGAGAGAAACGCGCTCTGGGTCGCCGCCTGATGGACGGTCGTGAGCAGGTCCAGCAGCTTGCGGCTCTCGGCGCCGTATTCGGTCAGGGCGTGCTTGAGCGGCACGTGCTTGCAGCCGCTCTTTCGATCCAGGCCGGTGGAGTAGGTGGCGAGAAACGCGAACGGATACTCGTCCTTCTTGCTCTCGACGAGATGAAAGAAGACCCGGCCGACAAGGTGGACCTTCGGACTCAAGGTCGCGACGAAATCCGCGACCGATCCGTGGTAGGACTTGATCCGCTGCTGATAGGTGGCATTGAGCCGGGACCAGATATCCTCCAGCACCGCGCGATTGAGATACTCCAATCCGGGCATGAAGGGCGCGAGGTCGAGCATCCCGGCGGCTTCGGGATCGGGGAGAGCGACCGTGGCCTTATGCCGCAGGACCTCCAGATCGGGCGTCCGGACCAATTCCTCGGCGAACCGCCCTGTCACCTTCCTCCAGTACTCCAAGGAGACGGACAGGGGCACCGACCGGTCGGAAAACCCCAGGAAGAGCAGGAACGACTCGTAGCCTTCTCCCATCTTCTTCCAGAGTTCATCCTGAAGCAGCCTCTGATCCGTGCCAATCGGATCCTGGGCGGGACCCCATTCCAACGCGAGGCGCCCCTCAGGCAGTAGCGCGGTATTCAACTCGTCAAACAGCGACTCAGAGGTCTTGCCGACCACGGACTATTCCTTACCCGACCATCGCCTACAGGAGCCGCGGCCCACCGCGCTGCTCCCGTCTCAAGTGCCATTGCAGCAGGAGCCGCCCGCGTTGTCAAGCCATCTGCTTCCTGCGGGTGCATGACCGCTCCTGCAACGTCTGGAGTTCCACTTGGGGGGCAGAGCCCTCGTTGTACTACACATCTCGGAATGGTAGAACCATGATTCTGATGAGAGAACCCCTGTTGCGCCGAGCGACTAAGCCCGGAGGGCGAAAGAAAATAGCCCAGCGATTCATCAGCCATTTTGTAGGCCCTGTTTTTTTGTCTCCGCCAGAGACTTTACCAGCGGTTGTACCGTCTCGAGACCGGCCGTTGGTCTAAGTAAATGTGGCGGACGCTTGGCCAGAGCGAAGCCGGGTAAGCGTTGGCAACAATCCTCTCGTCCGTGCACCCGGCGGAGGCCGGGAAGTTGCACCGCCATATTTAATTCGACCATTTCGCGTTTCCGCGCTATACGCAAAGCTGCACCTTCCCTTCCGCGGACAACACAACCCCGCGGCGAATGTGCCCCTCCAGTCAAACCAATTCGGTCGAGAAAATGGCTGATTCATCGCTGGGTGCTGGGGTCACAAACAAAACCAGTCCCGTCAGGGACGAAAGAACACCGTCGGCCGGGTTCTGGCCTTCTTTCGCCCCTACGGGGCTCGGTAGGGTGGGGGACCTTCGTACCCACCGTTGAAACGGTGGGCTATTTTCGACCGTCCCTGCGGGACGGGGTTGAAAGATGTGTAGAACAACGAGGGCTCGGCCCCACGAGGCATCGACGTACGCCGAAGCCGGAGAACTCAAGAAAAGAGAAGAGGCGGTTCAGGGGCGTGGACGCTACGCACGGACCCCCCGCCGGTCCAGCATCCCAACTACGGCGCGTCTACTCGCG
>CAYHAJ010000191.1:0-37936 GCA_964354535.1 uncultured Pirellulales bacterium
GTCGTGCCGTGGTGGCCGAAAGCCTGCGAGACAGAGGCTTTCTCTGTTGTTGGCGGACGACTTTCGCTCATTTTTCTCTGCAACCCTGCTACAGTCTCCCAAAATCCCAGATTTGCAACGGGCCCGCGGCCGGTGACAGCGTTTGAGTCATTGGTGCTTGGGATTTGGAATTTGTTTGAGATTTGGAATTTCGTGCTTGGAATTTCGCAGGAGAGTCGACTTTCAAACGGCAGGGCGCCAGAGTGCCTTGTGGTTCTAATCGGGATTGTCCAAAGGCAGCGGCGTCACGGTGTGTCCCAGCAGGACTTGCGGCAGGATCTCATGGAGGGCCAGCAGCAAAGCGCCCAGCAGCAGGGGCAGGAGGTAGTAGATCAACCGGTACAGCAGCAGGGCGGCCGTCAGAGCCGGCGCGTTGCCGCGGTCGGCCAGCGAGTACAACAGGACCGTCTCAAAGACGCCGAGGCCGCCGGGAACGTGGCTGAGCATGGCAGCCCCCTGGCCGAGCAGGAGCAGGCCCAGAAAAGCAGGGTAGCTCACCCGCACCTGATCGGGTAGCAGTACATAGAGAACCGCCGCCGCCAGGAGCCAGTCGATGGAGGTGACCGCCATCTGGCCCACGGACAGGGCCCGCGAAGGCACCCGCAACTGCCAGCCGCGCCAGACCAGCGGCTGTCGCCGCAGCAGGATCGCGGACATGTAAGCGCCAATCGTGGCCAGACAGATCAGACCCGCGATCTGGAACCCCAAACCGGAGATGGGGATTTCCGCCGGGGCAGCGGGGGGCTGCAAAATGAACAAGGTTCCGGTTACCAGAAAGTACCCCAGCCAGACCGGGTAGCTGCAAAAGAGAACCATCTTGGCGATCTCGCCGCCGGAAAGCCCGAGAGCCGAGTAGATGCGGTATCGTGCAGCGCTGCCCCCGACGACGGTCGTGCTGCAACTGAAAGCATAGCCGACGAACGAGGCGAAGGCGAGTTGGTAGTAGGGGAGCCGCTGGCGGGCATATCGTAAGGCCAGGGCGTCGTTGGCTGTCAGCACAAAGTAATTGAGGATCGTCAGCCCCACGGCAGCCAGCAAAGCGGCGCTGGGCACCTGCCGCAGTTGGTGGACGATGTCGCGGAAATGATAGACCTTCAGCTCGTGATGAATCAGGACCAGGGCCAGGACAAAAAGGCAGACGCTGAGGGCCGGACTAATACTTCGGGTGAACCCGCGCTTCATGGTTTCCGTTCATTGAGTTCCTTGCGACGGAAGGCATAACATCCTGCCCTGCCCCGGAGCGATTCTATCCGCACGCCCGCCCGGAAGAAACCAATTTCTGCGTTACCCGCCGGGGCTTTTGGGCCTTTTATTCCAGAGCACGACGAAAAAGCCATGTGATTGACGCTGGTGCGGCCGCGTGCTACATTCCCGCCGTCCTATCGGAGATGACCGGAAATGCGAACGCTGCGGGTGCTGGCAATCCTGACCAAACGGCAGATGGACGATGATGGGGCATACCTCGTCGCGGCGTTGGTCATTTCGGCCGGGCTTATCTTGGCAGCGATGATCTTCGCCTTCTTCACGAACAGCCTGTACTTGCCAGTCCCAACCATCTATCTGCTCGCAACATTGTTCGTGCTCCTCAGCATCGCCTCGTACCTCTTTGGCGTGAAGCAAGTGCAGGCGGATCAAGAGAGCGGCATCTCCGCGATACTGTCATCGCTCCCGGTCGGCGGCGGTCAGATTGTTCTTGCCCGGGTGGCGACAGCGGTCTCCTTTCTTTTTGTGGTTCTCGTCTTTACGACTTTTGTCGTTGCCGCGGCTGTGTTCTTCGATCTGCTACCGGGACGGGGTTGGATTCGGTTGCGCGCTTCTGAGTGGTCTTACGCGTTCCTCACGGACATGCTGACGTACACTCTTGGGAGTGTGTTTCTGATCGCTTTAACGTGCTATTTCTTCGGGCTGCGCAGAGCACGGATAGCACCAACGTTGCTGACCTCGCTGGACGGTTTACCTCTTATACTGGCTCTCATTCTGCTGGTCATCATCAAGGGTTTCACCCTGCTGTCCATTGTCCTTTCTGTAGTCCTCCTTGTGGGCCTGTTGATGTCTCTCCTTGCCCAGCCTGATCGTCGCGTCCTTCACATTACTGCCACAGCTTTGATCGAATGTATTCTGCTCAGCGTGCCGCTGTTTTGTAGTCGTTACCTATGCGACTTTGTGCTGACCGCATACGCGGCGGGCAGCGACCGGAGGGTAGAGATTAAACCGTCTGGTCTCCTCTCGTGGGAAATAGAGCGTAAGAAGCCGTCTGTTGCCTGGGCATCTATCCACGAAGAGCACTCTCTGCGTGTGGGCTCTTATCGTTCCATTGGACTTCCGAATCTGCTGACGACACTGGGTATTGTCGATTCCACGCAAGCGCGGTGGTTGAAGCGGCTCACTTGTCACCGTCCGTCGGCGCGATATTGGCAGCCGACATACTTCGATACCGCTCTTGGCCAGATCGTGGACATCTCCCGGGGACGCACCTTCTATGCCGGTCCGGAAGGCACGGCGCTTGAACGCGACGTGGCCCTTGGGCGGTTCGTATCACCTCTGCTCGGCGACGGAATACTGTACGATCGGGGGTCCCGGCGGTTTTACGCGATTGACACGGAAGGCGAAACCGTTCGCCGGGGAGAGGAGTTGACGGACCGGGCATGGGACCCCATACGCATCTTCTCTAATCCCTACGGACCGCGTATGTGCTCCGTGAGTTTGGACAGCGCACCCGCGCCCCATAGGGGTTATTACCGTGATTATGTCGGGGTGTTGGATCGGTCGGGCCGGATTGCCCTGCTTGATCAGTCAACGCTCCGCCTGCTCGGGTGGGTAGCTCACCTGCCGCGCCCACACACGCTCTTTGGACGTGGTTCCGGCCGACCCACGGACATTCTCGATTGCGATGTCGCTGTGATTGCGGGCTCGCCAAACGGCGGATACGTCGGCATGGTGGTGGGCAGTCTATCGCGGCAGGGGACAGCGCTGACTCTGGCGGTCTTCGACAAAGATGGTAAAGAAATCAGGACGGCCTATAGTCGGATGGACTTGTTCGAATCAACGCTGACAATCGGTAAATATCTTCTGGAGAGCCTGCATCCGCCGGTTTTGACGCTGGCGTCGTTCTTCACGGCGTACAACTTCGACGCGGCGGCTACCCATCGGGCATTGTTTCTAATGCCGAATTCGTTTGTGGCCCTCCAACGAGATCGGGAGACCAGCTTCGGTTTCCAGCTCCTTGCGGCAGTGCTGTTTCTGTTGCCGGCGTTGGCTTTTGCCGGCTTCCTGAGTTGGCGGGTCGTTCGGGATGCGGCGCTCATGGGGTTGTCACGAAGGGCGAGAGGCTTGTGGGGGTTGGGGATACTGGCGTTCGGATTGCCCGCGTATGTCACGTGCCGGCTGGTACGTTGCAAAGGGGCTTTGACATTATGCCAGGCTTGCGGCCGGGGCAGGAGGGTGGACCAGGAGACGTGTCATCATTGTGGTAGTGGATGGAAAGAACCGATCCTCAATCCGCCCGCGTGGCGGATCATGAGCCCCTAGGGCACAAACCACGCACCGTTCCGGTGCGGGCACAAGGTTTGCCTCCGCGCGAGGATCAGGTGGCGACGCGATCGCACGCCGGCTTGCGTGGGGGGAAGGACACGAGCTTCTTTCTCTTCTGCCTCTGGCGCGTGCGGATATCTTTGAAGATCGCGTCCGGATCATGGCCGAACTTAGCCGCGTATTCCTCACGGCGTTTGCGTGTCTCGGCAACGATTGGATCTTGCCACATGGCTCAACCTTCCATCACAGTAGCATGAGCGTCCCGCCCATGAACTTCGGATCACGGGCAGGATGCCCGTGCTACGCGAAGAACCGGCGGAGGTAGTCGATGCTCTTTTGGGCGATGGTTTCGGGGTCGGGGTCGTACTTGAAGACCTCGACCGAGAGCCACTTGTCGTAGCCGACCTCGCGCACTGCCGTGGCGATGGGGCCGTAATCGAGCGTGCCCATGCCGGGGCCGTAGAGGTTCGGGTCGTTGACGTGGAAGTGGCCGATGTCCGTTGCCCGGACGGAACGGATAACACTCGCCACGACCTGCCCTTGGTCCGGGGCCTCCGCCGATCTTTTATTTTTTACTTTTGACTTTTTCCCTTCTTCCGAGCTCATCGCCTTGGCGTCGAGATGGACCTTGAAGTTGGGGTGCCCGATTTCGCGGACCATCTTCATGCCTTCGGCGACCGTGTTGATGAAGTTGGTCTCGGCGGGGGAGAGCGGCTCGAAGCAGATCGTCAGGCCTTGCTTCTGGGCCTGGCCGGTCACCGAGCTGAGCAGCTCGACCGCACGCTGCCAGGCGCCCTGGGGCGTCTGGTCCGGCAAGACATCCCGTTGCTTGGGCGAACCGAGGACCAGAACCTTGCCGCCCAGATCGCTGCACAGGTCCAGCAGGGCGGACAGGTAATCACGGGTCCGCTGCCAGGTCTCTTGGTCCGGCGTAGTCATATGCAAGGTCAGAGGTGTCTTGGCGAACAACCAGTGCAGCCCCACGACCTCCAAGCCGTGGTCCTGGATGACCTTGCGGGTCTCCCGCCGTTGCGAAGGGGAGACTTCCGTCGCGGAGGGAGCGAGCGTGAAGGGGGCGAGCTCAAGGCCGTGGTAGCCAAGCCGGCGGGCCACCGAGCAGACCTCGGCCATCGGCCGGGACTCGAACATCTCATTGCATAAGGCGAATTTCATCTGTGAGTTCCCAGTTCTCAGTTCTCAGTTATCAGTTCTCAGCACGGAATCGGACTCGCGACAGTCGAGTGAGAACGAGAGCCCCCAAACGCCGTTCGTCGCGTTTGGGGGCTCCTCTGTAACTGTCAACTGGGAACCGACAACTGTCCACTCTCTTAGACGTTTTCCGGCAGCACGAACGGCTCGCGGTAGTTGCGCTTCAGGAACAGGTTGGCCATTTCGCTGTACTCGCCGGTGTACCGTTCCTTCTCGGGGTCCATCGTCAGGATCGGACCCATCGTGATCGGCTCTTTCTCCAAGTCCACCTGGTTGGCCGCCAGATGCTCGAGCATCCGATTGAAGGAGTCCAGCATCTCCGGATTGTCCGCGAGGGCGGCCTTGATCTCGTCGGGCTTCATCTTCTTGCCGATCCGGTAGGAGGTGTTGGCCATGTGGCACAGGGCGGCCGAGAGGTGGCCGACCTCGATGTCCGCGTTCTGGTCGCTGCGTTTGCGGCTGCGAACCGCCTGGATGAAGTTCTCATGGTGCCCCTGGCCGCCGCGGCCGACGAATTGCTTGACCCTTTTGCCGTCGTTGTCGAAGACCCAGCCGCCGCCATCGCCGGTCGGATAGTAGCCGCCTTCGCACTGGATGCAGTTGCCGACGTCGACGCTGGTATTGATGCCGGGCCGGCGGAAGTTGTCCATGTTGTTGGGTTTGTCGCCCTTCTTACGAGGCAGGCCGCGCACCTCGAAGATCAGCGGCGCCGGTTTGTAGTCGAAGAAGGCGATCTGGGTGTTGGCCGTCTCGCCGACGTCGCCGGCCTCGCCGCAGCCGAAACGGCCGCCGATGCTGAAGGCCCGCGTCGGGAGTCCCGGATTGCCCAGCGCCCAGCGGGCGATGTCCATCTCATGGGGACCCTGGTTGCCGATGTCGCCATTGCCCGTGTTCCAGACCCAGTGCCAGACGTAATGCAGTTGATCGCGATGCAGCGGCACCATCTCGGCCGGACCGCACCAGAGATTGTAGTCCACGCTCTCCGGCAACGGCTTGGGCCCATTGGTGCCGCGGACGATGCCGTTCGTGTTCGGGCCGCGAGCCTTGTAGCAGAAGCCACGGGACCATTTGATCTTGCCGATGTTGCCTTCGTTGATCCACGCGAAAGCCTCTTTGTGGGCCTCGGAGGAGCGTTTCTGCGTGCCGATCTGGACGATGCGGTTGTACTTGCGGGAGGCCTCGACCATCTTGCGGCCTTCCCAGATCTCGTGGCAGGCCGGCTTTTCGATGTAGATGTCTTTGCCCGCCTGGCAGGCCCAGACCGTGACGAGGGCGTGCCAATGGTTCGGCGTGGCCGAGGTGACCGCGTCGATTTCTTTATCCTCCAGTAACTGGCGGAAGTCCTGGTAGGTCTTGAGCTTGACGCCGCGATCCTTCTCGAAGCTGGCGGCCCGTTTCTCGAGTTGCGCCCGGTCGGCATCCGCGATCGCCACGAGGCGGACGCCCGGGATCTTGCTGAAGATGCCCATGTGGCCGCCGCCCTGGCTGCCGACGCCGATGATCCCCAGGCGGATATCGTTGTTGGCCCCGAGGACGCGGGAGGTGGGGGTCGCCAGGGCCAGGCCGGCGCCCACGCCGATGGAAGTTCGGATGAAGTCACGACGCGTCAAACTGCTCATAGTCTACCCCTTTCGTATTGATGATTGATAATTGATGATTGATGATTGATGATTTGTAGGAAAGTCCAGACTCCTCTTTCAATAATCAATCATCAATCGCCCATAATCAATTGTGTCACTTGCCGCCGGCGTAGTCGCGGAAATGCTCGGCCACTTGGCCTTGCTTCTCATCGCCCTTGTGGAAGTAGAAACGATACTTGAACGTCGCACTCTGGCCGGCGGGAATCACGAAATCACCGGCATTGGCGGGTTTCTTCTCGAAATCGTGGATGCCGAACGGGTTGACGGCGAACAGGCCGTAATCGCGGACGTGCCACCACGTCGGATGTCGCGGGTTGCTCGGGTGATCGAAGATCGCCACGCCGACGGTTTCGCCCTTGACTGGCCCGTAGTAGTCGACCCAGGTGGCCCGCTTGCCCCACGTTTGGCCGTCGGTCAGGCCTTCGCTGTTGATGATGTGTCCCTTGGCCGCTTCACCTCTGGCCTTCATGGCCCTCGACGGTACCGGTTGCATCGTCGGGGCCAGACGGATGGCCATCGACCCTTCCTTCGTGTCGCCGAAGGTCACCTGCCCGTTCGAGGCGTGGAGGGTGATCTCCCAATCCATGATCGTCCCGTCCGGCGTGCTGGAGAAGCGATGGGTCCGGGTGTCAGTGAGGGTGATTTTGCCGTCCGGCGCGACCCAATTATTCTGGCTCTTGATGACGCCGCTCTGCGGCCCGGAGCTGACTTCCAGGAACTTGTCGTGAACGATCTTGCCCGCCTTGTTGCTATCCGACCAGAAATCGACGCCGTTGACGGCGCCATGGGTAAACCAAAGGGACTTGTGGTGCGGGTGATCGTGATCCTCGCTCGGCCCGCCCTCCTGGATGGGCCAATGCCGGATCACCGGCTCGCCCGTCGGCCCGATCACTGGGTAGAAGAAGGGCCGATACTGCTCCTTGAACCGATACTCCGTGAACAGCTTGCCGTTGATCTCGACGGTGACTTTATTGTCGCCCTGGGTGAGCTTGACCCCGCCGCCAGCCGGCGCCGCGCCGCCACTTTGGGCCTTGGCCACCATTTGCGCGAAGACTTCCCGCTGCTCGGCCAGCGCCTTGATGGGCTCTTTGGGAATGACGCGCCCTTCCAGCAGGACCCAGCCATCCCAGTCTGTCGCGACCATCAGGTTGATAAGCTGCTGATAGGGGTAGTCGGTGAGATTGAGCTCCCGGACGTGGGCGATGTGGCTGAAGCGCGGCCGGACGAGCTTGAAATTATACTCCAAGCCCTCGCCCTGCAGGTCCTGCCCGTTGCAGTTCCAGCAGACGCCGACGTTGGGCTGGGTCACGAAGTCCATGATCGCCTTCATCGTGGGCAGCAGCGAGCAGCCGCCATGGACCTCCAGCCGGACCTCTTGCCCGTATCCGGCGGCGAACTGGCCCAGCTCATTGAGCGAGCGGCCGATTTGCTCGATGGTCTTGGTGTAGGGAACGCCCTTGGGCAGGTCGTTCGGCTTGACCTTCATGCCCGAGGCGCCGCAATCGGCGGCCAGCTTGATATACTGCTTGGCCCCCTCGATATCCTTGCGCAGGCGGTCCTGCTCGGTGTAGTGGAAGGCGAAGTTGGTGCCCAGGCTCACCAGGGTCACTTTGCTGTCGGCGAAGCGTTTCTTCACGTCGCGCCGCTGGGCGTCGGTCAGGTTCGCTTCCACTTTGTGGGCGTGCTCGGTACGCAGTTCCACGCCGGCCACGCCGGCCTTCTCACAGTGGGAGATCACCGTCGGCAGGTCCCAGTGCTGGCCCCACAGGTAAGTCACCAACCCGAATTTCAGCTTGGAGCCCGGTTTCTGGGCCGCCAACAGAGCCTGTCCCAATGGACCGGCTGTCACGATCCCTGCGCCGAAGGCCACCGAACCCTTGAGAAATTCCCGGCGCGTGCTGTGAACTGTGTTCATACCGCTCCTTTCGACGGATGAGTGATAAGCGATGATGGATGACTGAAGGAGGAGCCCGAACCTTCCTTTGAAATGATCAATCATCAATCATCCATAATCAATTCGAAAGACGCATTATGGGTGTGGAAAATTGCAGTGTCAAGGGAATGGCCGCCAACCGGGTGCCAAAAAATCGGGCCTGCAGCCCCGAACGTCCGTCCGAAGCTGCAGGCCGCCCTGCGTCACCGGCCTTGGAGGGGGCCCTAAACGCGACGGATCGCGTTTGGGAAGGGCTCTCAAGTGCGATGTCTCGCACTTGGGGACCCGAACCCCAGCCGGCAGATCGATTCCTCAACGGTTGTTGGAGTTATTCGGCTCCATAGCGGGCCTGCCGGTGTCCTGGGATTCGGAGGGCTGTGCCTTGGATTGCGTCTCCGATGAGGTGGATGGCCCCATGGTCCCCGTCTGGCCTTCCCAAAGCGGCGTACCCGTGGCGCTGCGCAGACGCAGCATGTGACCGTTGTACATGATCTCGGTGGTCAGGAACACCCGTCGGCCGGCCGCTGTGGTGGCCACTTCGGAGCCGGTCAGGTGAACCCGGTCGCCCCGGACGATATAGAAATCCTGTCCGCTCACGTAGTTGCGCGGTCCCAGGTTCGCCAGGACGGTCCGACCCTCGTTCGTTCGGACCCTCAGCCAAAGCATGTCCTGACCGGTCGCGGGAGCTCGGAACTTGCCCGCATCGGTTACCGTGCCGTCCAGCGAAGTGACGGCCGAGGGATTGAATCATTCGGGTTCATTCCCCGTGGCTTGTCGCCCGGAAGCGGTAAGCCGGTTGTTTCGATACCTCGTAGCTTGCTGCGAGGTAGTTCATTCTCCCGGTAAGCTCATCGGGTGCCGGCTCGGCCGGTGCGGCTGGGGATGGGGCCGTGGTCGACCGCCCCGGAGCCGTCGCGGATTCCTCTGCGGGCGTATACCCAAGAGGCGGCGTGACGGCGGTTCCCGTCTTTCCCTCCCAGAGCGGCGTGCCCGTGGCCCTCCGCAGATGCAGCATCTGGCCGTTGTACCGGATCTCGGTTGGCAGGAACACCTCTTTGCCGGAGGCGGTCGCCGCGACCTGAGAGCCGGTCAGGTGAATTCGATCTCCCGGCACCATGTAGAAGTCCTGAGTACTGATGTAGTTGCGTGGACCCAGGTTCACCAGGACGGGTTGACCGGTCTCCGGTCGCACTCTCAGCCACAGCATCTCGGAACCGGTCGTGGTTTGGAATTTGCCCACCGCGATCACCGTGCCGTCGACCGTAGTGATGTTCGACGCGTTGAACGTCCCCGTCAGCTCGGCGGACGTAGGCTCCGCCGGGACCGCCTGTGTCGCTTCGCTCACCGGCGGTGTGGTGGATGGGGCCGAAGGCGTCGTGGTCGTTCGCGGCGCCTTTGCGACCGCCGTCGTGTCTTCGGGGGGCACATACGCCAGTGCCGTCCCGACCGGCGCTACGCCATAGGCCCTGGCCACCTGCTGCGAATAGGAGGGACTGCCCAGAGCGGGCCAGCGTCCCGACGGGAACGAATTCGCCTGCACGACCGCCTTGGACGCGTTCACCCGCGCGGTGCCCAGCGCGGGCTCCAACGTGATCGCATTCTGCGGGATCGCGGCAAGTTTTCCACCCATACCGAGGACCCCGCCATGCGAAACGATCGTGTAGGCGATCTGACCAGTGTCCATCGCGATGGCCAGATCCGTGATATCCCCCACCTTGTCCCCCTCGGATGCTTTCACGTTGGTCCCCTTGAGGCGGCTGAACCTGCGTGTGAAAACGCTGCCGCCATTGGCGGCCTGTTCCCCGTAAAGATATTGTTGATCCTGTACCATCCAGGCGGCCGACGGTCTGCTCGGCCAGTTGTCCTGGTCGAATCCGCGGCTTTGCTCGAGCTGTTGTGCGGTGATCGGTGCCACAAAAGTACCGTTGACACCTCTGCTCAGCGCCGACCACGGGATCGCATACATCAGGTTACCCATTCCGAATACGCCGCCTCGAGACAGGGCGACGTAGGAGACGCTGTCAAGATCCGGTGTCAGCACGATGTCGGAGACATGCCCCAAGGTCTCGCCTTGCGGGCTCTTGATCTTGGCGCCCACCACGCGCGAGGCCCGTACGAGGTCGGTACTCTGCGCGCCCATCATGGGCGACGTGGCCGCGTTCATGTCCGATGATTGGTTTGATGATCCGTTGTTCGCTGGTGCCCGTTCGGCCGCCAAGCCGTAGCCCGCCACTAGCGCGGCCGGACCCAGCACCAGAACACCTCGCTGAAAGAGTCTTGTCGTACCCATCTTCTTGATCCTCCCAAAATTGGTAGTCCACAGTCGGTAATCGGCGACGGCCTTCTCATCACCGACAATCGACCGGGCTTCCAAACGCGATACACCGCGTTTGGTAGGTCCCCAATCGCGATTCCTCGCGGTTGAAGGCCCGTTCCCCGTAGCGCTCTGATAGTCCATATTTAAATCTACTGTGGAGCGTTGTCGTCGCTCGTCAGCAAAGGGCGCGTTTGGCGTGAGCCGATGGCGTATAGGCAAACAGCGGGCGGCCGATGAGGGAAGGCCCGATGGAGCGGAGTACGATCCCGGCCGCAGAATGCTCCTGGGGAGCCTCAACAGGGTAGGAGGGGCAAGGGCGTTATGGCCATCGACAACGTGAATGATGCGGTTCATGAATCCCTTGTGCGGGTCGCGCGTCGAACCCTGGTGGTCGTGGCGACTGTGGCGCTGGCCCTGCTCGTGTGGAGGATCCGGGTCGCCCTGCTCCTTGGCTTCATCGGGGTTCTCCTGGCCGTTCTGTTTCGTGGTCTGGCGAGCCCCATCAGCCGTTACACGCGAATTCCGGTGGGCTGGTCGATGCTGATCGTCGGCCTCCTTCTCCTCGGGCTGGTGACGCTCTTCGTCTGGTTTGCCGGTCCCCCCATCAACGAGCAGTTCAGTCAATTGTTGAAAACTCTGCCGGCGTCCATTGCGCGCATCCGGGAAACGATCAACCGGTACCCTGTGGGGCAGTACCTTCTCAGCTATCTGAAGCCGCCGGAGCCTGGTTCCGGCAGTCCCGGCATCAACCTCTTCTTCGGGGTCACCGGCATCGCATCGACCATCTATGGTATCCTGACGGACCTGCTGCTGGTCCTCGTCTCCGCCATCTACTTTGCCTTGAGTCCGCAGATGTACACGCGTGGGATTCTCCTGCTGATCCCCAAGAGCAAATCCCTGCGGGTCAGCGAAGTGCTGGATGAGTCAGGACGCGTCCTGGGCCATTGGCTCATCGGGCAGGTGCTCGTGATGGTGTTCGTCGGCGCCATGGTCACTCTGGGCCTGTGGCTCATCGGGATTCCCCTGGCGCTGGTGCTGGGAGTCATCTCGGGGGTGCTGGAATTCGTTCCGGTCTTCGGCCCGGTGGCCGCGGCGGTACCGGGCGTCCTCATTGCTATGGCCGGAGGCTGGGCCCAGGCCCTCCCGCTTGAGCGTGTCGGGCGGGATCGAATCCGGCTCCAGCGACAGCGCCGGATCGGCCGTCAGCACCGTCTCCCGCGGCACGCTCAGGAAAGCCCTTTTTCGAGGACCTGCCGCCCGATCCGGCGCAGGCGGAATGCAGAAGCGCCCCTCCGAAAGCCGATACTACCGTAAGCACGAAGAACCGGAATTCGCAACAGCCGTGCGGGTGGACGACGGCGTTTCTGCCATTGGAATTCTGTGCTTGGGATTTCCGCACATGTGCCGAAGCAACACGGTCTGGAAAGGGCAATAGAGATGCCGGCCAATATCGCACACATGGTGATCGTTCACAAGGCGTTCGAGCTGCTGCGCCGCTCGGGGTTTAACGAGCTGGCGGCCTTTGCCCGGATGATCGACGACCCCGCACGCCGGGAGGAGGACGACTACTGGAAATACATGAACCTGGGGAGCTTGGGGCCCGACCTGTACTATTACGTGAGTCATGTGGCCGCCGATCAGATCATCCACCCGCTGATCAACCGGATTGCCAAGCCTTATTATCGCAGCGGCCAGAACCGCAAGAAACACCGCCAGTGCGAGGTGTTCCAGGATTACTTCCTCTACGAGGAGGTCTATCGTGATAAACGGGCGGCGGCCCAGGGGCCGGACAAGGCCGTGTATGATTTCTTCCGCCAGGATTTCACGGAGGCCCGGAGGAAGCGGTTCGAGAGCATTGTGCGAAATGCCGACTTATCGTGTCCGTTGCAGGGCAACATCCTGGAAACCGCCAGGCGCGAATTGACCAAGAAGGCGGTCGGCGGGGCCAAGTACCAGCCGCTCTTCGAGACCTCTCCGTGAGATCAGGAAGTCGTTGCGCAGGGAGAACTACCGCCTCCACCGGCCCCGCTGGAACAACGCGGAAGGCGTCCGTTACGGCCGGTGGCTGGAATTTCACAACGCACAATCGTAGGGTATGGTCATGGAAATCACTGCCAGTGCCTCGAGGTCGCCTCTGCGTCTGCGAAAGCGGACCTATGTTTTCCTGAACTCCACCAAGTCAACGAGCAGGATCAACCATGTGTTCAACGTATTCATCGTCGCGCTGATTCTGCTGAACATCGCGGCCATGGTGCTGGAATCGGTGCCGCGGATCCATGCGGTGGCGGCACGGGGGTTCCTGCTCTTCGAGTACTTCTCCGTGGCGGTCTTCTCCGTGGAGTATGTACTGCGGATCTGGTCCTGCGTGGAGGAGCCGGCGTATGGCAAGCCCGTGTCGGGCCGGCTACGCTTCGCGGTCACGCCCCTGGCTCTCGTGGATCTGGTGGCGGTCCTGCCCTTCTACCTGCCGTTTCTCCGCGCGGACCTGCGGGGGATGCGTATGTTTCGTATGGTCCGCCTCATGCGGGTCATGCGGATCGCCAAGCTCGGGCGCTACTCGGAATCGCTCCAGATGCTCATCCGGGTCCTGCGCTCCCGAAGGGAGCAGCTTGCCAGCGCGGTGTTCATCCTGCTGATTTTGCTCGTCGTCGCGGCTTCCCTGCTGTACTATGCAGAAAAAGAGGCTCAGCCGAAGATCTTTTCGAGCATTCCGGCGGCCATGTGGTGGGCCTCCGTGACGTTGACCACGGTCGGATACGGCGATATGTACCCGATTACGGCGATGGGCAAAATCTTCGGCGCGTGCACTGCGATCCTGGGGATCGGGATGTTTGCCTTGCCGTGTGCCATCCTCGGCGCAGGCTTCATCGAGGAACTGGAGCACAACAAGAAGAAGCAGAAGTGCCCGCACTGTGGAAAGGAACTATGAGACCGATCGGCCGCCTCTCGGACGAGAACCAAGCCAAACGCTTCGGCGACTTTCTCTACGCGCAGCACATCGAGAATCAGGTGGATGCCACCGCCGACGGCTCCTGGGAAATCTGGGTCCTGGACGATGAGAATGTCGAGCCGGCTCAACAGGCGCTCACGGCCTTCACGCAACAGCCGGACGATCCGCGGTTTGCCCAGGCCGCGCGCGTTGCCGTTCGTCAGCGGAAACAAGACGAGCAGGCGCAGATCGGCAAACGCACTCGCCTGATCGACGGGCGCATGATCTTTTACTCTCCCCCGGTTTCGTTGGGTATCCTGACCATCGTCCTGATTGTGATCAGCGTCGCGGTCACCCTCGTGACGAACTTCGGGAAGGACGACCGCTTTGTTCAGCCTTTGTCGATCGTCGAGCACCAGTATGAGTCGGGGTACGTCCAATGGAATAGCGGTCTGCCGGAGATTCGTCGGGGCCAGATTTGGCGGCTGTTCACCCCCATGTTTCTGCACTTCCATTTTCTGCATCTGTTCTTCAACATGCTCTGGTTGCGGGACCTGGGCAGCATGATCGAGGCCCGGAAAAGTCCCTGGATGTTGCTGCTGATTGTGTTCGTCATCGCCGGCGCGTCGAATCTCGCCCAGTATCTGTGGAGCGGCCCGAACTTCGGCGGTATGTCCGGCGTGGTCTACGGCCTGCTCGGCTACATGTGGATGCAGGGCAAGTTCAACCCGGCCTCCCAGTTGTCACTGGAGCCCCAGACCGTGACCCTGATGATTGTCTGGTTCTTCCTCTGCGTCTCAGGTGTTATGGGCCCGGTGGCGAATATGGCCCACGGCGCCGGCCTCGCCGTGGGCGTCGCCTGGGGGTTCCTCGCTGCCCGCCTGGCCTTGGTCCTACGCCGCCGCTAAGTTCTTGATTCTTGCCTTGAGTCAGATCAAAATGCAAAATGTAAAAACGAAAACCACAGATCAAAATTCCAAAACAGCCATCGCCGCAGGCGATTCCACAGTTTTGATTTTTGATCTTTGATTTTTGATCTCAACTATGGCCTTCTGATTTCGGTCTTGCGGCTGTGGAGGTGCGCGGATGCGGACGGTTCGATTTGGGATTATCGGCGGCGGCATGATGGGGCGCGAGTTCGCCAGCGCCGCGGCGCGGTGGCTGCATTTGCCCGAGATGACGATTCGGCCCGAGATTGTCGCCCTCTGTAATCGCACACTCGATACGCCCAAGGTCGATTGGTTCCGCCGGAACATTCCCACGCTGAAGCAGGTCACGGGCGACTATCGGGAGCTTCTGAGTAATCCCGGGGTCGAGGCGGTCTACATTGCGGTGCCGCACCATTTGCACGAGGAGTTCTATGTAGGCGCCCTGGGCGCCGGCAAGCACCTGATGGGCGAGAAACCCTTCGGCATTGACCTCAAGGCCAACGAGGCGATCATGGCGGCCGTTCGGAGGCACCCGGATTGCTTCGTGCGCTGCGCTTCGCAATTCGTCTTCTTCCCGGCGGTTCAGAGGATCGGGCGGATGATCGAGACAGGAGCTTTTGGGCAAGTCCTCGAGGTCAACGCAGGCTTCCTCCACGGCAGCGACTTGAACCCGCAAAAGCCGATCAACTGGAAACGCAGGATTGAGTATAACGGCGAATACGGAGTGATGGGGGACCTTGGGCCCCATGTCTGCGCCGTACCGTTCCGCGCCGGCTGGGTGCCGAAGAACGTTCGAGCCGTCCTGTCCAATATCGTGCGTGCGCGGCCCGACGGCAAAGGCGGAATGGCTCCGTGTGAGACGTGGGACAACGCGACTCTCCTGTGCGAGACCCACGACCCGGGTTCCAGTAGCACGTTTCCGTTCACGCTGCGAACGGAGCGAATCTCACCCGGCCAGAAGAACAACTGGTATCTCGAAATCTACGGCACACGGGCCTCCGTTCGCTACAGCCTCAACGAGGCCAACACGCTGGAACTGCTCGAATACACCCCCGGCGGCGAAGGGTCCCCAAACGCGAAAGGTCGCGTTTGGGAGCCCGAGCAAGCCTGGAAGAAGATCCACGTGGGTCACGAGATGACGTACAAGTCGATCACAGGCGAGATCTTCCAGTGCGGCGTTTCCGACGCGATTCTCCAGATGTGGGCGGCGTTCCTGTACGAGTTGGAGCGAGGCGCGACGCCCGGACGATTCGCTGGATGCGCCACGCCCGAAGAAAGCGTGCTCTGGCACAAGCTGTTCACCGCCGCCCTCGAATCCCAGGCGAGCGGCACAACGGAATCGATAAGTGATAGTTGACACCTCTGGCAGAAGCGGGGGATAATTGCCTTCGCGGCACGAGGGATTGCGCCATTCTAAAGATGTCCTTGTGCCGAGCGGGTGGATGCGTTCCTTCGCAGCGTCGCAGAAGACGGAGGATGAGCCTATGCGATCCTTGTTGAACATCCGTTGGCTTTGTCTGGCTTTCGCCGTGAGCTTCTGTATCCCTGCCGATTTCGTGCTGTCGGCCGCCGCGCCGGAGGCGCCACCGAAGCCACGTGCGGTTGAGCTGGGGCCGCCCATCGACCTGTCGAGTGTGGCGGTCAGCAAGCAAACAGGCTCAATGACAGCCGCTCCTGCGGATATCCGCACGGAGACTCTGACCTTCCAAATGGATGCGCAGAGCTGCGTCATCTACCCCACAACCCAGGGCTATGATTACCTCATGGTAGGGGAGCTTCTGCCTGAAGCCTATCCCGGTCAGCCCCTGTTGGCCATGAAGACGTTCAGAGTGGAACTGGACAGGGAGACGGAGGTACTGGGGCTGGAGGTGGTCGAAGGGACGTTTCGTGAGGTCAAGACGGAACTGAACCTCATTCCGGCCAACCAGCAGGCCGGAGCGAATCCAGGTAAGGTCATTGCGGATGACAAGATCTATTCTTCTGACGCCTGGTTCCCGGGTCGCCTGGTAACGTTCGACCAGGGCGTTGACAATCAGCGTCGGTACGTCTTTGTGCACCTGTTCCCTGTCCAGTACGCACCCGCGAAGAAGAAGGCCATGCTCCTGACGCAAGCCACTCTTAAACTCTCTTACCGACTCAGGAGTCCGGCAGATGCCTCGGGGCAGACCACTACTTCCCAGCGGAGGCAGAGCGATCAAGCCGGGGGGCTGGCCACCGAGGCTCAGTGTATTGTGCTGTGCCCTGCCACGCTGCAGCAGCAGGCGGAGAAACTGAGTCGGTTTCATACTACCCAGGAGGGAATCACGTCGGCCGTTGTGACGACCGAGGCGATCGGCCAGGCTTACCTACCTGCGGAGGATCCGCCGTTGGAAGGCTACCAGAACGCTCAGCTCGACGGATGGGGTCGGATCAGGCATTACGATTACGCCTTGGCCCGAAAGATCGTGGCCTACCTGCGGGATCAGCAGGCTCACCCGCGTCTGGCATATGTGACGATCCTGGGAGATGGGCTGCTGGTGCCGCCGAGTTTCTACTATTACTGCCGCGCGTATGACACAGTCGAACCTGACTTCCCCCCCGACCACGAAATCCACCGGAGATGGGTTCCCACCGATCTGTTCTATGCGTCTCCCGACTACGATTGGATCCCCAATTATCGCGTTGGGCGGCTTTCCGTGAACGATGCCAACGAGGCCTCGCAGGTCGTCGACAAAGTCATTCGCTGGTACGCCAATGCCGATTGGTCCTGGTTCAGGAATGTTCAATTCGGCGGGCTGATGGTGGGGCAGGTTGCCCTGGGCGAGAAGGAGGGGTTGTTCGAGGGCCTGAACGTCAAGAGGTGTCTTGTTCCCGACGACCGTGGCGACCGGGCCTTTCTTGAGCCGGCCCTGACCGTCCGAGACACCGGCATCTTTTGGTGCTCCTGCCACGGGGACGTTTCCCATCTGTACTTCACCGCATCGTCGCTTTCGTCGGACGACCTCCTGCACTATGCGCCTCGTATCAAGGTTCCCATCATCATCACGGTGGTCTGCGTCGCCGCAGCCTTTGACCTGGACCTGGTGGAGTGCTCATACAGCGTTTGCTCCAGTACCCATTCCTTCGGGGAAGCGGTACTGAAGTCACCAGGAGCCGGGATCGCCTATCTGGGAAACACCCGGGAGGGCCTCGGCGGCAGCCTCACGTGGGTATCCAGCGGTGGGGCCGAACCCATTCACGGGAAGGGATATATTGCGCGACTGGTCACTGGCACCGTGCGAAGCCGTCGTCAAGGAGCAGACACACTCGGCCAGCTCTATACGGATGCCTTGTTCGACTTTTTGTCGTCCGCGGATATGGCTGGAAATCCCTGGAACGTATTCAGCGCCTTAGAGTTTGTCCTCTTGGGCGACTCAGCCCTCAAGATCCCGGTGCGACCGTGAGCTTGCCTGGGCAGGCGTCGGACCACGATCCCTGTGACCCAACAGCCGCCGCATGAGTCGTGAAGTCCCCCCACAAGCAAAAACGCCACAACCGCGCCGGCCACAGCGATGAGCGATCCTCTTTGCCAGCCGATCTCTCACTGCCCCGGGGTCATCCACAGAAGTGTGCCGTCAGCCCCACGCCACATCCGCAAGGTCTTATCTATGCTGCCTGTGACGAGGTTGGTGCCGTCAGGAGAGACAGCCACGGACAGGACCGACGCCGAGTGCCCCGTAAGCTTGCGCAGCGGTGTATCCCGGCCCACCTGCCAGAGGCCGATCGAATTGTCACTCCGACCTGCTCCCGCGGCAATCGTAACACCGTCCGGAGAGAACGCCACCGACGTCACCGCATTGGCGGACGCCTTCCAGCTTTGCTGTAAGGTGCCGTCCAAGACGCGCCACAACCGGAGGGTCTTATCCTGCGATCCTCCCCCCGAAGCCAACCGTTGTCCATCGGGCGAAAAGGCTACGGATGCGACATAATCCTGGTGGCCGGTCAGAGCCCTCAGTTCCACTCCATCCGCCACGCGCCACAAGCGGACGGCCCGATCATCGCCGCCGGATGCCAGCATCTTTCCATCCGGCGAAAACGCGACGCAATTGACGAAGTCCCCGTGGCCGGTCAGCGTCCGCAGCACCGCTCCATCCGACACGCGCCAAAGCTTGATGCTGCTGTCGAGGCTGCCGGTAGCCAACGTGGCTCCATCCGGCGAAAAGGCTACCGCCACCACAGCGGCAGCGTGTCCGGATAGTTCTCTCACACAGGAGCCGTCCGTTACCCGCCAGAGGCGCACCGTCTTATCCCCGCTGCCGGAGGCCAGCGTGGTCCCATCGGGAGAGAAGGCCACCGACATGACCCAACTTCTGTGGCCTCGTAGCATGTGGACTCGAGAGCCGTCGGTTACTCGCCACAACTGAACGGTGTTGTCTGCACTTCCCGAGGCCACGGAGCGCCCATCCGGTGAGAATGCGACCGCATTGACCTGCCCGTTATGGCCATGGCCACTGGCGAGCAAGAGCGGCTCAGCCGCGGCCTTGTCGACCGAAGTGGGCTGGTCCGCTTTTCTCGGGCTTGACGCTTTCGACGGCTTGATTCCGGGGACATACTCACCCTCGTAGACGTTGACGAAATCCAACCACAACGGGACTTCCGAGCCCGCACACCAGATCGCCAGCTTGGCCGTGGCATTTTGGGATGCCGAGGTGAATTTATACTCGGCCCAGTCGGTCGTGATCTGAAAATCCGTGTACCCCCACTTGCCCGAGGCGCCTATCGCGCCCATCTCCGCGCTAAGGGGACGCGGGGCTTGGGCCTTGGCCCAGAAGCTGGCTGTGTACTTCGTGCCTACCTTCTGCGGAATGGGCTGGTACAGCACCATGAACTGCCAGTTGGCAGTCCCCTTGGGGTCAACACGGAGGCTTCGGACGCCGTCAATGCATTCGTTTTTATCGAACCAGACGGTGCTCTTGACTCCGGTGTCCTCGGCCCATGTCCACCATTTGTCCCAGGCCGGGTCATCCAAAATGGCCTCGTCCTCCTCGAAGCTTTGGTTCTGCACCAGATTGACGACTTGTCCCTGAGTCGCCGCCGGCGCGACAACCAGACTGAGGGCCAGCAACGCGACCCAGTGAATTGATTTCTCGTGCATGAGAGTCCCCTTCAGAGTGTTAGCGATAACATCAGGGTGCCGTCGTGACCGTTGCCGGAGGCGTCGGCCGCGAGGGTCTCGGTTGTTTCATCCAGCTTGAAATAGGCGGCCAATCCATCCTGAAGGCCAGCCCGCCACTGCCGACACGACGAAGAGGAATAGGAATGCAGAGGCAAGAATCGTCAGACGGAGGAGCGCCTTCAAGACGCCTGTCAGTTTCATGACTTCACCTCGATTCAGGCAACATCACGCTCATCTCGGCAGTCCTTTGGGTGGGTCGTACTGGGGGACCTCGAGGCGCTCGCCGCCCTTGAGGGCGGATTGGTGGGCGATGATGCCGGGCACGGTCAGGGCTAATGCCTCATAGATGTTCACGAGCGGCTGCCGGTCCTTAAGAATCGACGTGATGAACTCGTCCGTCAGATATCCGTGGGAGCCGCCATGCCCACCGGCCGGCACGCCGGGCGGCAGGGCGGGACGCGCGATGTCGGGAAGGTCTTTGACTGCACCCTTGTACTCGGTTCCGTCCATCCAGCCCTTCTCGCCGAAGACGCGGCCCTGCTCGACGACCAGGCTGTGGACGCCCTTGCACATGAGCATACGGGACGAGCCGCCTTCGCTGGTCTGGAACAGGGCGACTTCATCGGTGAAGGGGTTGTCGTATTTGTTGGCCCCGGGTTGATAGCCTGCCTTGTCGGTGTTGAAACCGAGGCAGGAGACGGAAGTGAACCGCTTGCCGGTGACGCCGACGTAGTAGGCCGTCGAGTGCGTGGGATACCACAGGGGCGGCAGGCCGACGCGCCATTCCTTGAAGGAGCCGATCTGCGTCGCGCTGTAGTGGTAATACTCGCCCTCGGAGTAAACGAGTCGCCCGAATCCTCCGGTTCGGTAAATCTGCCGCATGGCGTAGCAATCCTCGCGGTAGCAGCTTGTCTCGGCCATCATGTACTTCAGACCGGTCTTCTGGACGGTTTCGAGGAGCTGTTCCGCCTGCTCGGTCGATCCGAACACGGCGGGCACGGCGCACATCACGTGCTTGCCATGGTTGAGGACCTCCATGCAGTGCCGCGAGTGACTGGGAGCGTCGGTGGCCACGAACACCGCCTCAATCTTTGGGTCTTGGACCAGCACTTCCAGCGACTCATATGACTTGCCGCAGCGGCAGGCCTTCATCAGGGCCTTGCGCCGTTCGGGGATCAAGTCGCTGACGGCGACGACCTCAACGTTCGGATGATTCTGGAAGCCGAAGGCCGCCCCAAACTGGCACACACCGTAGCCGACAATGCCAACGCGCACCTTACGGTCGGAAACGGGCTGCCACGGCTTCTGGGACTGCGTTTGCTGGCCGACGGCCCTCGGCGTCGTCAGACCGGCGACGACCGCCGTTCCTAGTGAAACTCGCCCGATCTGCTCCAGGAATTCCCGCCGATCGAGGGAAGAAATAGCGTGGTTTAACATAGCCTAACCTCCTGTCTTTTGCCGATATATCCGGAAGCGGCGCGTTCTTGATGGCGTCCCTCGGACCGCCCGCCATTCTAATCGGGCGTATTCCCGGCGCCAACCGGCCGGCAAAGGTTTGCCAACGCCCCGCCGTGCGCGTAGAATAATGTCGTTCGAATCACTGATGCGGCCGGATGTCATGGAAGACACAGATAGCGCTATGTTTGATTTCCAGGGGGGGCCGAAGGGCCAAGCCCGTTTGACCCTCAAGGGTCGCCTGGACCGCGATACGACCGCCTCTATCTGGCGGCCGAGCACGCAAACCCTGCGGCAGCTCAAAGTCCCCCATCTGATCGTCCAAGCCGGCGATGTGATCTACTGCGACGGCGCCGGAATCGCACTACTCGCGGAGTACAAGCACATCCAGCAGGAACATCGGGGGCAGATCGAGATTCGGGACCTGCGGCCGGAATTCCGGCAGTTGATGACAGTGCTTGAGATCGACCGGCTTGTGTCCCCGCCGCGACCGCCGGGGGCGATTGTGGGGTTCGTCCGGGGGATCGGGAAAGGGGCCGCCGGTTTGGTGCGCGATTTCGTCACCGCGACCAGTTTCACGGGCGAGGTCTTTTGCAAGCTCCTCCAGACCTTGTCGCACCCCCGCACCCTGCGCTGGAGAGACACCTTGATCATCGCGGAGAAGGCCGGGGCCAATGCGGTGGGCATCACCGGCCTGTTGGGTTTCCTGATCGGGACGATCCTGGCCTTTCAGACGGCAGCGGCTATGCGGGCCTTCGGCGCGGAGGTCTATGTCGCCGATCTCGTGGTGGTTGTGCTCTTTCGCGAATTGGGGCCGCTGCTGGCCGCCTTTCTCCTGACCAGCCGCAGCGCTTCGGCCTTCGCCGCCGAGTTGGGCACCATGAAGGTGAACGAAGAAATCGATGCCTTGGTCACCATGGGCTTGGACCCCGTGCGGTTTTTGGTCCTGCCGCGGCTCATCGCGGTTCTGTGTGTGATCCCCTTGCTGACCGTGTTCAACCAGCTTCTTGGTATCGTTGGCTGTGGACTGGTCATGGCCACCTGGGATTTGCCCGCGACGATCTTCATGGAGCGAATTCGCAACGCCGCCACTCTAACAGACTTCTTCGGGGGCCTCGCCAAGACCTTTGTCTTTGGGGCTTTGGTGGCAGGCATTGGCTGTCTGCGCGGCCTCCAGACGGGCACCGGACCGACCGCCGTTGGAGATTCGACGACCCGCGCGGTCGTCAGCGGCTTGATCGCGATTATCGCCGCGGATGGCGTGTTCGCCGTGATCTACTACTTTTTGGGGATCTGAATGGCGAACGGACCGATTATTCAGGTGAAGGATCTGGCGGCGGGGTACGGGGATACCGTTATTTTGAAGGACATCCGGTTTGAGGTTTACACGGGCGAGATTTTTGCCATCCTGGGTGGCTCGGGCTCGGGCAAGACGACGTTGCTCAAGTGCATGATCGGCCTGCAGAAACCGCGGTGCGGGACCATTCGGATCGACGGTACCGACATCGTCACTGCCGAGGGTCAGGAGCGGCTTGACCTGCTCCGGAAAATCGGCGTGGCGTACCAGAGCGGCGCTCTGTTCGGCTCCATGAGCATTCTGAGCAATGTGGCGCTGCCCCTGGAGGAATTTACGGATTTGCCACGTCACGCCATCGAGAGGATCGCCCAGATGAAGCTCAAGGCTGTCGGCTTGCAGGCGGCGGCCTACAAGATGCCCTCCGAGCTCAGCGGCGGCATGCGCAAACGGGCCGCCATCGCCCGGGCGCTGGCGATGGACCCGAAAATCCTGTTTCTCGACGAGCCGTCCGCGGGCCTCGATCCGATTACCTCGGCCCAACTCGATGAGCTGATCCTGGATCTGGCGCACACTCTGCAGATCACCTTCGTCCTCGTGACCCATGAGCTGCCCAGTATTTTCACTGTGGCCGAGCGCGTGATTATGGTCGATAAAGAGGCCAGGACGATCATTGCCGCCGGAAAACCGCAGGAACTGCGCGACCGGAGTGATAACCCTGTGGTACGCCAGTTCTTCAACCGTCCGGCCGGCAAGCTCGTAGGAACGTGAGTGAAAGAAGAGTGGATCGTCTACCGCTTGTTGAAAGAACGTGGAGTGGCTGCGAAGCTTGTATCGATCGCGTCGCGCGTCCCGCGGCGCAAGCTACGCTGCCCGCAACCGCTCGACGAAACGAGCCGCGCAACCGATGGACGCCGGACGGTCCTCACAGACTAGGATGATGGCATGGACGCAAAGCCGCACTATTTTCGGATCGGTCTCTTCGTGTTGGTCGCCCTGACGCTGATCGTGGTGGCCGTGAGCCTGTTTGGAGCGGGACTCTTTGCTCAACCCAAATTGTACGTCGAGTCCTACTTTGGGGAGTCTATCACCGGTCTGAGTGTCGGCTCGCCCGTGGAATTTCGTGGCGTGCGCATCGGCCAGGTCGAGCAGATCGGCTTCGTTGGCAGCGTGTACCCGTTGGATCCAAATACCCCCGCCGGTGCCCGGTAC
Source organism: uncultured Pirellulales bacterium (assembly GCA_964354535.1). Lineage (GTDB taxonomy): Bacteria > Planctomycetota > Phycisphaerae > Sedimentisphaerales > Anaerobacaceae > PLanc-01. The sequence goes on from CAYHAJ010000191.1 coordinate 23,623, forward strand.
GCTTCGTGCGTCCGGGTGATCAGCGGTGTGTTCCGATCCAAGCTCCCGGAGCCGACCTATCCGCAGGCCGAGGTCCTCCTGGAGCGGATGGTCGCGCAGGGCCTGCGCGTCCGCGTGACCTCGAATCTCCTGACGCAGCAAGCCTCTCTGGAGGTGAATTTCCTCGATCCGAATCGGTTCGTTCTGGAATCGGTTCCCTGGGTGCCGAAGTACCCGGTCATTCCTTCGGCACCGGGCGAGTTCACCACGATGAAGGACTCGATCGACAAGATCCTGGGCCAGTTGCAGGCGATTGACGCCCAAGGCCTTGCCACCAGCTTGGAGCGGGTCTTCACGGCCTTGAATACGGCGATTACGGAGGCCCATCTGGCGGAGCTCAGCAAGGAAGCCCGCGGCCTGTTGCAGATAGGCCGGGAAAAGGTCGAGGCGCTGGAGATGGACAAGATCAATGCGGGCGCCCAACAGTTCGTTGCCTCCCTGAATCAGGCGGTGGCGGAGGCCAACGTCCCCCAGTTGAGTCAACAGGTACGCGATCTGCTGACGCGGACGGATCAGAAAGTGGCGGCTGTCGACACCCAGAAGCTCAACGCCGATTTGGGGCGACTGCTGACCTCTCTGACCCAGGCGGTGGCGGACACCAATGTCCCCGCGATCAGCGGGCAAGCCCAGTCCTTCCTCGTTGAGCTGCGTGCGACCAACAAGCACCTGCAGCAGTTGTTCGCGCCGGCGCCGGGCGGCCCGCGTCCGACGAACGTGCCGGAGGTGTTGGCACAGTTGAACCAGACACTGGCGCACTTCGATGCCTTGATTGCCACCGAACGCCCGAGCATTGAAAGGGTCCTCAACGACTTGCGTGCGATTACAGACAGTCTCAGAGAGCTGGCTGCCACCTTGGAGCAGAATCCATCGGAGCTCCTGTTTGGCAGGCCGCCTAAGAAACCGGGGGTAGTGAAATGATTCGCATTTGCTTGAAGCTGCTTGCGTGTTCCGCTGTGGTCGTATCCTCCTGGGTTCTGTCCGGGTGTGGCCAAAGCGCCCTCGCCAACCGGAATTTTTACATCCTGGACGCGACGCGCCAGGGACCCTTGGCCTCTTTCCACAGCGACGCTACCCTGCGGGTTCGCCGGTTCGAGGTGGACCAGGCGTTTGCGACCAAGCAGTTGGTGTACCGCGTCGATGCCTCCCGGTATGAGCCCGATTTCTACCACCAATTCCTGATTCCGCCGGCGACGATGATCATGGAAAAGACGCGTGACTGGCTGGCGGACTCCGGCCTGTTCCAGCGGGTCTTCTCCGCCTACAGCCCGCAGGAGGCCACGTACGTGCTGGAGGCGAACATTATCGACCTGTATGCCGATTTCACGACGGGATCGGCCCCCCAGGCCGTCATGCAGATACGGTTCTTCCTCCTGGCCGGCCCCGAGGCCAGCGAGGCTGTCCCGCTGACCCAGACCTACAAGGCCCAGTCCCCCATCCCCGCCCGAACCGCCGGCGCGGTTGTCGGTGCGCTGAGTAACAACTTGGCAGACATCCTGACCCGCCTGGAGGCGGATATCGAGAAGACGCTCCGCCAAAGAAAAGAGCCGGCAGGGGAGAAGGTGGGAAGATAAGAGAGGGAGAAGCAAGGACGAACTCCCTATCTTCTTGCTCTCTTACAGCACGCCCTCGACATAGTCATCGAAGTGGTACATCTCGGCATTTTCGAGGAAGCTCTCGGGCTTGGACACGAAGCTGTAGAGGCTCTCCATGAGATACAGGTGCTTGTCCTCCTCCTGGGCCAGCAACCGGAAAATCCGCTCTTGCTCGGGATCTTGGGCTTCCTCGGCCCGCTCCAAATAGAACTTCTTGCTCTGTTCCTCGATCTGGCAGGCCTTGCGGTATAGCTCCGCCTCATTGATCTGGAAGTCGAATTTCTTCGGGGCGCCCCGCATCTTCTCGAAGACCTCTCGTGCCCGGTCCAGGATCGGCACGTCGGTCACGTGCTCCGGCGTCTCGGTTCTCATCCGTTCGATCGCCTGGTAGTGCTTGGCCTCCTCGTCGGCCAGCATCGTCAGGATGTTCCGGAGCCCCGCGTGGTTGGCTCGGTGGGCCAGGTCGCGGTAATATTCTTCGCTGAATTTTTCTTTCTCCAACGCGAATTCGAAGATATCCATACAACACCCTTTCGATCCCAGACGCCCGTTCGGCAGACATCGTTCCGGCCCTGTCGCCCTCGCCACCGGCCTGTCCGGACCAGTCAAGGACGTAGTGCCGGCTTCTTCTACCGGCCGGCCGGCCCTTTGTTCAGTGAAACCGGGGCGATCCATCCGACGAATTGTGACGTACAGTAAATACGAACCAGGCCGGATCCGGAGGGCGCGAAGATGAGCGTAACAAGCATCGTGCGGCTGGTTGTGGCCTGCGGGATGGCTTCTTGTGCCGTATCTGCTCTGGGTGTCTTTCGCCGCGTCCCTGAATATCTCGATCTGGTCGCTGAATCGATGAACGACGCGGGATCCCGTACCGGGAACGCCGTTGGAATTGTGGACGTGTTTTTTGCGAGCCGAATGAACTGGGGGTCGCGACAGGCGTAAGTAGAACCGTGGGCTCCTGGATGAGGGGCCCAAAAAGAGGTACACCACAAGCCCCTGCGTAGTCTCGCTTCCTCTCCCTCCGCACCGCAGGGGCTTTGCCTTTTCTCCCGCCCGCAGAGAACCGGACCAAGCTCCTGCGTTCTGTGCCAGGAAGACACACAAAACGAAATTCACGCGCGTAATTCCTGCCTCGGCGCACCATTTTTTGTTGACATAAATCCTATCATAGTAAGGCATTGCATACGAGAAAGTAGATATCATGGCAAAAAAATGTGAAAAAAGACGCAACAAACACTTGACTTCTCCTCAATTGTGCTGCAAAATACTTATAAGGAAGATGTGATATCTATATTGGAGTGTTGAATCAGTTATATTGTGACGGATAGAACGTATGGAGAAAAGTGCACAGACAATGGCGAACAGAAGCTGCATAATACGATTGTCGCGGTACAAGAATTCGTTGAATCGCTTGAGGACATTGAACTTTGTTCGGGTGTTCTCGGACAATCTCGCCGATGCGGCAGGCGTGAGCGCGGCGCAGGTCCGGAAGGATTTCTCTCTGTTCGGCATCACGGGCAACCGACGGGGGGGCTACAAGGTCGATGAACTGGCGGATCAGCTCAACCGCATCCTGGGCAAAGGTCAACTTCATGAGTTCATCATGATCGGTGTCGGTAATATCGGGCGTGCGCTGCTGCAGTACCCCGGGTTTGAACGGAGTGGCATCAACATCGTTGCGGGATTCGAGATCGACCCGGCGAAGTACAACCGGAATGGCCAACCGCCCGTGTTGCCCCTGGAGCAATTGGCCGAGGTCATCAAGACCCGGGATATCAAGCTGGGTATTATCGCAGTCCCCGACTATGCCGCCCAGCAGGTTCTGGAGCTGGTCTTGGCCGCGGGGATCAAAGGCATTCTGAACTTCGCGCCCATCTGTCTCAAGGCGCCGACGGGTTGCATCGTAAACAATATCAATCTTGAGACCGAGCTCGAGAACTTGATCTACTTCGTCAATGCTGCCAACGACCAGAATTAACCGAATACTGCTGCCGGTCTCCCTGAAGACGCGGATTCTCGTCTCGTTCTTGCTGGTGATCCTGGTGCTGTCGGTTCCGACCGCCGTGCTAAGCTATCGCGTGGTGCAGAAGAACATCATCCGACGGGCGGATCAGCAGGTGCGCGACAGCATCAACGCGGCGCAGATCGTGTATGCCGGCGAGATCGAGCGGATCGGCGAGGCCCTGAAGCTCGTGTCGGCGAAGGATAATGTCGAGAGCTTGCAGAACGAGCTCAACGTCCATTATCTGCGACGCGTGCCTGCGGCGGATTTCGGCGCGTTGCGCAGCGAGATCGCCCGGGCCGCCGTGCAGCAGGGCGCGGCCGTCGGGGGGACCCGACTCATCGCGCCGGACGAATTGGCCGGAATGCCGGACGAGTTTCCGGGCCGGCAGCCCATCGGGATCAAGACGACCCCGAAAGCGCGGCCCACCGACCGGAAGGTGCTCCACGCGGTCATGGCCAAGGAATACGCCGTGCCGGTTTTCGATGGGGGCGGACAGATCCAGGCGGTGGTGTACGGCGGTCGTGTCGTCAACCGGGACTACACGTTCGTGGACCGGGTACGCGAGATGGTCTTTGGCAAGGAGGTGTACAAGGACAAACCCGTGGGGACGGTCACGATCTTCCTGGACGACGTGCGGATCGCGACGAACGTGCAGGACCGGGATGGGCAGCGGGCGGTGGGGACCCGCGTGTCGGATGAAGTCTACCGGGCCGTCGTCGAGCATGGGCAGACTTGGCAGGAGCGGGCCTTCGTGGTCACCGACTACTACAAAAGCGCCTATATGCCGATCCGCAGCATCAGCGGCGAGATCATTGGTATCCTCTACGTCGGCATTCTGGAACAGCCGTTCAACGATCTGGCCACGGAGATCCTCCAATTCTTCTTGCTGTCGGTCAGCGGCGTGACGTTGATTGCCGCACTGCTCTCGTTCATTCTGGCCGGGGCGATCTCCCGGCCCTTGATCCAGGTCGTCCACGCCAGCGAGTGTCTCGCCTCCGGCGATTGGGGCTATCGAATTACGACGGATACGTCCATCAAGGACGTCAACAGCATGGCCGAGGCGTTCAATGCGATGGCCACGGGGTTGAAGGAACGAGAGGAGAGCCTGCGGGTCTCCAACGAGAAGCTGGCGGCCTCGAATAAGAGCTACATCGACCTGATCGGCTTCGTCGCCCATGAGCTGAAGGGCATCCTGGCCTCGGCGGTGATGAACGCCTACGCCGTGCGCGACGGCTACCTGGGCCTGGTCAACTTCAAGCAGCGCAAGGCCATGGATTCCGTCACGCGGAACCTCGACTATCTCGACGCCACGGTTAAGAAGTTCTTGAACCTCGGCCGGATCGAGCGCGGCGAGCTCGCGGTCAATAGGACTGCGCTGAATCTCAAGAAGGATGTCTTCGACACCTCGATCACTTCGCTGGCGGCGATGGCCACCAAGAAGGGTTTGCAGATTGCCAACGAGATCAGCCCCGACCTTGTGGTGCAGGCCGACTCGGACCTGATGCAGATTGTCGCCAACAATCTCGTCAGCAACGCGATCAAGTACAGCCCCGACGCCGGACAGATCAAGATCACCGCCCAACAAATTGACGGCCTGGTCGAGGTCGATGTTTACAACGATTCGACGCCCATGAGCGACCAGCAGCGGGCCAAGCTGTTCCAGAAATTCTCCCGGCTCGACAACCCGGAGACGAAGAAGGTCAAGGGGACCGGCCTGGGGTTGTACATCACCAAGCAGATCATCGAGCGACACGGCGGCGGCATCACTGTCGAGCCGCGGGAGCACGGGAACTCCTTTGTTTTCCGGATAGAAAGGAACTGAACACATGTCAACTCCCTTGGAACTGATCAAGAAGAAGCGTGCCGAGGCGGTCGGCCGCATTATCGGCAAGGGCTACCTCTCCACGAAGCGGGTGTACGTCGGGATGGCCACGTGCGAGATCGCCGCCGGCTCGAAGGACGTGATGGAGGTGTTCCAGAAGGCCGTCAGTCGCGGCTTGACGGACGTGTACCTGAGCCAGAAGGGTTGTGCGGGCCGCTGCAACCTCGAGCCGACCGTCGAGGTGATTGAGGCGGGCAAGAGCCCCGTCAAGTACGGCCGCGTAGACCGCGAGCGGGCCCAGCAAATCATCGACCGGCACCTCAAAAACGGTGAGATCATCAAAGAGTGGGTGATTGATTAAGGAAGGAAGGAAGGAAGAACACCGTGAATGTAACACCGTATCGGATTATCCTCTGCGACGGGACGGCCTGCATCAATTGCGGGTCGCGGAAACTGGCGGCCGCCCTGCACGAGCAACTGGCCAAGCACGAGCTGGCCGACCAGACAACCATCGGTCTGTCCGGCTGCCTCGGCATGTGCGATAAAGGCCCGATCCTCGTTGTCAACCCCGGCTACACGATCTATGGCCGGGTGACGGAAAGCGACATTCCGGAAATCGTGGAAGAACACCTGGTCCACGGCCGGCCGATCGCGCGCCTGGCGATCCAGGAAGACCATCTGTATAACCGTTTCTTCCGGGTCTTCGGCGACGCGAAGTTCTTCGGCAAGCAGATGCGAATCACCCTGCGCAACTGCGGCATCATCGACCCGGAGAATATTGACGACTATCTCTCGCTGCGCGGCTACGAGGCTCTGGCCAAGGCGGTCACGGATCTGAAGCCGGAGCAGGTAATTGCGGAGGTCGAGAAATCGGGGCTTCGGGGACGAGGCGGGGCCGGCTTTCCCACCGGCCGCAAATGGAAGTTGACAGCCGCCGAGAAGGCGACGCCGAAGTACATCATCTGCAACGCCGACGAAGGCGACCCCGGGGCGTTCATGGATCGCAGTGCCATCGAAGGCGATCCGCATACGGTGGTGGAGGGCATGACCATCGGCGGCTACGCCATCGGGGCCGAGAGAGGCTTTGTCTACATCCGTGCCGAGTACCCGCTGGCGATTAAAAGAATCAAAAAGGCGATCGAGGATGCCCGGGCGCACGGCTTGCTCGGTAAAAATATCCTGGGCTCGAACTTCTCGTTTGATATCGAGATTCGGCTCGGGGCCGGCGCGTTCGTGTGCGGGGAAGAGACGGCCTTGATTCGTTCGGTGGAGGGCGCCCGCGGCATGCCTCGGCCCCGGCCCCCGTATCCGGCCTCCGTGGGACTCTACGGCCAGCCGACGGTCATCAACAACGTCGAGACTTGGGCCAATATCCCCGTCATCATCCTGGACGGGGCCAACTGGTTCCGGACGGTCGGCACCGAGACCAGCAAGGGGACCAAAGTCTTCGCACTGGCGGGCAAGGTCGCCAATACCGGCCTGATCGAAGTCCCCATGGGCACGACCCTGCGCGAGATCATCTACGACGTCGGCGGCGGTATCCCCTTCCGCAAACGCTTCAAATCCGTGCAGACCGGCGGCCCGTCGGGTGGCTGTCTGCCCGAGCAATACCTCGACACGCCCATCGATTACGAGTCGTTGGCCAAAGCTGGCTCGATCATGGGTTCCGGCGGCATGATCGTGATCGACGAGGATTCCTGCATGGTCGATGTCGCCCGATTTTTCCTGGAATTCACGCAGGATGAGTCGTGCGGCCGCTGTACGCCGTGCCGCGAAGGCACCAAGCGAATGCTCGAAATCCTGACGCGCATCACGGAGGGCAAAGGTCTGGCGGGCGATATCGAGAAGTTGGAGCGTCTCGGCACCATGATCAAGAAGGCCTCGCTCTGCGGCCTCGGACAATCGGCGCCGAGTCCGGTTCTGAGCACAATCAAGAACTTCCGCGAGGAGTACGAGGAGCACACCCACGAGAAGAAGTGCCGGGCCAAGGTCTGCAAGAGCCTGATCAGCTATTCGATCACGGAGAAATGCGTCGGCTGCGGCGCCTGTCGGCGGGCGTGTCCCGTCGGGGCGATTACCGGTACGGCCAAGAGCCGGCACACGATCAATCAGGACACCTGCATCCGGTGCGGCATGTGCTTCAACACCTGCAAGTTCGAGGCCATCGCCAAGGTCTGACCTGGTTCGTAGTGACGCCGTCAGGCGTGTCTTCCTATGCCCTTACGGGCACACTACGAACCGGCTGCCGTTCTTGCTGAGATTTGAGGAATGACATGGAAAATACTAAGAAGATCACGATTACGATCAACGACAAGCAATACAAGGTCGATCCCGGCCAGACGATCATGCAGGCCGCCGACACGTGTGGCTACCGCATCCCGCGGCTGTGCTATCATCCGAAGCTTTCGATTGAGGGGGCGTGCCGGGTCTGCATCGTCCAAGTCGAGGGGATGAAGAATTTCGTGGCCTCGTGCTGCTACCCCGTGGCCGATGGCATGAAGATCTACACGAACACCAAGGAAGTCCGGCAGGCTCGGCGCGACATCGTCGAGCTGCTCGTGGACAACCACCCGGAAGACTGCCACACCTGCGAGCGTGACGGCAACTGCGAGCTCCAGCGGCTGGTCTATGCGATGGGCATCCGCCACCGGCATTTCACGGGCGAGCGGAAGCATTACGAGAAGGACTTGTCCTCCGCCAGCGTGATTCGCGACCCGGACAAGTGCATTCTCTGTGGCCGCTGCGTCCGCATGTGCTCCGAGATTCAGGGCGTGCACTGTCTCGGCCAGGCGTATCGAGGTTTCAATACGGTCGTCGTGCCGGCCTACAACATGCCGTTTGCCGAGAGCGTCTGCTCCACGTGCGGCCAGTGCATCAACGTCTGTCCGACGGCCGCCTTCGTCGAGAAGAACCATACCCAGGAGCTGTTTGACAAGCTCAACGATAAGAATCTGGTCAAGGTCGTGCAGTTCGCCCCCTCCGTGCGGGCGGCCATTGGCGAGGCCTTCGGTCTGCCCGTCGGTCGGAACATGGAAGGCCAGCTCGTGGCGGCGCTGCATCGGCTGGGATTCGACTATGTTTTCGACACCACGTTCTCGGCCGATCTGACGGTCATGGAGGAAGGCAGCGAATTGCTCGAGCGGCTCCAATCCGGCTCGCCGCTGCCGCTGATCACGTCCTGCTCCAGCGCCTGGATGAAGTACATGGAGCAGTTCTATCCCGATTTCATCGAGAATATCTCGACGTGCAAGTCGCCGATGTCCATGGCATCGGCCCTGTTCAAGACGTACTGGGCCGAGAAGATGAAGCTCGACCCGCAGAAGGTCTTCAGCGTCGCGGTCATGTGCTGTACAGCCAAGAAGTTCGAGGCCGCCCGGCCTGAGCTGGAGGTCCACGGCCTGCGGACCACGGACATTGTCGTGACGACCCGCGAGGTGGCGTGGATGATCAAGTCCGCCGGCATCGACTTCGTCAACATTCGTCCGGAGAAATTCGATGAGCCGCTGGGCCTGTCCTCCGGGGCCGGCACGATTTTCGGCGTCACCGGCGGCGTCATGGAAGCGGCCATCCGTACGGCGTATGAGCTCTACACCGGTGAGACCCTCGTCGACATCGAGGTCAACGACATTCGCGGCCTCAAAGGGGTTAAGGAAGGCCGGCTTACGATGGACGGGCAGGAACTGCGGGTCGCCGTGGCCCATGGCTTGGGCAACGCCCACCAGGTCATGGAGATGGTGCGCGAGGGTCGCAAACGCTTCCAATTTATCGAGATCATGGGCTGCCCCGGCGGGTGCATCGGCGGCGGCGGTCAGCCCTATGCGACGGCCAACTCGATTCCGCTCGACGAGGAATGTCTCAAGGCCCGGGCCCAGGCATTGTACGATCTGGATCGCGGTAAGACGATTCGCCGCAGCCACGACAACCCGGATGTTCAGCGGCTCTACCGCGAGTATCTGGGGCGGCCGCTCAGCGAGAAATCGCACGAGCTGCTCCATACGCACTACAAGGCCAAGACGCCGCGCGGCATCGTTTCGCCGAATCTGAAAGTGGTTTAGGGTGGTGAAAGCGACCATGATTACGAAAAACAAGAAAGCAGTTGCCGAAGGTGGCGGCTGGGTCAAGAATCGAATCAAGCCGGAGCAGGTCGAGAAATACCTCGACCGGGGCCGGCAGTTTATCGACGATGCGGCGATCGAGCGAGCCCTGGCGGCGAACGTGAATCCCGACCCGCAGCGGGTGCGGGACATTCTCGCCAAGTCGCTTGCCATCGAGACGCTGACGCCGGAGGAGACGGCCTGCCTGCTGCATGTGGAAGATCCGGCCCTACTGGCCGAGATGCGGCGAACCGCCGCGGCGGTCAAGGTCAAGGTCTATGACAACCGCATCGTGACGTTCGCCCCGCTGTACGTGAGCAATTTATGTGTCAACGACTGCCTCTACTGCGGTTTTCGGTGCAGTAACACCGAGGAGAGCCGGCGCATCCTGTCGCAGGAGGAAATCCGGCGGGAGGTCGAGGTCCTGGCCGGTCAGATTGGGCACAAGCGTCTGATCGTCGTCTTCGGCGAGCATCCGAAGTCCGGCATCGACTATATGGCCTCGACCCTGCGGACGATCATGGACGTGAAGGTCAAGACGCGGCGCGGCTGGGGCGGGATTCGCCGCTGCAATGTCAACGCGGCCCCCATGCCCGTCGAGGAGCTGCGTGTGCTCAACGACGCGGGCATCGGCACGTTCCAGGTCTTCCAGGAGACCTACCACCGCAAAACGTATGAGAAGCTGCACCCGCGCCACACGATCAAGGGCAGCTACCTCTGGCGGCTGTACGCCATGCACCGGGCGATGGAGGCCGGCATCGACGACGTGGGCCTCGGCGTGCTGTTTGGCCTGTACGACGGGAAGTTCGAGGTGATGGGTCTGTTATATCACGCGATTGAGTTGGAGAAGCGGTTCGGAATCGGACCGCACACGATCTCGTTCCCCCGGCTCGAGCCGGCGCACAATACACCTTTCACTCAGGACCCCGAATACAAGGTGGATGACGAGGCATTCAAGCGGCTGGTGACGGTGATCCGGCTGGCCGTGCCGTACACGGGTATGATTCTGACCGCCCGCGAGAATGCGCAACTGCGGCGGGAGATCCTGCCGCTCGGCTGCACGCAGACCGACGCTTCGACGCGCATCGGCATCGGCAGCTACGCCGACCAGTTCGACGAGACCCAGCACGGCGAGCGTCAGCAGTTCCTGCTCGGCGACACCCGCTCGCTGGATGACGTGGTGCGCGAGTTGGCCGAGGCCGGCTCAATCACGTCGTTCTGCACAGCCGGCTATCGCTGCGGGCGCACCGGCCAGAAGATCATGAAGCTGCTGCGCAGCGGCAAAGAAGGTCAATTCTGCAAACTCAACGCCGTAATTACCTTCCGCGAGTGGCTCGATGACTTCGCCAGCCCCGCGACGATCGCGGCCGGCGAAAAGGTCATTGCGAAGGAGATCGAGCAGGTCCGGCAGCGGATGCCGGAGGTCTTCGAGACCTTCATGAGCTATTACGAAAAGACCCGGACGGGCGAAAGAGATTTGTATTTTTAGAGATTCCCGAGGACCTTGGACATGGCAAAGACTCCGTTGAAAGAAAGAACCGCACCGGTGGTCGACGAGCAGCGCGGCGAGCTGCGCAAGTTCATCGACGAGATGAAGACCAGGGAGTATGCGGATTCGCATCTGATCGACGTGCTGCACAAGACGCAGCACTTGTACGGCTATCTACCGACCGAGGTGATGGACGAGATCGCCCAGGCAATGCAGATTCCGACCGCCCACATCTGGGGTGTGGCGACGTTCTACCACTATTTCAAGCTGGCGCCGCCGGGCAAGCACGTGATTTCCGTCTGCTTAGGCACGGCGTGCTACGTCAAAGGCGCGCCCCAGATCTTGCAGACGATCAAGGACGAGCTGAAGATCGACTTCGGCCGGATGACCGAGGACGGGCTGTTCTCGCTGGGGCCGGCCCGATGCTTGGGTGCCTGCGGCCTGGCCCCCGTGGTCATGATCGACGACAAGATTCACGGCGAGCTGACTCCCAGGAAGATCGTCCAGGTTCTCAAAGAGTACAAGAAACAGGCAGGGAAAGAGCAGTAGTGGCTGATTCCCACGTACATGTCGTGTTGGAGAGGATCTACACCGCTGACATGCCGGAACTGGCGGATATCGAGGCGGTTCTGCGCATGGCGGAGGAGGACGAGCTCGACCTGCTGTTTGGCTTTGCCGACGACGTCAGACGGGAGTACGTCGGGGACGCCGTGCTGCTGCGGGGGATCATCGAGTTCTCGAACGTCTGCCGCAACACGTGCTTGTACTGCGGACTCAACCGGCACAACGCCCAGCTCAAGCGATACCGCCTGACCCGCGAGGAGATCCTGGCGGCCGCGGCGAATATTTGGCGCGCAGGCGTAAAAACGGTTGTGCTCCAGAGCGGCGAAGAAGATAATCTCGACAGCCGTTGGCTGCGGCAGGTGATCGAAGAGATCAAGAGAGACTTCGACATGGCTATGACGCTCTCGGTCGGGGAGCGCTGCCGCGAGGATTACGAGTCGTGGAAAGAGGCGGGGGCCGACAGGTATCTGCTCAAGATCGAGACATCCGACCCCGGCCTCTACCGAGAGCTTCATCCCGGGATGAGCTTTGAGAACAGGATACGATGCTTGCAGGACCTGGTCGAGTTGGGCTACCAGACCGGCTCGGGCAACCTCGTCGGACTCAAGGGGCAGACGATTCGGAGCCTCGCCGGCGACATCCGGTTTTTCAAGCAGGGCGACTTCGATATGATCAGCGTCAGTCCTTTTATCCCGCACCCGCAGACGGCCTTGGCCAATGAGCCCGCCGGCGGCCTGACAATGACTCTGAAGATGACGGCCCTGGCCCGCATTGTCAGCCGGAACGCTCACATTCCCGCCACCACGGCGATTGGCTCGCTGCAGGGGCAGGATGAGCGTCCGAAGGCGTTGGCCGCCGGGGCCAACGTGCTGATGCCGAACTTCACGCCGGTGCCATATCGCCGGTACTATGAAATCTACCCGAACAAGCGATGCGTGAGCGAGGAGGCCGGCGCCTGCACGGGCTGCATGGAGCGACTGGTCGCCGCGATAGGCCGGCGAATCGACACCTCCCGGGGGGATTCCCTGAAACCACAGTCACATGCCAATCCGGCGGAAACCAAGTGCATTGACACACGCGCGAAATGAGGAAATGAAGGAGTAGTGCAAGATGGCAAATAAGGTGCTGATGATCGATGATGATCCGGAGTTTGTCGAAGCGATCTCGAATCTGCTCGATGCCAAGGGCTACGCCGTGCACACCGCATCGAATGGCAAGGACGGCGTCGCCAAGGCCAAGGCCGAGAACCCGGATATCATCTTGCTCGACGTCATGATGACCACGAAGAACGAGGGTTTCAACGTGGCCCGGGAGCTGCACGAGGATCAGAGGCTGCAGAACACGCCGATTATCATCATGACGGGGATTCGGCGGGAGATGAACCTGCCATTTGGCTTCGAGCCGGACGAGACGTGGCTACCCGTCAAACGCGTGCTGGAAAAGCCGGTGAAGCCCGAGGTCCTGCTCAATGCCATCTCCGAGAATATCCGAAAGGCGTAGCCTGTCGAGTGCCTGTGCCATGGCCAAAGAACTGATACTCGTCGTTGATGATGAAGAGGACATTCGCGAGCTGGTGGAGCTGAACCTCGGTCGTGAGGGCTATCAGGTTCTGGCCTGCGACACCGGCGAGCGCGCGCTGGAACTCGCGCGCGTGAAGAAGCCGGATCTGGTTGTGCTGGATCTCATGCTGCCCGGCGTGGACGGCCTGGAGGTCTGTAGGCGGCTCAAAGCTGACCCGAACACGCGGCAAATCCCCGTCGTTATGCTGACCGCCAAAGGGGAGGAGGCGGACATCGTTGCCGGTCTCGAACTCGGCGCCGACGACTACGTGACCAAGCCCTTCAGTGGAAAGGTGCTGGCGGCCCGGGTCCGGCGGCTCCTGCGAAGGCAAGTGGATGAGACCGATGAAAAGGGCATCGTCCGCATTGAGGGCGTGACGATCGATCCCACTCGCTACGAAGTCCTGCTCGACGGCAAGGCAGTAACACTGACCCTGACGGAATTCAACATCCTGTACACCCTGGCCAAGTGGCCTGGGACGGTGTTCACACGCTACCAGATCGTCGATAAAATCCATGGCGCCGATTATCCCGTCACGGACCGGGCCGTGGACGTTCAAATCGTCGCATTGAGGAAAAAGCTCGGCTCCTACGGCAGGCTCATTGAGACCGTCCGCGGGATTGGCTACAGGCTCAAGGGCTGACGCGGCTGTGCCTTGTGAGGGAAAATGGTTAGAAGGCGACTCATCTGGCAGTTGTACCCATCCTTCCTGGCGGTCACGCTTCTGGCGATGGCGGCCGCCGCGGCGTATTCCTCCTATACATTCTACACGTTCCACCTTCGCCAGACCCAGCGCGAGTTGCTGACCCTGGCGCAAGTGGTGGTGCCCGAGGTGGAACAGGCTCTTGCGTCCGCCAGCCCCGGCGACGTGGATGCCTTGGTGGATCGCTTGGGTCAGGCCGCCGATGGGCAGGTGCGGTTCACGATCGTCACGCCGGCCGGCAGGGTGATCGGTGATTCCCAGGACGATCCCACCCGTATGCAGAACCATGCGGATCGGCAGGAAGTCATTGAGGCTCTTCGCGACGGGTTTGGACGCTCGGTGCATCTGAGCCCGACGCTTGGCAAGAAGATGGTGTATGTGGCCATTTCGGTCCAGCAGGACGGGCGACCTGTCGCGGTCATCCGGACGGCCATGGCGATTACGGC
>CAYHAJ010000192.1:0-16573 GCA_964354535.1 uncultured Pirellulales bacterium
TATCCTGCCAAGATCAAGGTAACCGACGAGCAACTGGGGCAACTACGCCTCAAACGTCACGAATTCCACGGCGAATGGAACTACACCCTGTCTCCACGGAAGTGAAAGTTGTTCAGGTTATTATTGCGCAGTCACTAAGCATGCCACCGCCTATCGAATCGTTTCGGCCTCCATCACCGACCGCGGCGCCCGCCGCGCATGCCCGGCTGCATCTGCTGCTGCTGTTGCATGCCCGGCTGCATGCCCCGGCCCGGCGGCATCCCGCCCGGCCCGTACCGCTCTTGCATCTTCTGCATCCGCTCGTCCTCTTCCTGCCACTTCTTCGTGATCTTCTGCACCCGCTCCTCGTGGAGCAGCATCACGCCACTGAGGGCAGCGGCGGTCTTCTTCGCCTGTTCCTCGACCGCCACCTTGCGCAGATCCTCCAGGTCCACCAGGTTCATCTGGTGCACCGCTTCCAGCAGGGCCTTCTTGTCCTCGGGCTTGGCGTTCAGCCAAGCCTGGACCTGCGTTTGCGTCTCCTGATCGAGGACGGGCTGGTTGACCTCGGCCGGTGCCCCCCGCCGCGCCGGCGTTCTCGTTCCCGGCGCTCCGTACGGGCCAGCGGGCGCATAGCCCGGGGACATCGCACCCGTGTTGGCGCCTCGGCCCCGCGCGCCGCGCATGTTGGACCGGCCGCCGGTCATACTCATATTCGTGTTGTCCCGGCCTGTCGCCAGCGCCGCCCGCCGCTGGTCGCGCAACTGCGTGCCGATTTCATCGAAGCGCTTCTTTCTTGCGGTCGCCAGACCATCCATAGCCTTGCCGGTCTTGGCAGCCTTCTCCTCCGTCGCGATCGGCTTGACAAACGCCATCTCATCGGCAAACTGCCGGTCCACCGCGAGAGCAAGGACCGTCCGGTTGTCCACGCGACGTTGAATCCAACCCGCCTGCTCGCCCAAACTCTTGTCGTCCACGGTTTTCAGAGCCCCGGCCAGCCCTTCAAAGGGCTTGATCTCTTCCCGGATCGCATTCACATCGACGACGACGGCCTCGCGCGCCGGCGCCGCGGCCGGGGCCGCCCCCGGACCCTGCGGCTGGCCCTGGTTGCCGGCCATCGCATAATCGCCATACATGGCATCCCGGGGGTTGACCGGCTCCTTCGCCCCCTTCTCCTTCAACAACGCTACGATCTCCGTCAAGCCGCGCTGCTGAGCGAGCGTCAGCGGTACTTGGCCCGTTCTGTCCGCACTGTTCAGATCGACGCCCTTCTCAATCAGCGTGGCTGCGACTTCCGCCTGCCCCATCCGTAAGGCGGCATGAAGGGCCGTCACCTCGTTTTTGTCCTTGGCCTTGAGATCGGCGCCCTTGGCAATCAGAGCTTCCGCCATCTCTCGCTCGCCCATATTCAGAGCGACGATCAGCGGAGTCTTGCCCTCCAAGTCCTTCGTGTTCAGGTCCACCTTGCCGGAATCGATGAGCAGCTTCACTGCCTCCGCGTGGTGCCCTTCGATTGCTCGCTTCAGCGGTGTATACCCGTACGCATCCACCGCATTGAAGTTGCCGCCCTTGGCGAGGTGGACCTTCAGTTGCTCCACGTCGCCATCAATGGCCGCTTGTTCCAGCGACTTCGTTGGGCCGCTTTGATTCCCTGCGACTGCCTTCAGACCACCGCTTGCCGCAATCAGCACACTCACCGCCAGGATGATTGACGTCTTCACACAACACCCTTTTCAATGTCATTACCCACGTACTTATCGCCCCACACCAGCGCACCGCGCGGGTCACAGTACCAGTCCTCTATATACCGCCACGTTGAACGTGCGTCCGGCACCCGTCAAGAGGCATTTTCCGTCCCTTGCCCGCGACCTATACGCCGTCGCTGCACGCCAAGCCCAGCGCCTCGGTGATGCGGTCGAACTCATCCAGCGAGTCGAACTCAATCGAGATTCGTCCGCGCTGACCGTTCTTCTTTGTCTCGATCGACACACGCGTCCCTAAATGACGGCACAACTTGTCCTCCAGGTCCGCGATGTGCGCCGGCTTCGTCCGCATTTTCGCCTTCGCACCGGGGCTCTCCTCCAGGTGCTTCCGGACGAGCCGCTCCACCTCCCGGACACTTAACCGCCCTGCCAGGGCCCGGTTCGCCAGCTTCCGCCGCAGCTCATCTGTCGGCAACGCCAGAATCGCCCTCGCATGGCCCATCGTCAGTCGTCCGTCCACGAGCATCTGACGCATCTCCTCCGGTAAGTCCAGCAATCGCAAGTAGTTAGCGATAACCGACCGATCCTCCCCGAGCCTCTCCGCCGCCTCGGCTTGCGTCAGAGAAAAGGCCCCGACATAGCGCTGATACGCCTTGGCCCGCTCGATAGCGTTGAGATCCCGGCGGTGGATGTTCTCCACGAGCGACCACTCAAAGAGCTGCTCATCCGTTACTTGGCGGACGAGGGCGGGCACGCTCGCCAGCCCGGCCTTCTGGGCCGCTCGGAACCGCCGCTCCCCCGCAATTAACTGGTAGCCGCCCTGAAACGGACGCACCAGAATCGGCTGGAGCACCCCATTCGCCTTGACCGAAGCAGCCAGCTCCGCCAGATCCTCCTCGTTCCACACGGTCCTGGCCTGGTATGGGTTCGCGGAGATCAAGCCGACAGCCAGCTCGCGCAAGGCATCACTTAACTCCTTGTCCGGCGGCATCTTAGGTATTTCCGCCACCCCTGGGCAACGTTCATCGAGCGCCACAGGCACAGTGTTTATGGGACTTAACAGCGATTCAAGGCCCCTACCGAGATGCCGCGGCCTGTCGCTCCGTCCTGCACTCATACATTGCCTCCTTGACTTAAACGACATCTTGTCGGTGCGAGCTACTGATTATATCCGCTCAATACTGCCGTGCTCAAGCCATATTTCGGCTTCCCAGCCAGAACTTCTGCACATTTCAGTATGTGCCACGTGAAACAATGACGCCGGCCATCGGTCGTGCCATCCTGCTACCGCCAGCCGTACTCCGTCGCGGTGCCGCCCACGTCTTGCTGCGCTACCCATGTACCTTGCGTCCGGCACGCACCTACGCAATTGGACCCACGTTCACCTACGCCTCCCTACCTGCCACGCCACGTCGAACCTGGCCCTCCTTGCTCCACCGCAAGCCCCGTCCGTGCTCATACGAACGTCTTACGACGATCGCCACTATCGAACTATATTTCCGCTGCCCGGTGCGACGTTTTACGCCGACCGCCACTCTCCAGGTGGCCGGACCTGCAACCACGGAGTCCCCATTCTCTGATATGGAGTACGCTTGAAAACCTCGTCGTTCGGCTGGCATCACCAGGGCGTGCAGTCTGGACGGCAGTCGCCTCGCACGCCGTGGAGCCATTGTCAGGGGCACAGCCCTTGGCGATCCCAGCGGACCTGCCAGTTCTCATCGCTCTTGACAGACGAGAAGATCCGGGATCACGTCTGCTGACCGCCGGTTGCCACGCCAAAGCGCGGCTTGCGCTTGTTCCCACACACAAGGGCGGGCGCGCTCAAAACAAGTCTCGCCGTGGCACCCAGTGGCCTACCGAGGTTGTTCGTCAAAACCCATCAGGACGAACCCACCGACGCAGCCTCCCAACCGCACGCATGTGACACTCCGCCGCTATCGACGCAATGAACACCCAGCGCCACGCTTCCAAGTGGTCCCAACGACGCTGTATCAGAAACCACGTCAGCGTGGATCTGGCTTGGGGTCCCCAACGGAAGGTTCCACGTTGCCGTCCGCTTCAAGCCCATGACCCATCGGCAGGATGCCCGTGGGCCTTCTGACATACCATCTCAGGCATACTGTGGTCGGCACCCGCACGCCCGTTGTGCCACGTGAAACAACTTCAGACACGTGCCGCAGAAGCGGTGCGGTGGCTGTCCCCTTCGCACGGACCTCTACTCGCTCTTCAAGAGAATCGGACGGCCCGGTGCCTGCGGTCGTGCCTGCCCAGCCGCGATTCACCGGACTCCAGCTTGATCGCCACCGTGATTGCGTGTTTGTTACAAACGGCGTCTATTGTGCACAGGAAGCGGGGCATTATAGGACGTGCCAGGCCATGAGGCCGCTATCACGAAGCAATCGTCGCGCCAGATCGTGGATGCGCCTCGTTCAACGTGCCTGCGCTGGCGGCTAATCATTCGTAATAGACGCTGACCGAGACCGACTGTCCAGGCAGGGGGCCGTAAGCAACCAGTCGTTGGAGCGAACAATGGGCCAGCAATATGCAGGGCGAGTGACGAAGACGCTTGATGTTGTGCTGCCGCAGGAGTATCCTGTGCCCATGACGGAGAATGTTGTGGCGTCTGACAGGGGCGGATTCCTGCGTCGGCATGTAGCGGTGGTGTCTGGTGCGCTGCGAGTGCACGCGCACACCGTGATCCTGCTTGGCGCGTTGTTCTGCAACTTGGCCGTCAAGCTCTTTCACGCCCACCGCTGCGGTCTCGTGCGGGAGTATCCGACTTGGATACCCTCGGACATTGCGGTCCTGGTGACTTTAGATGCGGTGGCTTCGCTGGTCTGCCGGCGCTGGCCGGTCAAGGGTGTCGTTCGCGGGGTGCTGATCTTCTGCGCGGTCATCTGCACGTGGTCCGTGATCAACGCGGGTTGGCTGATTCGCACCGGCACGCAGATCCTACCGATGGAGCTTTGGCCGCTCGTGCGCGATCCGATCAACATCTCCTGGATGGTCATCGTCAACATCGTCCGCATGCCCGGTGTTGCCGCGACCCTGCTGGTGCCCAGCGCCGTAGCGTTAGCGTTCTTCTTCTCGGTCCTTGGCAGGGCAGGGGGGACGCATTACGACCCGCGGCATTTCCGCATCCGCCTCGCGATCTCCGTGGTGGTTGTTCTGGCGGCTCTCTGCGGGGACACCGCCGTCTCGAACCTGGGCTCAACGCCGGTGGCCGCCGCTGGCCTTCGGTTCAATTGTCATGCGCGGGCGATCCTCGCCTTTGTCCTGCCCGAGTACCGGCACGTGGCCCGCAGCGACTTCCGGAATGCCACGCGGGAACTGCCCCGCGCCCACCAGATCGACGCCGGCCCGGCGTCCACGCGGGCCGGGCGCAACGTCGTCATCGTCGTTCTCGAAGGGATTCAGTACGACTACACGTCGCTGGCGGCCGGGCAGGGGGGCCTCGCCCCCCAAAGCGGCGGCTGGGTCGGGGGCCCAACGCCCTATCTGGCCACGCTGGCCGCCCAGGGGGTGTCCTTTACCGCCGCGCGCTCGGTCGTGACCCACACGACGAAAGCGCTGTTCGCCCTGCTGACCGGGCGGTTCCCCTCGGCCTCGCAGGACATCGCCGAGACGATCCCCGCGGACCAGCCCTACGCGAGTCTGGCCACGATCCTCAAGAGGGATCTGGGTTTTCGGACGGCCTTTTTCCAGTCCGCCAAGGGGACGTTCGAATCCCGCCCGGGACTGATCCACAACCTCGGCTTCGACAAGTTCTGGTCCCGCGAGGATCTTCACGACCCGAACCAGTTCATCGGTTACCTCGGCTCCGATGAGTTCGGCATGCTCGCTCCGATGGCGGAGTGGATCGCGTCCGAGGACACGCCATTCCTGTTGGTGGCGCTTTGCTCCGTAACGCACGATCCCTACGAGGTGCCCGCCTGGTTTGGCCCGAACCCCAAGCTGCAGGACGAGCGCTATCTCCAGACGATCGCCTATACAGACCGCTTCCTGGCCGCGCTGGACGCGCAACTCACGAGCCTGCACGTGGCCGACGACACCATCTTCTGCGTGGTCGGGGACCACGGCGAGGGATTTGGCGAGCATCGGATCATGGGCCATGAACGCCTGGGCTTCGAGGAGGTTCTGCGGATTGCCTTGTGCCTGCGGGCCCCCTTCCTGGTCGAGCCGGGCACGCGGATCACCGGGCCGGTCAGCTCGACGGACCTGACCCCGACGATCCTCGGGCTGCTCGGGTTCGACAGCCGCGCCCTGGGTTTCGACGGCGTCGACGCGCTGCAGCCGCTGCCGGCGGACCGCAAGGTCTACTTCTCCGGCTGGATGCAGCAGGGGCCGGCGGGCTTCGTCCAGGGCGCCCGCAAGTTTATCTACAATCCGGACCGGAAAAGTGTTACTATGTATGGCCTCACGACCGATCCGCTGGAGCTCGCAGGCATCGAGCTGCCCGAGCCGCAGGCGCAGCAGGTCCGCGACGAAATTGTCGCCTGGCGGAAAGGCACGATCTTCCGGCCGCCGCAGCGCGAGGACAACGTGGAACTCTTCGGTGCCTGGCTGTGGAAGGACAGTGGTCGCGTGTCGAGGATCAAGAGCATCGAGGCCACGTCCTCACGATGTCCGCCCCGCCCGGTGGCGGCAGACCCGCAGTCTCCGGCAGGACCGTGAAGGGCAGCGCTGGAACCGATGTGGTCGCGCGGGCAGGGGGGTAGTCGAGAGCAGCAGGGCGACTGGGGCAAAGTAGGGAGGCGGGGTATTTTCTTCTTGCCAAGCGTCCGGCACCGGGTAGCATGGCGGCCAGGTGGCTCATTTCTATCTTGGATAGATAGGGCGGCGCGTCCTAAACCAATAACGGCCTTACGTGCTAAGGAGGAGGAACAGCCCGCCCTATTTTTTTCCCCGGATCTCTTTCGCGGCGTCCCTGCGCCGAGACGAGCGGGGTGTCCCCGCGGCGGTCGCGGCGATCCGCCAACGGTCGAAGACAGTGCGTACCCGGTCCAGTTGGATAGCGACTTCGGCGTACTCGTTCTGGCCGGTGTGGTGCTCGACGCTGTAGTAGCCTCGATAGCCGGCGTCCCGGAGGTTCTTCATTTTCTCTTCCAGCGGGCCTTCCGTAATATTCCAGGGAATGTGCGTGTGGCAGACCCACGGGGCGACGAGTCGGTCCGCCTCGTCTTTCTCGGCCTGCGTACCCTGCCAGCCGCTGAGGTGACAGGAGATCCCGAAGCCCGGATGGTCCACGGCCCGGTAGAGCTTCTGCAGGTTGGCCCAAAGGCCCTCCGTGCCCCAGTGGTTCTCCGCGCCCACCTGGAAGCCGTGGTCGTAGGCCCACTGCGCATACTCCTTGTAGCGCGAGACGATGTGATCGAACTGCTCATTGGTCCAGGTCGGATTGCGCCCGCCGGCGTCCACGCGCATGAACCGCGCCCCGAGAAGCTCGGCGGCTGTGAGATTGGCCAAGGCATACTGGTAGTTCTTTTCCCGGGTGGCGGGGTTATCCTCCCAGATGTGGACATTGTCGGCACACAAATCCGCGAGCACGAACTCCCGCTCGTCGAGCGCCTCCCGGACCTTCTTGAGATAGCCTTCCTCCATGCTGGTCAGAAAGCCGTTCCAGATGTCGGCCGCGTCGAGGTGGTAGCGGTACTTGCAGGTTTCCAGATAGCCGAAGACGTCCATCTTGCCTTCCCCCAACAGCCCGCGAAAGGAATAGGACAGGACAGACAGCCGCATCGGCACGCGGCCGGCGCTCTTGGCGGCCGACTGCGCCGCGGAAGAGCCAGTGCTCAGAATGGACATAGGAACACCCACCGCTGCCGCCAACGATCCCCGCAAGAACTCACGCCGATTGCTCGTGGTCATAAGACCTCCTTATCGCTCATAGCACAAGGAAGGCTATGTGGCTCCTTCGTGTCACCCCTGCGCAGGCAGGGGTCCAGGAAAGCCGCGGCGCGACTGGATTCCCGCCTGCGCGCGAATGACAGAGGGCAGCGGTTCTCTGTCACAACATCACCTATCGGATGTACTCACGCGGTCAGCTCCCAGCCTTTCCGATATTCACGCGTCAGGTACTTGTTCGCCGCCGGCAGATTGGTGATCTGGGTACCGTCCCAGACCAGCCGCTTGCCGCCCAGTCGCAGGGAGATCGCGCCCAGGTTGAAGGCGTCGGAGATCGGCCCGCCGAGCGTGAAGTCGCCGTACGTCGGCGCGCCGCCCTGGAACGTCTTGACCCAGGCGGCGTCACGCATTCCGCGACCCCGGCCGCGCTCCTGCGACTCGGGCTTGGCCGCACCCTTGCCCAGTTCGCGAGCCCGGCGCTCCGGAATGATCTGCGGATTCTCGCAGCGGAAGCCGCCGAGGATCTTGCCCTTATCGCCGACGAACATCATCCCCTCGGACGCCAGTTCCTTGTTGTCCTCCTCGACCTCGGGCGGCGTCGGCGGCCGCATGCTGCCGTCGTACCAGAACAGGTCCACCGCGGGCCGGTCGCCCTTGGCCGGGAACTTGAAGCGGATCGTGCTGGCGAACGGGAACGCGAAGTCATTCACGATCCGGCGGCAGACGCCGTTCTCGACGGTGCATACATGGCTCGGCGTCGATTCCACGACCGCCAGGTTGTCCAGGCCGAACTCGCGGAACACCGGCCACAAGCTGTAGTGCCCCATATCGGCAATCGACCCGCCGCCGAACTCGTACCAGCCGCGAAAGACCGCGTGCGTGTAGTGCGGATGATAAGGCCGAGGCATCGACGGCCCCAGCCACAGGTCCCAGTCGAAATCCTTCGGCACTGGCGGCGTATCCGTCGGGAGCATCGCATACTGCGGCCACACCGGCCGGTACGACCAGTTGTGAATCTCGCGGAGTGTGCCGATCGCCCCCTCCCGAATCCAGCCGGCCACCGTGCGAGCCTGCTCGCCCGCGCTGGCCGGCAGGAAGTGCGTCCCGACCTTCGTCCGGCGGGCCGTCTCGATGAGCAACCGGGCCTCCTGCAAGCGATTGGCCAAGGGCTTATGCATCATGACGTGCTTACCCTTTTTCATCGCCGCGATGGCGACAGTCGCATGGAGATGGTCCGGTGTCATGACCTTGACCGCGTCGATGCCCTGGGCCTTCTCCAATAGCTCGCGAAAATCCACATACGTGGCACAGCCCTTGAACCGGTCCGATGCCCGCTCCTTGGCATAATAAAGCTCGACGATCTCCTTGGCGACATCCCGCCCGCCCGGAATGAGCCCGCCTTTCCTCCAATCGGGTTTGCCCAAGGCCCTGGCGATTTCCCCCCGCAGCCCGTCGCGCGACCAATCCACGTAATTGACGCCGTCTTTCTCCGGATCGCACACCGCGACAATCTGCACCTCCGGCTGTGCGAGCATACCCATCATCTCCCGCAACCCCTGCGTCCCGCAGCCGATGTAGGCGAAAGTGATCCTCTCACTGGGGGCGACATTCCCGGCCCCGCCCAGCACGTTCCGCGGCACAATGGTAAACGCAGCCGCCGAGGCCGCCGCCCCACCCAGGAATTTCCGACGATTCATCTCAGCTTTCATGACTCTCTCCTTGCTCGAAGGTCCATGTTCACCCGAACACACCGGCGAATTCCACGTGTCATGCTACCGTCTCGCCCCGCGCCCTTCAAGTCACGTCTGGAGAATCGTTGTGGATGGTTCGGCGAGTGGCACCAAATGCGCGGGGCAGAAGCCGTTTCCTCTTGGGACTGCGCACCGCGCGTTATCTCGGGAGGGGGGCCGAGCAGGGCGACGGCGGTAGGGTGGGCTCCGCCCACCGATCCCCGTTTCGACATTCTCACGACTTCTCCAAATGCTCCCAAGCCCACTGCAGGGCGGCAGTCCACTCCTCTTCCGTCTCCACCTCAGGCACGCGTTCCGACAGCGGCACATAGCTGAGCCGGCTGGAAGGCCGCCGGGACGGATCGTGATCGTCGCCGATCGCCCCCTGGTAGATGTCCATCAACCTGGCTGTGTACTTCGCGTCCCGCATGTCTTTCACGGTACCCCCCCGGGGTTTCACGAAGTTCTCGTCGAGAAAGCGGGAATCCCGTCCGGAGGGACCGAACTCGGCATACGCCACTTTCGTACCCCAGGTCTCCCGCCGCTGCCGCATGGTGGCGCGGGCGCTGCGCGTGGCAGCCCTGGCGCCGAAACCATTGCTGGTGAGCAGGAAACCCTGTTCGGCGGCGTAGCGATTCATCACCTCCGAGAACTCGCCGACCGAGATGAACGTCGCACTGACGGGGGTCCGGCGAAACGCGGTGCGGAACATCCGGTAAATCGGCAGAATCGCTTTCTGCAAGTAGACGCCTTCCGGCGTGAACCCATCGAAGCCGGCTTTCACCCATTGCACCATCACCAGATCGTTCTCTTTCGAGGAAAGCCTGGGTTCCGTGCCGGTGGTATGTCCCCCGACGGCCACCCACTCGAGCCTCGGATCGCCGTCGAATTTCCGCCCCAGCTCGGCGACAAACTTGCGCCACAACTCCAGGTAGAGCGGGTTCCAATAGACCGGGTACGGCGCAGAATCCGCCGCCTGAATCTTGGGTACACCCTTGCGGTACACCCATTCCGGGACCCCCAGGCGGCCGCTGGGGTCCCAGCGGAACGCCGTGGCAATTTCCAGCCAGCATTTCTTGCCATGCTGCGCCCAGACGTCCATGTCGTTCTCGACGATCTCCCACTGATACCGGCCCTCCTGCGGCTCCAACTCCGACCAGCAATAGGAGAGCTGCGTTCCGGCCACATACGGATTCTGGGCCAGGGCACGAAGGGACTGGGGCGAGCCCCGGATCTTTCCGCCGGCCCGGACGTGACAGAAGACCCCTTTGCCGAAGGGTTCCGGACTCAGCTTGGGGTACTTCTGCAGCAGAGGCGCGTTGGCGGTCGCCGGTGCGGCGGAAGTCTCTGCGGCGAGCGCGGCAGGACCGACGGAGCAAAGGACCACACCAAGACCGATGGCCATGCCGTGCGCGATAGTGCTGAGATTGCTTCTGTAATTCATAGGAATCTGCCTCTCTGCCCATCCCTCCTTTGCCCCTCGACGCGACGCCATTCCCGAGCATGGCCTCAGGGAGCCGACCCGGGGTTAGACCCCGAGTTGAGCGTTAGGGCGACCGTTCGGACCGTAGGGTATGTCGCCTGTTAACGCGCCACTCCCCTTGAGAAAACAAGGACATCGTCCTCCCCCTGCTCGACGAAAGCTCCGAGGCCTTCTCTGGAAACGGCTTCGACCAACTCCTCGGAAGAGGAGGTGATAGTGACTTTGTCAGAATATTGCCCTTGTTTGACGATCTCTCCTTTGAGCTTGCCCTCTTTGATAAGCTCTTTGGCTTTCTCCATGGAAAAGAGTTTCACGGTAAGCTTATCGTTGCCCGGAGTTTCATAATTGGCTATACGATACCCAAAGCCTCCAATTTCCTTCTCATCCTCGTTGACATCTTTTTCTCGCAAGCGAAAACACAAGAACCTCTGTTTATCCACAGACGCACTGTAGCCTTCGAAAACAGCCACGTTGATTCCCTCTTGGGATTCCTTACTGTCTATCCCGCTTATGTAGACCACGTCCGTCCACCCGCTGCTGCGCGGGAAAATAGACAACTGCTCTTTCGAACCTTCTTTCGTTGTTCTAACCCATGTCCCCAAGATTTGCTGGTCTGCTTTTAGTTCAGGTGGCGGAGGAATAGGATGCTTGAATTCGGGAAGACAAGAAGCAAGGGAAATCAATAGGAATAGGGATAAGCCTAAATAGAGCGAACCGCGGAATTCGGCACACACGTTTCTTGTCATAATAAGTGCGCTCCCATCAGTAGACAAATTGACAGTTTGGGACAGCATCAAACGTCTTCTTCACGGCTTCACCGCTTGAACCGGCTCATCTTCGGGTCTACCATCACATTATCCCTGAGGTTCCGGCCCCAAACAAGGGACGAGGGGGTACAATCGACAGGCACCCCTCGACCGGCGGTCATTCGCTGAAGGGCACGGTGTGGCGCCCGGTTCCCTTCGGGACTTTCACGACACGCTTCTCCGGCGCGGACGTTTTGAGGGCACGCCGCATCTCGTCCGAGAGATGCAGGACCCACGTGGAGGGGTGGTCCGCGAAGTACCGGCAATAATGCTCGTCATAGTCGAGTACCAGAGCGTCGGCGGGTTCCGCGTCGCGCCGGACGCGGGCGTGCAGGTAGCCGCAGTACTCGTTGGCCGTCATGTAGCGGACGCCGGGACCGAGGCTCGTTAGCAACCGCTCCACGGCGGTGGGATCGAGGGACAGATCGCGGTCATGGAAGATCAGGAACTGCGGGGCGTCGATGGTCCAGGCGATATCGCGAGGGGGGAGGGGGCGATCGTGCGCCCAACTGCCGCCGCGCACCACCTGCTCCATCGCGAGCGCCAGATCGTTGCCGAGGTACCACGCCGCGTTGAAATGTCCGAGGCCAAAGCCCATCTCGGCGGCGAGGCGGGCGCTGTGATGCGGGTAGGAGAGCGATTTGCCGCTGCCGCCATTGATCACGAACAAGGGAACCACCCCGAAGTCCTCGCGGAGGTATTCCAGGCCGCGCTCCATGAGGAACCGCTGCGTGAGCGCCGGCACATCCCGTTTGCGCAGCTTGTCGCCAAATTCCTCGTCGAATCCGTGCGGCACGTTGGCATCCATCGGCACCGCCCAGAACGGCCCGGGCGGCGATTCCAGGTCCGGCAGCATGTGGGTGTAGCCGTGGCACTGGATCTCCAGCACGCCCGCGCGCTGTCCGGCGTCCAATCCTTTCTTGGCGGAGACATAGTCGTGGAACGTCTTGCCGTCGATCTCGTCGATCACCTGCTGTTGCCAGGGGCTGACGACCTGCCGGGCCTTTCGATCCACGTAGCCCGTGACCACATCCATCATCAGCACCGCCCCATGCCGCTGGAGCGGCTCGATGATGCCTTTGCGGATGTCGTCCTCATTGAGCGTGCGATAATGCCAGTACGGCAGGTACGATCGGTCCGACGTCCCGAAGTCATCCATGAATAGCAGAATGCTCTGGGGATACTCGGCATAGAGCGCGTAGCCTTGCGCCCACACCAGCGAGCGTTTGAACAGGTCCCGCACGATTGGTGTGCCGATCCGAGCGCTCGCCCGGTGGGTATCAAGCCAGACGATCCGGCCCCCGCCGGGAACCTCACGGACGGTGGCAAAGGGCACTGAGCCTTGGCTCACGACAGCGGTTGCGTCCTTGGTGGAAACCCGGCTCCCGG
The DNA here is from genome assembly GCA_964354535.1 of uncultured Pirellulales bacterium. Taxonomy (GTDB): domain Bacteria; phylum Planctomycetota; class Phycisphaerae; order Sedimentisphaerales; family Anaerobacaceae; genus PLanc-01. The sequence continues at coordinate 12,935 of CAYHAJ010000192.1, forward strand.
ACCCCGTTGATCCGGCGAGCTCTTTCTCCCGGCCCGCCAGTCCGCGCGTGATGAAATGGCTCTCGGAAAACGCCAAGCCATCCGCAAGACGATCCTCGCTGGCGTACTCCAAGCCGGCCAGGGCCGCGACTGATGGCCTTGCGACCGTGTCTCCAAGGACGACCAGTCCGACTCCCTGATCCTTGACGAGCGTCGAGAGCAGCGCCAAGTCTTTGGGTTCGCCCACTTGGGCATCCGCGTCCCAGATGATCGTGCCGTAACGCGACCGGCCTTCGCGGTCCATCAGGTAGTAGCGGTCGAAGCGCTGTTGATCGAGCCGCAGGATGTCGAACGGCAGACCCCAGGTCTTGAGCAGCGTGACCAAGACCGGGAACTCCCCGCCCGCCTCGATGAGCCGGCTGGCCGGGTCCTTCCACTGATTCCCGATCACCAGCAAGAAGCGGTAGGGCACTGGAGCACCGCCCGCCGTCCCCGCCCAACCCGCCAGCACGGCGAGCACCAGGATCAGGAAAGACTTTCGTGCGTTTATCACCATGACCCAATTCTAAGCGCGCGTCGCGACGTCATCAAGGTTGCCGCTTTGCTTTTCTTTGTTGGAGCCGGCGCAGGAACTTCAGGTCTTCCTTACCTTCTTCTTAATGATCTGAGGAGTCCTTCGACGTCCATGTCGCTTGCGTAGGGACGCCATCTCGCTGCTCTTCCGGAGCATCATGTCAAAGCGCTGTTGCGTCGTCAAGGACGCCAGATAATCCAGCTCGAACTCGATTTCCGCACGCTCGTTGTCGGTGCGTGTTTTCAGGATCGCCATGGCCTTTACCTTGCCCGAGAGCACAATATCGCGCCGGCTCATTACCATTATTCTACCACCTTCCCTCCGCCGCGGCAAGCGCCGGGCCGGGAGTCCCGATAGGCAAGTCACCTTGCGGCTAAGCGGGGACGTGTTTGAATACTTCAAGGCCCTGGCCGTCGAGACCGGCATCCCTTATCAGAACCTGATCAACCTCTACCTCCGCGAATGTGCCCACACCCACAAGAAACCCGCCCTCTCCTGGGCCTCCTGAGCCTGGCACGGGTAGTCCGTAGGGTAGGTTCTTAACCCACGCGTTCCCTCAATTCGCCAGCGAAATCAGTAAGGCGTCCCCAGAATCTCCTAATCTCCTAGAATCTCCTAACCGCGCCAGACTTGTCCCCACTGAGTCATTTTCTGTCATAAATCTTCTCCAAAACCTTAAGAGTCTCGCATATGGTGTCGAAGACCTTCTTGGTGATATCGGGTTGATAGTGAATAGCCTTGTTCCCTCGCTCTATGATCGCATCAGCCAATTTCTTCGTGCCGGCATCTATGATCTCAGCCTTCCATGCCGCCGAAATTCTATCCTTCACTCCGAACTGACGCGGCTGGCGTTTGCCAAAGTGCTTCTCGCACACCTCGTCGCTAACGACATCCCCAAATGCAGTATCCAAGACAGCCCGACACAGGATCACGCACTCCGAATCGAACCCCCAAACGTAGCAGCGCCCGAGGTGTGCAAGAAATTTCTGCGTTGCGGGGCAGGGCTTCGTGCGACAGATAAGCCCATAGAGCTCAAAGATTCTTTCGACTGCCTCCTCCCCTTTCGATATTGCCTCCCAGGCCAGATCAATACAGAGCCTTTCCCAGACAGGACGTAAGGGTGAGGCCTCATCCTCCGGCGCTGGTACTTCTTCTTGGCGCAATTGCGCAAAGAATCTCTCCCTCTCCTCCGGTCCCATGTTAGACGCCAGCATCCTTATGAAGCACGCCCGGAGGTAGCCTGGCCAATGCCGGGCACGCTGGAGCTCTTGCTCCAGCTGAAGGTCTGGTTGGCTGGGCGCGATTAGCGTTTCCGCGCCGGTGAAGACTGCCGCTGCGAAATCTTCAGCTCGCTCGTAGGCAGGGGTGATAGAGGCGTACTCCTCTGCGCTCAATGCCCCGCTCCAGCGGTGCTCGTGCCCACTCTCGGCCTCACTAACAATAGCGGAGAGGTAGCCCCACAGATCGCCTTCGTAAGTCATCCGTTTTGCCCCTTCTTCTGCCGGTCTTCCACTTCGAGCCTCCAACAAAAGAGAATTCCGCGGACGCCATATTCAATTCCAGGCAGAACAAGTAAGATGTCTCCGGAGTTCCAGCACAGTCGTATCGCCGCTCAGTGGCATCGGCGTTGTGAATCATGGGATCCCCAGATCTGAAAGATTTGCGGTCCAAATGGGAAAACCCTGATACAGAAACAAGCCGTCACGTTGTTCGACGTCCTTTTCGTCCAGGCAGATCAACTTCGGTGTTCCGACTGGAACTAAAGGCGTTTGGGGATCAAAAAGGACCAGGTTTTTGCCCAAGGATCGAGTGCTTTGGAACAAAATTCCTGAATACCCAGCGTGTCTGGTGGCATCGGCCACGAATCTTGGCACGAAGTACTCAGGGTGCCAACTGCTTTCCCGTTCCGACTTGAGATTTAGATGGTCTCCAAAAATGAGGGCGATTGCCAAGAGAGGAAAATCAATCGGCTGTCCTTCACAATCATAAGCTCGGTCGTCTTCTGCGTGCCAAGCGCGCAGATCAAGCACGTTGTCCACCTGTTCGATCCTCCATTCCTGCACCCACGTTAGCCTCTCCAGGGATGAAGTGGCCTCCGCTGCAGCCACCTTGAGATCATCGGACAGATACCAACAGGCTTGGCCAAAATGATTGAATCTGCCTTCGGGGATGACGTGCTTTTGCGGATCAGGGGGCCGCACATCATCAACCGTCATCGGGACTGGACTGTCCGCTCTTCGCGCTCGAAACCAGCATTGATTGCTGAGTGAGATTCCCACAAGCTTCCCCATTTCGTCTACGATCCTCTTTCCAGTGGGGTGCAGTGCGCCAAGGTAAGGGGTGGCCTTCAAGAAGTTGGTGAACTCAAGTAGCTCTTCGTTCTTGCGGTTCAGTGCCTTTTCAATGCGATGTTCGTGCTCGATCTCAAGTTGTGCCTTGACTCCAACCTCCTGGGAAATCTCAATCGGGCTGTTGCACTTCGGACATCTCAGTTGGCTGACAACATCGTTCCACAGTTGACTCGGAACACTGTGCGCCATCAACAGGTCCGTCACTGCGACGGAAGAGCCAATGATCCAGCATGCGATTTCCCCTTCTTCATAGGGTTGCTCGTTCGGACAGCTAACGATGTCTTCCTGAACCTTCTTTGCGTAACGATCCGTTCGTTGAGTCATGTTGCTTCCGGATTTTGCGGCACGGGGTCAGACCCTGAGTCAAGCGTTACGGAATCAGAGGTGCCCCTTCCCTTTCTTCGGTGGCTTTCCCCTACCGAGGTCCTCTCCACAAAGGATCATGCTTCAGTGCCTGCTGTATCCGCTCTTCGATCCGCTCCGCGCTCAGACTGGCGTAGCCCCGGGAGAACTCTTCGCGGCGTTTCCGCATAAAGGCCACGGCATCAAACCTCTTCTTCTTCACGGCTTCACCCCTGGAACCGGCTCATCTTCAACGGATGTTCCATATCGATTCTGACTTAAGGCCTTATCGGAACTTGAGTTATGGCGATTTGTGCCCAGAAATGTAGCCAGTAATATATACACATAATATTTGTAATAATGTAATATTGACGCCTGCGACAAAAGTCGCAG
>CAYHAJ010000193.1:0-8937 GCA_964354535.1 uncultured Pirellulales bacterium
GAGTGCCGAGGGATGATTGTGCGTCTCCACCTTGAAGCAGACCGCGGACTCCTCGTCGAACTCGACCACGCCCGCGTTGTCGGCAAAGACCGAAAGACACCAGTCTTTGTGGAGTTCCTGCGTGGCCTGGAAGATGGTCTCCTTGAGCAGATTGTCGAAGTGGATCTGCTGGCCATTCGTCGTCATATCCACCGCACTGCGGAGCGTTTTGTGGACGCAGTGCTCGCTCCAGGTCTGCGCCAACGTCTCCAGCTCGACATCGGTGGGCTCCCGGCCGAGCCGACGGTAGTAGTCCTGAATCGTCCTCATCTCGACGACGTTCAGGAACAGATCCTTCTCCTTGCTGAGGGCCTCCAGACCGGCGTCATCCCGATCGCGAATGGGCCAGGAGGCAAGGTTCAGCTCGTACGGCTTCAACTGAGGACTGGGCGGCTCCGCCTGATCGCCGAGGATCACGTCCTCGATCACATCGTTCGCCAAAATCTTTCGCGCGATGGTGTCGATCTGGCTGGGCTTGACCTCGCCCAGCAGGATGTACTTGCGCGCGGTTCGCACGCCTTGGGGCCGGACGCCCATGTCCGTGATGGCCGCCATGACCGACTCCGCCACCGGGTCGGTGACGCCGCTCTTGAGATGAACCTCGATCAACGTGGCTTTGGCCAGTCCCGCCGGCGGGCCGCTTCGCCCGAGGTAGTACTGTTCGCAAACGGGATCGGCCAAGAGCTCGCGCGCCACCCGCTCCGCGAAGGCCGGCTCGCAATCGGCCTCGATCAGGAACACTCGCGCCGATTGTACGGCTTCCACCGAGGTGATCCCCAACTCGTGAACGTCGTTCAGCACCTGGACGCCCTGCACGTCGGCAAGGTCGGGCCGATTGAAAACCTCAACACGCCATTGTCTCACGACGGTAGTTCCTTCTTCCGGATTTTGTATTTGACGAGCTTCGCGCGTTTGCTGCGGGCCGCTTCCAGCAACTGCTCGATCTGCTCTCTCTGGCCCCCCGCAATGGCCGTTCGTAACTTGGATAGTTCCGCGATCGCGCGGTCGAGGCCGTCGGCGATATTCCGGCGGTTGGCCAAGAGAACATCCGTCCAGACGGTCGGCGGGCCGGACGCGATTCTCGTACTGTCGAGAAAGCCCTTGCCTGCGAACAACATCTCGGCCTCATCACTGGCATTGACCAGTCCTGCCGCCATTACGTGGGGCAGGTGGCTGATGTTGGCGAACACCCGATCGTGCTCGGCCGGACTCATCACCTGGACCGAGCAGCCCAGGGCCGACCAGAAACTTCGGAGCGTTTTGACGGCGTCGCCATCCGTGGTCGGCGTCGTCGTCAGGATGCAGCGGGCCTGGTCGAAAAGGTCGTCTCGGGCGAACTCTACGCCGCGCTGCTCGGAGCCGGCGACCGGGTGGGAGCCCACGTATCGTACGTGCCCAGTCAGCCGTTGCTCCGCCCACAGGTGGGGCAGGACCTTGGTCGAGCCGACATCGGTGACGATGCAGCCGGGCCCAACGGCTCCCGACAAATCCCCGAAGTACCTTTCAAAGGTGAAGATCGGGGTGGCCAGCAAGACTAGGTCGGCGTTCGTGACCGCGGCATCGAGATGCGCCGCGGTCTCCGTCACCACGCCGAGGGCCTTCGCCCGCCGCCGTGTGGACGGACGGTGGCTGTAGCCGACGACGGCGGTGCCGGGCATTCGCTGACGCACGGCCAGCGCGACCGAGCCGCCCAGGAGCCCCAACCCGATGACGGTAACTTGACGTAAATTCTTCACGAACAAGGCCTTACAAACGAAAGGTGTGGCGCCGACAGCATCCAAAAGTATAGTCTGGGACGGCGGCTGTCAATTTTTTCTTTGCTTCGCTGGCCGGAAATGCTACCATCTGAGGATTGCAGGAGAGCCAAGAAACTTGGCCGTGAGAATCTCCGCCGCCGCTCCTCTTGCGGTCGGCCTTCTTATAGAGAACATACGCATCGCAGGTTAACGGGAACTGCACGCAACGGAGTGGTCTAAGCAAAGCTATGGCGTCCGAAGGTAATAGAGCGGGAGGCTACCTGGATTTCGAGCAGAAGGTAGTCGAGTTAGAGCAACAGGTGGAGGAGTTGCGCAAACTCGCCATGCGGAAGGGGATCGACTACTCGGTGGAGATCCGGCGGATCGAGAAGGAGAGGATCGCCGAATTGAAGCGGGTCTACTCGAATCTGACCGCCTGGCAGACGGTCCAGGTGGCCCGTCATCCGCAGCGACCCATCCTGACCGACTACCTCAACCTGATGGTGCGGGACTTCCGCGAGTTGCACGGCGACCGCTGTTTCGGCGACGACCGCGCCATCGTCGTGGGCATTGGACAGATCGCCCGCAACAAGGTGTTGCTCGTCGGCCAGAACAAGGGCCGGACCACCAAGGAGAAAATCACCTGCAACTTCGGCTGCCCGAATCCGGAAGGCTATCGTAAGGCCCTGGCGAAGATGAAATTCGCCGAGAAGTTCGGCCTGCCCATTGTGACGTTGATCGACACTCCCGGCGCCTATCCGGGCATCGGGGCCGAGGAGCGGGGCCAGGCCCAGGCGATTGCCGTCAATCTGATGGAGATGTCGCGGCTGAAGGTCCCGGTCGTCTGCATCTGCATCGGCGAGGGCGGTTCCGGCGGGGCCCTGGGCATCGCCGTGGGCGACCGGCTGGCCATGCTCGAATTCGCCTACTATTCGGTGATCTCGCCGGAAGGATGCGCCGCGATTCTCTGGCGGGACGGCTCCCAGGCTCCGGACGCCGCTGAGGCCCTGAAGTTGACCAGTAAAGATCTGCTCAAGCTCGGCCTCCTCGACGCGATCATCCCCGAACCCGTCGGCGGCGCCCACCGGAATGTGCACGACACGGTCCACAACGTGGAGTCGTACATTGCCCAATCGCTCACCGAGCTGCGGCGGATGACGACCGACGAGCTTCGGGAAAGCCGCTATCGCAAGTGGCGCTCCGTCGGAGCAAGCTGCACGCTGAAAACCGAGAGAAAGGCCACGCGCATCGTCGCGGTAGGCACGACCTCCGCCCGGCGCAGCTCCTCTCCTGCCACCGTCTGACAAACCTGGCCCGCCGTAGCCGCACGGTAGGGGCGAATAACCATTCGCCCTTTGTCCGGGCGAGAGATCTTTCGCCCCTACCTCTTTTTTCGCCCTTCTGCATTTCTTTCGGCTCATGCGGTTCTGGTCGCGGGCGGAGACGGTAGGCCGCAGGCCGTAGGCCATAGCTGCCTCTTCACGCTCTTCAAACCCTCGTACCACGTACGACGCGTGCCTTAATCCACGCGACTACCGCCCGAAGGGGGCATACCCCTGACCTCTGTCTCCCCGCCTCCCGCCAAATGCCTAAAGCCTGAAGCCTGACTTCAACCGCCGATAGATGCGGATGAGCGCAGATTTCCTCCGGAAGAAGTGGACCGTGTTCGCCCCAAAAGAGCCCGAGGTGCGGCGACCGTCGTCTTCCTCTAAAATCCGGCGGCCACCGACAAGGCGAACGTCTGCGCGGAGCCAAACTCCGGGTGCAATTCGGGAAACATGCCGTACTGATAGGCAAGGTTCACAAAGATGCGTTTGCCGATCGCCATCCCGGTACCGGCGGTCACGGTCGTGCCCATGCGGGCGACCCACCCGCGCGGCACGAGCCAATACTCGAGACCAATCGGGAAGCGATGCACCCACAGCGTGCCGGTGTCATTCCAGAAGACGCCGCCCTGGTAGTCCACGGAGAGATTTCCGTGCGGTACGTACTGCCAGACGAGGCCGGGCCGGACCAGCACCCGTTGTGTGACATCTTTCGAGCGCACGGTGCCTGTGCCGAGCCCGAACGCATCGAAGCGGTCCGTCCAGGCGGGCGCCCAGCCGTAGTCCACCGTCAGCCCCGCCCGCAGTGCGTCGAGCGGCCGATGCAGCACGCCCAGTCGGAAATCATACGCATCGCTCCGGGTCCGCGCCAGCGGCGTTCCGGAGACATCAAACCGCGTATCGGTGGCCATGTAGTTGAAATTCGCGCCGACGGCCCAATCGTCGGCAAGCAATTGGCCCCACTGCGCCTGGCAGTAATCCGCCTCGAACTCGAAACCCGGCCCCGCGCTGGTTGGTTCGTGGTCGCTGCGGACTTGCGCCGCCACCGGCACGAACACGCCCCACTCGTTGGCGTCCAGGACGGCCGCCTCGGCTACCACGTAAACGTCGGTGCCCTCCGCGAACCGCAGCGCAGAGAACTGCGCCGAGCCGTTGTTGGCGTAGGGCAGCCCCAAATGCGGCCAGGCGGCCGAGGCGGGGTTGATCGAGCTGGACCACTCACTGGCGGCTTGCGCGTTGCCGTTGGCGGTGACGCTGGCATACGAGGAGAACCGACTGAAGGCCGCGGGGAGACGCAGAGAGAAATCGTACCGGTCGTAATCATCCGCGCGAGCGGTCAGCGCGCAGGCCAAGACGACGCTGATCGTCGTGCCGTAGCACAGTGCCCTGGTCATCGTGTATTTCCCCAACAGGAACCGGCATCCACTCCTCTCGGGACCGTGAAGCCGACAAGCATAATCCCCTGAACTCATACCTGGGCACGTCAGGCCTTTTCGTTAGGGAAAAACCTTGGTCTGGCGCGCTCTTCATACACTGGGCAATCATCCAGAAACCAGCGCCAGACGGCAGCACCACCGGACGGCGGGCGACATCCCCTACGGCGAGCCTAAAATCACCGCCGGTCCCCGGAAAACCGTAACCGATCCGTTCTTTCCGTTCCTTATTTCGGCGGGAGCGCGGCAAGGAAGATCTGGTTGACGAAGGCTCCGTCTCCTCGGTCGAGGCTCCGATTGAAGGCGATCCACTGGCCGTTGGGCGCGACGCAAAGGGCATTGGGCGAACGGCCCGGATAAAGCATCGGGTCCGTGATCCGCTGCGATTCCCCGAAGTGCGCATCGCCCGGGATGACATTCGTGCGCCAAATCGAGTTGTCGGAGACACAATACAGATAGTTGCCCGACGGTTCCCACCACGGGTTGGTGGCGCTGGCCGGCAGCGACGTGGCCTGGACCGGAACACCGCCGAGCGGGGAGATGAAATGGATCTGCCCGCCCCGCGTGAAGGCAATCCGGGAGCCATCCAAGCTGCAGCGAATGATCCCGCCGCAGTCCGAGTCACTCCGGGTCAGCCTCCGCTGCACTGTGCCCAACGGCGGCATCGGAAAGGCCGTCGCGGTTCCCTCGAGCGGTCCCTCCGGCCCGTCCACCGTGATATCCTCGGGGATATCGACGATATACACCTCGTTGCGTCCACCAATTCCCGGCTGCGGGGCGGGCGATCCGGAGGGATGATCGAAGTCGGGGGCCGGGAAGAGCAGAGCCGAAGCCAAACGAGTAGGGAGCCGCAAAAAACGCAAGAAGCCCCCCAAAAGACCTCGTAGGGGCGAATAACCCTGACACCGTCGCGTTCTCCCTTACCGATAGCAGTAGTCGCCAACATAGCTCTCGGTGGCGGGAGACCTTTTCTTTGATTTCCTTAACGGACCGCCCTTCATCGATGTCCCCGGGATCCCCGATCGACAACCTTGGGATAAAACACCTGTCTCGGCATCCTGAATGCCGGTTTTACCTCCATCCGTCGTCGGTTGCCGTGCCAGGGAGCATTTTGCGTTGGAATTCCTCGGGGGGATGGCGGTATACTTGCCGGTTAGGAGACCGACGCTGTTGCCGAGCGAACGTCCTATGGGAAATGTCGGGTGCGTGTTGAAGACGCGGCCCCGGGCGGCTCCGAGAGCAGGAGGTGCATCGTGCAGAGCAGACTCACAGACGGCCGACTTGCCCCGGCAGGCATGAATCCCTGGTATGCGGTGGGGGCGATACTCCTGCTGGCCGGATCGATGACCCCTCGGCTGGCGGGCGAACTGCATGATTGGAACGACGACGGACTGGTGAGCATCATCGGCGACGTGCCGCCGTTCGTGCAGGGTGTCTATTTCAACAACTACCCCAGCGGTGTGGACGTTCTCGCTGTTGGCGACTGCAACCGCGACGGCATCCTCAGCATCATCGGCGACGTACCGTGCTTTGTCCAATGTGTGTACTTCGGGAATTGTTCGATTTTGGCGGGCCCCCCCACAGGTCTGAGTGCGGTTCCCGGGGATGGTCAGATCCTCTTGAATTGGGATGAGGTGAACGGCGCACTGGGCTACAACATATACTGGAATACGACGGGCCATGTCACATTGTCCGACAACCGAATATCAGTTTTGGGGCCGCCCTACTATCATACCGGTATGGCATTGGGCACCACCTGCTACTACATTGTTACCGCGGCGAATAGCACAACCGAGACGGAACCATCGAATGAAGTCTCAAGCACCGCTCATATGGTCATCAAGCCGGGAGATATATTGGCTGCCACGCATTCGCAGGGCCTCCATCGAATCGATCCCATAACAGGAAAGGAATCTTATATAGGAAGTGTGAGAGCCCCGATTGCTGTGGATTCCCAAGGACACGTGCTCAATGGCTACGAAATACTTGATCCGGAAACGGGCGCGCGGTCGACACTCTGTGCCGGCGGCGCCAGTTCTACCATAGGGGACGTCACCGGTATTGCCGTCGATGAACGCGACAATATCTTTGTCACGACGGCGAGAGGGGAATCTTGGAACCCGCAGCACTATTTGGGTCGCATCGATGCGGCTACGCAGACATATACGGACATTGTGGATATTGCTATAGGCTTATATAACGTAAGCGGCCTGGCGATCGATGCGAATGGCGACGTGATTGTCGTGGGCGTTTTGCGGATGTCAGGAGGGCCGCGAACGAACGACCTCAGAGTCATGCGCATCAACCCACAGACGGGGGCCCAGACGCGTATCGACTTCGATCCGGGGCTATTTCCTTCAGCGATTGCCGTGGGCCCAGACGGGTATTTCTACATTTCACTCGGAGAATCCGATCCAGTTCTCCGCGTCGATCCAAGCACAGGACAGTATACGGCGGTCAGGACTGTGCGCCGGGCCACGGCGCTCGCTTTTGATGCAAACGGTGACCTGCTTATTGCCGACTTTGGCTCAAAATACGGTGCGGGATCCTACTTGATTCGAGTTGACCTCGAAACGGGCACATCATCGACGCTGGCGCAAGGTATCCGGACACCTGATGATGGGGCGTACGGACGATTCGTGAGTATTGCGGTTGTTCGGTAGAAGGCCGAAACAGCGGGTTATCGGATATCTGGGGTAAAGGGAGGCCGGGGGTCAAACCTGCACGGGCTGTTGCCCAGATGCGGCGGACTAACACGCGAAGTGCAACACGGCCTGACGATCCCGGCGGTCGGGGAGGAAAGACCTCCGCCGCGATGGACAGCAGCGAGGTACGTTTGTCCAGGGGTCTGATCCATCACCGGTTCCATACCCATCGTCAGTGTGTCCTCTGCCCTCCGTTCTCCCATCTCCGTGTCCTCTGCGTCTCTGTGGTGAAACATCAGTTGTCAGTTCCCAGTTCTCGGTTGGAGATCTGCGCAAATCGGCGAAATCTGCGGCTAACAACCATCACTTCCAGCGAAGCTGCTGAGATTGCCGTCGGTGCGGTACAGCCAGTCAAACTCATTGTGCTCGAAATCCCCGCAACCGGCAAAAAACGGCGATCTCGCACATTCTGGCAGTATATTGTCTACTAATGATAGGTGGCTGTCCCCGGTGTCCTTTAGTCCTTAATTGTTACTTTGAGGGCTGGCCCCGCGAAGCCCGACGCCAAGAACGGCAACCCCTATCTGGCCTGGGCGTTCGTGGAGGCGGTGCACCATGCCCTGCGGACGTGTCCCCAAGCCAAGAGCTTCTACGACAAAAAGCGGGCCCAACGCAACGGGGCGTTGGCGACCAAGGCGTTGGCGGCGAAGTGGAGTAAGGCGGCCTACTCTATGATGAAACGGCAGGAGAACTTCGATCTGACGCGGGTGTTCGGATGAGCGTAGCGAGGCGGCGGTCGATCTTGGATTCGGGGTTGGCTCAGACCCACAGGTGTGATTGGACGGCCGCCGCCTCCTTCTGATAAGCGACGAAACGACTTCGGTCCTTCGCCTTCTCTTTCGCCCGCGTCCGGAGTCAGACAGGTTTGACGATCTGGCCCGGCCAGGTCAGTCACAGATGTGTCCGGTCTCTCCGAGAGGAGAGACCTCCAATTGAACCGGGTGCGGTACTGACGTTGTTCTGGTCCCGCAGAGTCGGGATGGGGTCAGGTCCTCGATCTGGGGGCCTGGCTTAGATCCGGATGGATGACTGCACGAAAGAGCTGCCGGCCCGGGCTGGCGGACTCGACGAATGAATTCCAAGAGAACTGGCAGGTGCGAAGCAGAGCGAGGGGTCCAGGACGTTTCGGTACGTTGGTGTCGCGTAGCAAAACCGCCGACAGCAGAAGACAACCGATAGACGGCATCCACTTTGTGGCGGTGCACTTTTCGGTCCGGAGAAAATATTTTTTTACTTGACAGGAACCCTATATGGATGACCCGCAGTGTGTCCGCCCCATTGACACACGCCAGACGCAGGTATTGTGCGTATCTATCCTCGCCTTATCGAAAAATAGGGTGCGTCCCCAGTTTCCCCATATCGTTGCGATTGCCCACATAATCATAGCTGTAGGCATACTTATGTTGCCCGTTGCCGGTCTGGTTGTCAACATATAACAGCCGGCTGGCGGCATCATAGCTGTAATCCGCCCCGGCTCGATTGACACACGCCAGACGCAGGTAGTGTGAGTATCTATCCTCGCCTTATCGGAAAATAGGGTGCGTCCCCAGTTCCCCCCCTTCGTCATCGCTGATGTCGCACACACAACTTGGAAATGGTCTTGGCCGCACGGCTGCACACGGATTCTTCTGCCACGGAACTCATCCATCGTCACCCATGCAGTATAGCCGCAAGGAACGCAAAAGCTCGCAAAAAAGGA
>CAYHAJ010000194.1:0-7097 GCA_964354535.1 uncultured Pirellulales bacterium
AGACTGGTCCCGGTGAGATCGGGTGGCAGCCTCAAGTCCTCCGGACTTGGGGATGGCCAGACCCAGGAAACGGGGGTTGGCGCACGAGCAACATGCAACCATCCCCAAGGCCTTCCGGCCTTGAGGCTGCCACCCGGAGGATTCTCTTAGCCTTTGAGCGGGTCGTTGTATGGAAAAATGGTTATGATGAATTGGCCGTGCAAACGGCCTTGGCAAAACAAAGCCAATTGCCGGCGGCACCGGGTGGGCCGGGATCTGGGGGACGGGACTGTGGGGCTCCCCCGCCCCTGGCCCCCGAGGCCTCTGGCCTTCCCCAGAGCTCGTTGTACAAACAAAGCCAATTTGCCCCGCCACGACCACAGAAGCCCCTGGCCGGCAGGGTTTCAGCGAAACAAAGCCAATCCCGGACGGACAGACAGGGACAGGACCCGGCAAGACCGCCGATGCCGCGGGTCGGGGCGATCGTGCGAAACAAAGCCAATTCCTGTGGGGGTCGGAGAAAGGTTGGCAAGGATGCCGGTGCAGTTGGTGGGATCAGCCGTGCGAAACAAAGCCAAATTCCAGGGCCGACTCCGGCGCGATGAATCTGGAACCCACCACCATATGCCGGCCAGACATCCTACGGATCCTACGCGGGGTCGAGGTTGCAGGGGCAGCGGTCTTCGATTACCATTGGACTACGAACGGTTTCTCCACCAGCCGGACAGAGCAATGGATGCGGAGTTTTCAATAATGCCATCGGAATCGCAGGAAACAGCGGTCGAGCAGGCCGCCGCCACGAATGTGGCCCAGTACATCGACCATACGCTCCTGAAAGCCGAAGCGACACAGGCGGAGATTCTGCGGGTCTGCGACGAGGCTGTGGCTTACGGTTTCCATGCGGTGTGCGTCAATGGCCGGTGGGTGTCTCTGGCGGCGGATCGATTGCAGCAGACGGCTATTCAGGTGGCGGGCGTCGTGAGTCTGCCGCTCGGGGCCGATACGACAAAGATCAAGGCCGCCCAAGCCCAGGAGACCATCTACGCCGGTGCGGACGAGATCGATATGGTGGCCGATCTGGCCGCGATCGTCGAGGGCGACGCCCGCTATCTGCTGGATCAGTTGATGACGGTCTTAAGGGTCTGCCGGGTCATGAGGCCGGCCGTCCTCTTGAAGGTCATCATCGAGTCGGCGGTCCTGACGCACGACCAGAAGGTCTTCGCCTGCCAGATCGCCCAGCAGGCGGGCGTCGACTACGTCAAGACGAGCACGGGCTTTCACCCGGCGGGCGGAGCGACCGTGGAGGATGTGAAACTGATGAGGGAGAGCGCTCCGAAGTGCAAAGTCAAGGCGGCCGGCGGAATCAAAACGGCTGAGCAGACCCTCGCGATGCTGGGCGCCGGCGCCGACCGGATCGGCACCTCTGCGGGCGTTGCGATCATCGAGGAGATACGGGAGCATGGCCGAGGAATTCGTCAGTGAGCCTATCCAGCCGGTCGCCGGAACGTTCGACACGGCGGGCATGACCCGCGGCGAGCCGGGGCTGCCGCAGCGATTCGTGTGGCGCGGCCGGGAATACACCGTCGCGGCGGTGCTGCAGGCCTGGAAGGAAGATGGGCCGTGCCGACACGGCAGTGGTGAAATGTACCTCCGCAAGCACTGGTTCAAGATCGCCACCGCGCAAGGCCCGCTCATGACGCTCTGCTTCGAGCGCCAGGCACGGTCGAAGCGGCAGAACAAGACAAGATGGTGGCTCTTCACCATCGAACGAGAGAAACCGCCGGCGCAGGACGAGCCAATTCCATGCCCGAGAAGGTCTTCCTGAACGACAATCTGATCGATGGGGAAGAGGCCCGGATCGCGGTCAGCGACAGTGGCTTCCTCTATGGCGCCGGTCTGTTTGAGACGATGCGCAGCCATAACGGCGTCGTCTTTCGCCTCGCCGACCATCTGAACCGGCTGTTCTTCAGTGCCGAGGCCCTGTCCATCGTTCATGCCTACCGCCGGGAGTACATCGAAGAGGCCATCCAGAGGTTGCTGGAGGCCAACGGCCTGGCCGACGCCCGGCTGCGGCTGACGCTGACCAACGGCCCGCTCGCCCAATCCGGGGAGCAGCGCCAAGCCACGCTGGCGATCACGGCGACCGCGTTCGTGCCCTACCCGTTGGACTACTATCGGACCGGCGTCCTGGTCATCCTTTGCCCCTTCCACCGGAACACGACGGACCCGACGCACGGCCATCAGACAACGAGCTTTCTGCCGCGTCTGCTCGCCTTGGACCTCGCGCGGCAGCGACGGGCGGCCGAAGCATTGTGGTTCACGCAGGACAGCCGCTTGGCCGACGCCTGCCTGAGCAGCGTCTTCCTCGTAAAGAAGTCAGTGCTCTACGCCCCTGCGGTGGAAGTGCCGGCCCTCACCGACCCGGCCGGGACAGTCATCCGCCAATCGGCCCGACGGCAATCCATCGAACTGGTCGAGAAGGACCTCTACATCGCGGACGTGCTGGAAGCGGACGAGATCTTCCTGACGAACACGGTGATGGGAGTGTTGCCGGTCGTCCGCGTGGAGCGACATACGGTGGGTGAAGGCAAAGCCGGGCCGGCAACCAAGAAACTCGCCGAGGGCTTTGCGCAAGCCATCGAGCAGGAATGTCGGGTGGGGCTTGCCCCACCGAGATCCGCATGATGGAGAGAATTGGTGGGGCAAGCCCCACCCTACAAAGACGGGGGTACAGCAATGAAGGTGAAGGAGATTGCGGCGGTCGTGGAGAAGATCACACCGCTGGGGTTGGCCCAGCCGTGGGACAACGTGGGACTGCTCATCGGCGACCCCGAGCAGGACGTCAAGAACATCCTTCTCACGATCGACGTGACGCAGGCCGTCGTAGCCGAGGCGAAAGAGCTCCAGACGGACCTGATTTTGAGCTATCACCCGGTCATTTGGGATGGGCTCAAGAGAATCAGGACCGATGGCCCTTCCAAGAGCGCCCACGAAATCATCCGCTCGGGGATTTCAGTCTTTTCCATCCATACGGCTCTGGACGCCGTCGGCGGAGGCGTAAACGATGGCCTCGCCGAGATCCTGGGTATCCAAGACCCCAAGCCCATCGGCGATTACGTCCAGTACGCACCGCAGGAGTACTACAAGTTCGTGGTCTTCGTGCCCGTGGACGCGATGGCCCAGGTGGCCAACGCGGTTTTCGAGGCCGGGGCAGGCTGGATCGGCAACTACCGCAACTGCGGATTCCACACGGAAGGGACCGGGACTTTTCTGCCCCTGGAAGGAGCGAATCCGGCCATCGGCAAACAGGGTAGATTCGAACAGGTCCACGAGGCCCGCTTTGAGACCATTGTGCCGGCGGACAAGGTCGAGGCGGTGGTGCAGGCGATGAAGAAGGCCCATCCTTACGAGGTGCCGGCATTTGACATCTACAAGCTTTTCGATTATGCAAGCCGCTTCGGTCTGGGTAGAATCGGCCCATTGGCCGAGCCGATGCGGCTGGATCGGATCATCGAGGCGGTGAAACGCCGGACCGGAGCCAAAGCGGTCGGACTTGTAGGCGACCAGAAGCGGCTCGTGCGCAAGGCGGCCGTCTGTGCCGGCACCTGCGGCGAGATCCTGAATCTCATCATCGCGGCCGGCGCCGACCTGTACCTGACGGGCGAGCTCAAGCACCATCAGGCGCTGGCCGCCCAGGAGGCCGGATTGACTTGCATCTGTCTGAGCCACACCGTCTCGGAACGGTTCATCTTGAAGAAGCTGGCCGGACAGATCAAGAACCTGGCAGGCGAAGTCACGATTCAGATCAGCAAGAAGGACGCCGACCCATTCACATGGAAGACGATATGACGGAAGAACAGAAAGATTGCGGATCGCGGATTGCGGATTGCGGATTGACAAAGACCGACGACACGAATCCGCCATCCGAGATGCAGAATCCGGAATCGGGCAACGAAGCGGCGGTGGCGGCTCAGAGTGAGGTAGAGAATGGCGCGCAGGCCCAGTCCGTTCCTTTCGAGGAGGACGCTGCGGGCAATCCGCAATCCGCAATCCGCAATCCGCAATCGGAGACACCGACCGTGGAGTCGGTGCTGGAAGCCATCCTTTTTGCTACGGACGAGCCGCTGACGGAGAGCAAGCTGGCCGGGATCGTGGAGACGACGGCCAAGCAGGTCCGCGAGAGCATTGAGAGCCTCAACGCCAAGTACGCGACCGAGAACCACGCCTTCCGCATCGAGCAGATCGCCGGCGGCTACCAGATGCTGACCCTGAACACTTACAATTCCTGGCTCAAGAAGATGCTGCGGGTCCGCAGCGACAACAAGCTCAGCCCCGCCGCGATGGAGACGCTGGCGATCATCGCCTATAAGCAACCGATCATCCGGGCGGACATCGAAGCGATCCGGGGCGTCGCCGTCGGCGAGGTCGTTCGCAGCCTCATGTACAAGGGCCTCGTCAAGATCACGGGCCGGGCCGAGATCCTCGGCCGCCCGATGCTCTACGGCACGACCAAGAAGTTCCTCGAGATCTTCGGCCTCAACTCCCTGAAGGACCTGCCCAAAGCCGAAGAGCTCAAGAATCCCGACCGGGGGTAGCTCGTGGGTAGCGACGCCGCAAGGCATTGGGAAGGGAATGAGGCGGCCGGCGTGAGAGACAGCCTCGTGGCACACATGGCAGACGGATGAGACGCGTCATCCTTGCCCGGTCTGCGCGGTCAGGCCCTATCCAGCTCGTCGAGAGTCTTGGAAAGCCCCCGAAGACCAACCACGCGGATGCCGCCCCGAACGGACTCTTTGTCTGCCCCGTATACAAGGACCCCTCCGTGAGAAAGACTCCCCATGACTTTCTCAAAGTGACTCAAGCCCTGGAAGAAGTCCTGAACCACTGTTTGCCCGGCCTTGATTTCGATCGGGACCGGGTGCTGGGCGATCATGTAGATCAGATCGACCTCGCGGCCGGCGCTGTCACGATAGAAATACAGGTTGTTGGTTCGCCCCGTGTTGTAGCGGTGCTTCAGAGCCTCGATCACCACGCAATTCTCGAAGAGATTTCCCCGCAACGGATGGGTGGCCATCTGTTTGGGGTTCTCGATCCCCAGCAGGTAGGCGGCCAAGCCCACGTCGTAGAAGTAGAGTTTCGGAGACTTGATGAGACGCTTGGCCAAGTTGCCATGATAGGGATACAGAAGGAAGATCACATAGCTGGCCTCCAACAGGCTCAACCACTGCCGGACGGTAGTGTGTGAGATGCCGACATCCGCTCCGAGGCTCTGCGTATTGAGCAGTTGTCCTACGCGTCCGGCGCAGATTCTGACAAACCGTTGAAATACCGAGAGGTTTCGCAACTCACTGAGTTGTCGCAAGTCCCGCTCGACGTAGGTCTCGAAATAGTCGGCCAGAGCCTGGGTGGGGTTGATTCGCTGATCATAGATTCTGGGGTAGAATCCGGTGTACAAGAGAGTATCAATGTCGTGCAAGGGGTTCAGTTGGCTTGCCTCGCTTACTGAGAACGGCAGAAGACGCACGACCGCCGTGCGGCCGGCGAGGGATTGGCTCACGGTCTGGGAGATTTCGAGTTGCTGACTGCCGGTGAGTATGAACAGACCGTTGCGTCTGACCTCATCCACATGGACCTGGATATAGGAAGTCAATGAGGGGACCCGCTGGATCTCGTCCAGGATGGCCCCCTCGCGGTAAGGAGAAAGGAATCCACGAGGATCTTGACTGGCAGCCTCCCGCTCATCGATGGCCTCCAGGTTGACATAGGGCATATCTGGGAAGACGGACCGGCACAGGGTAGTCTTGCCGGACTGCCTGGGGCCGGTGAGGGTGACTACGGGATATTGCTGAAACACCTGCCGTACGTGGCCGGCGATCTCTCTTTCGATCATATCGTCCCCTTTCGGCGCACGCTCGACCCCATAATACCGACGCATCGTGCAATCTGCAAGTTGTATCGACAAATTACATCGAGACAGTTAACTGTTTCATTCTCAGCCATTTATGTTTCGGCACACCATACGTTCCCCGGCACGACGAAAAGAATCCTCGAAATCTTCGGCCTCAACTCCCTGAAGGACCTCCCCAAAGCCGAAGAACTCAAAAACCCTGACCGGGGATGAGACGTTAAGCAGTCGCGGTTGCGGTTGCGCGGCTCGTTACGGTGGCGTCCCGCGTGCGTCGTTTCAGTTGCATCGGACACCGGTGGTGCGAGATACGCCAACCTTCTACCATGAAAATGTGCCTTGCGGCGGCCAATTTTCATGGTATTCTATGTTCATGATCGCACGACCAAGACTCATCGAATCGGTACGCCAAGCACTGGCGAGAGGCCGGGTTGTGGCCTTGTTGGGGCCCAGGCAATGCGGCAAGACAACCCTGGCCAGCCAACTGCTCTCCCCGGGCTCGCCCAATTACTTCGACTTGGAGGACCCGGCCAGTCTCGCCCGTCTGGATCAACCCATGACTGCCCTGAGCGGGTTGAAGGATCTGGTGGTCATTGACGAGATACAGCGGCGGCCTGACCTGTTTCCGGTACTGCGGGTTCTGGCGGATCGCGTGCCTTTGCCTGCCCGGTCTCTGATCCTCGGCAGTGCCTCGCCAGGGCTGCTGCGCCAATCCTCGGAATCCCTGGCGGGTCGAATCGCGTAGGTGCACATGAGCGGCTTCAGTCTTGAGGAGGTAGGATTTGCGGCACATGTCTCCCATTGGCTCCGCGGCGGTTTTCCCTTGTCCTTTCTGGCCGAGGACGATAACCGCAGCGCGCTGTGGCGCGGAGATTTCATCCGAACCTTCATCGACAGAGACCTGGGCCAGGCGGGGCTGTCCGCGCCTTCCACAACGCTCCTGCGTTTCTGGACTATGGTTGCCCATTATCACGGTCAGATCTGGAACAACACCGAGATCGCCGGTTCTATGGGCGAAGGCGGCAAGTCCGTTCGCCGTTACCTGGACACTCTGACGGACCTGTATATGATCCGCCAACTCCAGCCGTGGCACGCCAACATCAAGAAGAGGCAGGTGAAATCGCCCAAGGTCTATCTCCGCGACACCGGCCTGTTGCACCACCTCCTGGGTCTTCGCACGGAAAAGGAGCTGTTGAGCCACCCCAAGTGCGGC